>CAXRCG010000258.1:0-32559 GCA_964228885.1 Pseudomonadales bacterium | reverse complement strand
ATCCCGATGATTTAACGTCAAGGGCCTTCTCTATTTTCATCATTTCGCTCATCAGTATCAATGTAACTTGCATCGTATTGGAGTCAATACCTTCGCTAGATGCAAAATATAGATTGCTGTTTTTTTGGATCGAAATACTTTCTACGGTCATTTTTGCAATCGAATACGCGCTTCGCCTGTGGACTTCGGTAGAAAACACTTCCGTTAGTGATGATCAAGAGAGCGCAACCCGCAAACGATTAAGATATGCTTCTACGCCACTTGCCATCGTTGACCTTCTGGCCTTCTTGCCGTCGCTGTTGCAGGTGCTCTTCCCTGGTCTCGATCTCAGGTTTTTGAGATTGTTACGTCTATTGCGCGTGTTTAAATTGACTCGCTACTTCTCATCTTTTGAACTTCTATTGACCGTTTTACACGAAGAGAGAAAGAGTCTTACGGGTATTTTTTTCATCATGATGGTGATGCTCACACTCGCGGCTTCTGCGCTTTATTTAGTTGAGCGGGATATTCAACCGAATAGCTTTGGATCAATTCCGCAAGCCATGTGGTGGGCTGTGGCAGCGCTGACCACTGTTGGATATGGCGATGTTTACCCTATATCGCTAACGGGTCAAATTTTAGGATCGCTAGTCACCATCCTGGGTATTGGTATGGTTGCACTACCTTCAGGCATACTTGCTTCCGCTTTTTCAGAACAAATGCGGCGCAGACGGGAGGCACTTGAAGACACGATTCAAGATGCACTTGAGGATGGACTCATTACCGATGAAGAACTGGCTGCTATCAGAAAAGTTGGGCGAAACCTAAGCATGTCTGAAGAGCAAATAGAAAAGTTTGTTGAAGAATCTCAACACATCTTTAATAGAGACAGAAAGACTTAATGGCTAGCTCAGACACACCGAAAGTGAACTGTTGGAATTGTCGCCATTTTGAAATTAGCTGGGATCGCAATTATCGTTATCAGTGCAGGAAACTGGGTTTTAAATCCAGCACTCTACCCTGCATTGAAGTGAAATCTTCTGATGGCAGAGATTGCCTTGGATTTGAATCGAAAATAAAAAATAAAAAATAAAATTTGAAAAATAAGGATAGATAAAATGCCCCAAAAAGAGTTCTTTTCTGTACTTATTGTCCAAGCATTTTTTGCCATTATTATCGGTGTCCTGGTCGCGGTAACAGCCCAATTTTTTGTGGAAGGGGCACGCTACCTGTTGAGCTTTCAAGAAGCAACGGAGAGGTTTGTCTTCACCGTCTCCGGCCAAAGCTTTTCCTTATTGCCAATACCCACAATGCTAACAGCAGCCTTGTTAATTATTTTAGTCCGAAAAACATTAGGCGTTACTAAATGGTCCGGGCCCGCAGATAGCATCTATGCACTACAACAGCCCAAAATTGGCGTTGACATAAAGGTAGGCATAGGGTCCACGCTCGCCGCATTTATTTCTGCGGGCGGAGGTGCATCTGTTGGCCAATACGGTCCTTTGGTCCATTTTGGCGCTACCCTTTCAACACTCATTTCAAAACTGACAAAAACAAACATTTCAAAAGACGTGCTCATTGCCTGTGGCGTCGCAGCGGCAATTTCGGCTGGTTTCAATGCGCCAATTGCAGGCATTATCTTCGCACACGAAGCACTACTAAGACGGTTTTCTATTGGCGCGGTAGCACCAATTTCGGTCTCATCCATTGTTGCTTCTGCTTTCAACCAATATCTCTTTGAATCTAATCTGGCCTTCAATGTCCCTACGCCCGAGCTCGAACTCGCATCGGTAGTCCCATTTGTCATCATTTTTGCGCCGCTATGCTCCGCGGTAGCCGTACTGTACATGGTGACTTTGAGAAAATTTCAAAGTGTTTCCGCTAGCTCTAAATTTAGTTTTACCTCTCTTATTCTCTTTACTGCTTTTGTAGGAGGAACAATCGGCTCGTTTATACCCGAGGTTTTGGGCTTAGGTGGAACGCAGATCAACCAAATAATTAATGCCACATTCAGTATTGAGTTCCTGCTACTCATCCTATTTGGGAAAATACTGATGACATCTATGTGTATCGGTTTTGGTTTCTTTGGTGGCGTTTTTGGCCCAGCGCTTTTTATAGGAGCAGCGTTAGGCGGGGTATTATCCGGGCTCCTAATCAAGATTGGACTGCCTGCAGACTATATTAGTATTATCAGCATTGCATCGATGGCGGCAGTGGGTTCCTCCGTAATCGGGGCCCCAATTACCGTCGTGCTCATTGTTGTTGAATTGACGGGCTCGTACGAATTTGGACTCATGGCGCTGCTATCCGTCACGCTGTCTTCTTCAATCACCTACAAGTTATTTGGTCTTTCATTTTTTGACAGGCAACTATTAGATAGAGGTGTGGATCTAAGGCGAGGACGAGAATATATCCACATGACACAAATATCTGTCGGCGAATTAGAGAGCAGCGACTACTTGAGTTTCTCTCCAAAGACAGATTCAGCGACAATTTTGAAGTCCTTAAAGACTCACCAGATGACAGAAGCTTATATCATAGACGATCAACAGAATTTGGTTGGAAAGTTATCGATTCATAGTCTGCTGGAGGAAACAAACTATCTTGATAGCCTTGACCGAGACCCACTACACCTCACCATCAGCCAGCCGCTCACTGAGGCCTTGGAAGTCGCTTCAGAATTTGTCGGCGAAAGTATCCCTATACTCGAAGGCAGGAAATTAAGAGGCGCTATCAATGAAGGCGATCTATTCAAGAAGATACTCGATATCGAGGATGCCTTGAGATCTGATCAGCCCGCCAACAACCATTACGGAGGAACACAAAAATAAATGAGCAGACGACTAATAATTAGCGGCATCATTTTCTCTTGGTTTATATTGTCGACTCCCATGGTTTACGCAGAGGCTTTCGTAGCCGGACTGAACGCTATTGATCGACAACACTATTCAACCGCATTTAGAGCATTCAAACCGATGGCGGAACAAGGCATCGCTGAGGCTCAAAACAATATCGGCTTTCTGTACGAAAAAGGATTTGGGGTAAAGCGAAACTATGCTACGGCAATCAGTTGGTACACCAGGTCGGCAAACCAAAACCTGCCAGAGGCGCAGCACAATCTTGGCATGCTCAACTACCGAGGATATGGCGTCCAACAAAACATGACGATCGCCAAACGTTGGTTTACCAAGGCCTCAGATCAAAACCTGGGCCCTTCTCACTATATGCTAGGTCTGATCTACTACGAGGGGAATGATACGCAGAAGAACCCGATTAGAGCGCGTGTGCACTTCCAAAAGGCGGCCCTGCTCGGCGATATCAATGGACAGTTCATGTTTGCCTACATGCTCGCATCTGGCGAGGGCAAAAAAGAAGAAAAGAACACATTTTCTGATTTCGGCTCAATATTTGGCACAGACAGTAATATTGATCTCAAGACAGCGTTCTTGTGGGCAAGAGTCGCTTCACTAAATGGCTACAAAGACGCTGAAAACCTGGCTGAGTTCATTAAATTCCAGATCGACGATAATATTGTCTTGGAAATCGAAGCACTTGCTGAAAAATGCTTGGAATCAGCGTATCAGAGCTGTTCCGTGACTTAAAAATCTAAAGAAAATCGCCAAATTACCGATTGAGTCTCTGAGGGAAGCCGGTTTCTAGATTATGCATCATATAAGTAAATTAAAAACTGATATTGAGAAATTCGGATCAGAAAAAAATCAAGAAATGGAGTTTCTCTTTCAGTCTCTGACACACAGTCTGAAAACCGCGAGAAAGCAAGCCAAGAATCTTAACATTCAAAGATGCACGCCTTCGACTAAACATGCGACCAATCTTTCTCGGCTGCTATATAAGAATTTGTCATCCGTGCCTGTCCCAAGCATCGTCAGTCACCTGGATGATCTGTTTGCTTATATCGAAGAAACACTTCAGAACAACTTAAAACTTCCAATTGCGGAGGATTTTGAAGAACTGATTATTCTCGTTGAAGAACTCGAAAAAGCCGTCAAGGCCTTATTGGAGCCAATCGAAAACATTCAGCTACCTTCCAGTAATCATAACGGACAGCACACTGCGGATGCGTTGCCACAAACACTCTACTAGAGGTATTCAAACAGGGAGAGTTGCGCGATCTTAGCAAAGCTAGCCTGCGTCGCTTCTAGCCTCACCATCTCAGCATTGAATTCTGTCACAGCCTTCGCATAATCAAGGTCTCGCTCTGTTGAGAGCAACTCATCGATTCGTAATCGGGTTGAAGCATTTATATCAATCTGCCGCTCTAGGTTGTTAAGACTCGAACCCACCTGACCAACATTCATCGAAAGCCTATCTTGCAGCGCACTTAATTCACTCACAGACCTGCCAATCTCGCCGCGCTTATTGTCCGATAGCGCGGATACTAGGTCACCTAGCACATCAAAGAAACCAACGCTCTGGATTTTTGACTCACGTAAAGTTACTGTCAGCGGGTTGGAACCCGGCGACGATGCTGTCACCGGAACGCCGTTGCTCGCATTAGAATTTACGCCAGTCAAGGTGACACTATAACTCGTAGCACCATTCAAGGTTACGGCTTGCGCTGTGCCGGATATTCCAGAGGACTCTAGAGATTGCTCTATCGCCGCCTTGACAGTCTCAGGTCTATCATTAGCAGAGACTGAAAATTCGATCACGGCTGACCCAACTTTAAAGTTAAAATCACCGGTTGGGTCATTCGCACCGCCTAACCCACCTAGCGCAAAAGTTTGCTCCTGTCTGGGCGCCGTCTGGAATATTGTTGTGCCGTCCCTGTTTTTCGTTACTGTTCTCGTACTGCTAATGGCAACGCTAGATTCCCTATTATCCCCTTGATAATTTACCTTTCCAGTGACGTCGCTCTTAACAAAAGCGGCCATATCAGTCTTACTTCCGCCAAAAATATAATTGCCTTCAACATCTCTCGTGTTCGCGATTGATATCATTTCGTCCCTTAAACTGCTGACCTCAACCGCGATAATGTCTCGATCTGACACCGACAAAGTATCGTTCGCCGCCTGGATAGCCAATTCTTTGACTCTAATGATGATGTCATTAGCCGAGGTCAATACAGTTTCTTCAAGACCGTATCGGTCTTCTAAATAAGCCGCATTACGATCAAAAGAATCTAGCTTCCTGACATGAGACTCCAACGTCTCGATATTACGCAATTTACTGGTGTCATCGCTTGGACGGACTAAACTTTTTCCAGTCGCAATCTGTTCACGGGTCTTTGCAACATCACTCTGAGCAGTCTGTATATTTTGCAACGATTTGTTATACAAATAGGAACTTGAAATTTTCATCGCTTACCTCATATCCTCAGTAGTGCGTCAAACAATTGGTTTGCTGTTTGCATTAATCTCGCAGAAGCTTGGTAAGCCTGTTGATACCTAATTAAGTTGGCAGCCTCCTCGTCTAGGTTCACCCCCGACTTTTCATCTTTTGCTCGCACTGCCTGATCATGAACAATTTCAAGCGCCTGTTCAGCAACTTCAGCGAGTCTCGAGGTGTTACCCGCGGTCGTTAGTATAGAAAGATATCCGTCATGGAAATTTTGGCTTGCGCCAAACACTTTTTTTGATTCTAGAGCTGTCAGTCTTAACGCATTCTCGTTACTTCCGAGGCCGCTTTGATTTCCATCTACGCTAAAGGTATCGCCCTTCTTGGGTTCACCTTCCATCTGTATTCTTATCGACTGATATTGCAAATCTTGACCCGATAAATAGTCACGTGTTGCCAAAACAGTCCCGGTAGCATCGTCTTTGATTTGATACTGGGTATCACTGACAAACTCAAAACGCGTAATTCTATTTCTCAACGCCAATGGATCGACTTCTCCAGCAGAATAATCGGCAGCTAAGGTCGCAGACGCACTCGTTGCGCCTGTGGCAAACACGATAAGATCCTCCGACAAGGTATCGTCTATATACAGAGAACTTGAAAAACCTAACGCGGCTAGATCTGAGCTAGTCCCTTGACTCGATAGCGTTAAGGCAACTTCTTTTTGGCTACTATCCCCACCCGCCCTGGTCGCTTCTATTTTTATTGCGGCTCTGACTTCTCCTGCAAGACTCTTGAACACACTAGCAGGAGAACTCAATGTAATACTAGCGGCCTCGTTGCCAACCGTATTTTGGAGCCTGAGTGAATTATTGACGCCTATAACGGCTTCAACATTCGTGTCGCTGGTTGACTGATTAATCGCATTCGCCAAATCAACTAGTGAATTCATTGGCGACGGAAGGTTTATGGTAGATCCGTTAATGGAAAGTGAACTCGCATTGAGATCTATATCTTGTCGAGATATGTCTATTACATTTTCAGCTTTGGCAACTAAAGCTAAACCATGGGTTGAGATGTTTGTATTCAACCAACTCGCGACTGCAGCTGAGGTAAGCGACGTACCGTTTGCCAGCGGTAATGCCGACAAAGCCTTGCCGTTCAGCTTTAGATCAGCTTGATCAACGATGTTTAGAGTAGACCCTGTGCTGTTAATTCTTGCGGGCAAAGCACTGGACTGAATAACCGCTTCTTGTTTTACAATTGCAGCGCCTTGTTCATTCAATTCAGATAGCGATTGGCTTACAGCGCCTATGCGCCAGGGCTTGCCCATATAGCCTTGATCAGCATTCAATTGTTGAGCCGAGTAACTCGCACCTGCGCCAAAGCCATTATTCTCGCTTAACATCAGAGAGAGTTGGCTGTCAGCGATACCTGCCGAACCAAATAGATGCTGTCCTTCTCGGGTGAACACCTGCATTTCTACATCTGCTGGGTATTCCTTCGACAGGGTTAACGTCACGTTGCTAGTGCCAGCAGGAATAGAAACCAGTGGCTGAAAGTTATTAGGATTGATACTTACCGCTGCGGCAGGATTAAGATTATTAACCAGCGTTTCTTGTATCGGCTTGACCAGCGATGCCGGGGTTTGTTCCGCAAACTCCACAGAAGCACGGGCTGAACCCGAATTTCCCGCACCAAACGTCATGCCGTATAAATCCCCCGCTGCCAACCTGTTAGGGTCTGTCATCACAACTCGCATGCTTTCTGCAGCGGAAGATGAGGCTCCGATGGTAATTCTATCGCCATCTTGAATTTCACCTGATATCCCAATGCGAAGCCCATTGATGGTCATTTGCCTAGCGTTAGGACTTACAAACTTGAGACCAGTATTTTGATCATTAATGAGCCAACGATCATTTTTTTTATCAAAGATTAATTCCAAACTGTGATTATTCTCAGGCACCTTTTCCGTTACTTCGATGGAAACACCCGGGTTTGAAGCGGTATTTTTTACGTCTGCGGAAAAAACAAGTGGCGTCTCAAATAATGGCCCGCCTTTATCACCATATAGATCCATGCCGCCAGCCAGCGCTGAATTCACTTCGCTCGAAACCGTTGTTGCTAACAAATTCAAATTATCCATCGAGGACGCTAATACGCTGGATCTAAATTGCAGTAATCCCCCTATCTCACCCCCGGCACCAGTAAGACCGCTGAGATCTTGCCGATCACCGTAGGCGTCCAGCACTAAAGTAGCTTCAGCAGGAGAAGTAGCGGTCTTGTACTCAACCCCCATTTGCTTAGCCGAGCCTCCATCAACAACTTTTACGCCATTGGCATTTTTTCCAACAGTAACAGAGACCATGCCATTTGCAGCTTGCTCTACTGAAACACGAAAACGTTTCGATAACTCGACAAGTACTTGATCTCTAGAATTGAGCAAATCTGGAGGTTGTCGCTTAAGGTCAGACTGTCTTACAAGCTTTTGATTTATGACGGCCAGTTGATCTGTTAGCGCGTTAAATTCACTCACTTTATAGCTGAGCTGATTTTTAGTTTCGTCATCAATCAGCTGTAATTGATGACCCAATTCGTTAAATCGACTGGCTAAACCTTTCGCATTGGAAAGCGCAGTATCTCGACGTAGTTCCGAAGACGGGTCCAGACTTAATTCTTTAATCCCGTCAAAGAATTCATCCAAAGCGGGCGTGAGGCTTGCGCTCTGATCACCCAAGATATCAATCATTCGATTTGAGTAATCAATTAGGGGAGATTGCGCCGCAAGGTCACTCACACTAGACCGAACAGATGATTCTACGAAACTATCGTAGGCACGCCTCACCCCGGTCGCAACTGCGCCCGAGCCAACGTAAACAAGTCCTGCTTTCGTTGGCAGGTTTTCTTTAACGTCGAGTTCCTGCCGAACGTAGCCTTCCGTATTTACGTTAGCAATGTTATTACTAACAATAGCGAGCGCTGACTGATTTGTCTTAAGGGCATTGGCCCCGATTGAAAGTAAATCCGTCATCTAGATTTACCGGGTAACGGCATGGGGTTTGAGGATACTCTATAAGTATCTAAGGCATTATTTGGTAACTTACTTACAGCATCGTTAGCTGACGGTTTCTTAGACGTACCTAACTGCATATCAAACAATTGTCTTTCGATTTCTTGCGCTAAGCCGATTCCCTGACCACTGGAGATCTGATTTGCGATCTCCTGATCGAACAATGACTCATAAGTTTTATTAGCATCCGATTGGAACAAGTCAGACTTAATGGTTGCCTTTCGCATGGACTGCAAAAGTTGATTAATAAAAATCGCTTCAAACTGCCTACTTACCTGTTTTGCCTCGGCCTCAGGATCGATCTTCGCGTCAAATTTCAACTGCGCCAGCGCGGCGTTGTCAAAGGTGGAGGAAATTGGACTACTCATATAAACACCAGCCTACAACACGATTAATTCGGCTCTCAGGCTACCTGAGCTCTTAAGCGCATCGAGAATTGCAATTAAGGATGAAGGAGTTGCACCTACTTGATTGACCGCATCAACAATGTCTCTTAAGTTGACTCCGGGTTGAAAAACAAACATCGGTCTTGCTTCTTCTGCCACCGAGATCTCTGCGTTCTGAATAGGCACAGTCTCACCTTCTCCGCCGCCCAAAATGCCCGCCGGTGGTTGGCTTACCTCATTTGTTGCTGAAACCGTGACAGATAACTGGCCATGGGTCACCGCGGCAGCTGTCACCCTCACGGTCCTATTAATAACGACAGTGCCAGTGCGAGAATTCACGACCACCCGCGCTTTCGGTTCACCCGGCATAACTTCAAGGTTCTCGACTAAGCTAAGAAAAGAGACTCGCTCACCTAAGGTTTCAGGCGCCATCACTGCTATCGAAGTCCCATCCACTGCGGTCGCTGTGCCATCTCCGAATTGTTGATTAATGACGTCAGATATCGCTGTTGCCGTCGTAAAATCGTTTTGATTACAATAAAGGACCAAATATTCGTCATCGCCAAAGGGCGTTTCAACTTCCCTTTCAATAATCGCTCCGCCTGGAATCCGGCCCGCCGTCGGAACCCCAACGGTGACCTCGGAACCTGCAGCGGAAACCTCTAATCCAGAAACAGTCAGAGACCCTTGTGCTAACCCATAAATCTCCCCATCCGCACCGCGAAGCTCTGTCAATATTAGATTACCGCCCCTCAAACTCGAAGCGAGCCCAATGGCAGCAACGTTGACGTCGATGACTTGACCTGGCTTCGCAAATGGCGGCAGCGTCGCTGTTACAATGACCGACGCCACGTTATCTAATTTGGTTTTATCGTAGGCCAAGCTGGCAACACCCCGTTGATACAGATCGTAGTTAGAGATTGGGCCATCGACGTCGACCCCTAACCTATCCAAGGTTGTTTTCAAACTTTGGGCTGTAAAACTGATTTTGTCTCTATCTCCAGTCCCACCCAGACCTACTACCAAACCGTACCCAATCAATTGGTTCGATCGAACGCCCGCGACACTCGTAAGGTCCTTAATACGATCCGCAGCCGCTTCTTGGGAGAAAATCAAAGCGAAAATGCACAGCAACGATCTGATATTCATCATTAAAATGGCCATAATTTGTTAAAGAACCTTGAGCCCCAATTCGCAGTAGCGACATCCGCTAAGTCACCCTTGCCTCTATAAGCGATATTGGCTTGAGCAATTCTTGACGAAAGCACGGTGTTATCCGGTTGAATATCTCTAGGTGTGATGATGCCGCTAATGAAAATCTCCTCACTGCCTTCGCTAAGCACTAACTCTTTTTTGCCCTCGATAAACATGCTGCCGTTCGGCATCAAGTGTGTAACTATCACCGCGATTGCACCGCTTAAACTTGCCGCTTGATCCGCTGTTCCGACACCCTTGTCGGACCGTGACAAATCGCTGAAGTCGAGCGCTTTCAGGCCTCGCTTTATCTGCGTTGTTCTTGAGGAATTAATTGGCAAACTATTACCAAAAACCTTTTGCAACTGGCTCAACGGAGAATTAGTCACCTCTTTACTTGTGTTAATGCCACTGCTTCTTTGTGCCTGCGTACTTTCATCCAGCACGACAGTTATAACGTCTCCTAGCGCGAATCGCCTTCGAAAACCAAAGGACCTGCTCGACGACTGGTCCGTAAAGATTGATCCGGTTCTGGGTCTGTCTTCATATTCAAAGACAGGCATCGCTCTTGCTAAGGAAGACTCGTATTTAGAATTTTCAATTCCCGCACTACTACAACCAGCAAGAGCGACAACAAAAACAAACAACAGCATATTAAGACTAGACATCAGGCCGACCCTTATAAGTTCTGGTTCAAGAATCTGAGCATGGAATCAACAGAGCTAATCGCTTTAGAATTAATTTCATAAGCTCTTTGCGTTTCAATCATGTTGACCAATTCTTCGACAACGTTAACGTTCGAAGCTTCGAGCATGCCTTGCGCTATCTCACCTGCACCCTGTTCCCCTGGCACGAGAATCAGGGGAGCGCCACTCGCCGTGGTTTCTCTGAACAAATTCTGTCCCATTGCTTCTAGCCCCGCGCCATTAATAAAACGGGCTATCTGAATTTGGCCTAACTGCTGATTTCCTCCGCCATTAGCAAGCTCAGCACTCACAATCCCGTCAGTACCAATGGTGATCGAAGCCGCTTCTGCAGGCACAAGAATCTGGGGCTGCAACAGCAATCCCGAGGGTGTCACAAGTTCGCCTTCTTGAGATAATTTAAAACCTCCATCCCTGGTATACGCGATGGTGCCGTCCGGTTGAACGATCTGAAAAAAACCCGGCCCTTCAACCGCCAGGTCCAAAGCATTTTCAGTGGACATCATATTGCCCTGGCTTTGAATTTTTTCTGTGGCAACAATTCGAGTACCAGTACCTAACATAAAACCGGTAGCCGCATTCGTGTCTGCACCCGTCTGGCCGCCTGCTTGACGAATATTCTGATAAAGCAGGTCTTCAAAAACAGGACGATCCCTTTTAAATCCAGTGGTATTGACGTTTGCCAGATTATTTGAAATCACAGTCATTCGGGTTTGCTGAGCATTCAAACCAGTTTTAGCAACCCATAGTGAAGCATCCATATGCTTATCCTTACGTAACTCTCATTAATGAATTAGAACTCTCCCCGAGTTCTGATAGGCTTTTCACGATATTAATTTTCATTTCATATGATCTTTCCAGCTCAATCATTTGAGCTAGGATTTCAAAAGTTTTGACCGAACTTCCCTCCAGGGCACGATCGGTCACATAGACCGTATTGTCGCCACCGACAAAATCTCCCGGCGGCTCGCCCTCAACCTTGAAAAGACCATCTTCCATTTTTTCCAAATCTACGTTGCTGGCATCTCTGAGAAGCAATCTGCCGAATTCAACTTCTTCAGCGACTTCATCCTCTGGGTTAGAACCATAGATCACACCTTCTTTAGAAATTTTGTATAGAAATCCTTGTTCCAGGTTGATTTCTCCACCGGCCTCCGATGCAACAATTCTATTTTCTCCATTGACCATTCGACCCTCAGCGTCGATTCTCAAATCGCCCCTTCTGGTAAAGGCCAATTCGCCAGAGTCTTTATAGACCCCCAACACACCCTGCCCTTCTATAAAAATGTCAAGGTTGTTGTCTGTCGCAATACGGGTGCCAGCTTCGAGATTTACTTTTCCTAAATAGTCAGCCGTTCTAAAATATCTCGATGTGAGCGCGCCAGGCATATCCACTCTGTAGGTAGTCACTCTTGCTTCAAATGCTTTCTTAAAACCGATGGTTGAAACGTTAGCCACGTCATGAATCGCGTTGCCCTGTTTTACCTTATCGGCTTTAAGTGAACCCAAAGCTGTGTATATGCCTTTATCCATACATCAAAACCCTTCAGAGCTAAAAAAATTAAGCCCTGATGTTAATAATGGTAGAAGTTAATGCTGACGAGGTTTCAATCGCCTTGGCATTTGCCTGAAAGTTTCTTTGAGCAGTGATTAAACCCACCAGCTCTGTCGTTAGATCGACGTTTGATCGCTCCCGCGCACCGGCTCTAATCGTACCGAATCCGGCTGTACCCGCTTCACCGAAGGTCGCTGCTCCCGACTTCGCAGACGCTAAATAGGAACTGTCTCCGTTTTGACGCAGACCCTCGTTACTCGGGAAGGTTACTAACACGATCTTTCCAAGAGAGTTCTGTGAGCCATTCGAATAGGATGCAACAACCAGGCCATCATCACCGATGTCGACACCAACCAAGTCACCTTCTGGGGTGCCATCTTGAGACTGCGACTTGACCGCAAAAGCCTGGGAAAACTGTGTTGTACCCGTGTAATCGATACTCAGGTTCAATGCACCACGACCACCTGCCAGGAACACCGTATCCAACTGCGCACCACCGGTGGGTGAAACCAAGTTACCTGATGTATCAAAGGTCAACTCACCCTTGTCCAAGTATATAGGTGACCACTCAGGTAGCGTCGAAAATCCGTCAGCGCTCGCTGTTTCAACACCAAATTCGTCAATGTATTTATTGACCGCAACACCGTTGACAACATCTGCGGACTGCGTTGGCTTAATCCAGGTCGTCGTTGTACCACGGCCAGACCCGATATTGGCGAGCCCCCAAGTTGCCGAGCCAGACACCTTAATAAACGAGTCTGTGCCCGTGGTGCCGGAGGTGAAAGTAAGACCGTTAGTCTCAGGATCGTAAACAACCTTAACACCAGAAACTTTACTGCCGTTTTCTGCCGCCAGTTGATTGATTCCCTTTTCTAATTCGACAATAAAACTGTCTAATGTATAACCAGAACTTGTCGGTAAAACCAACGTGCCTTTCACGTCATCGACTGATACAACAAATGTGTTGTTAGACGCATCCACTGAGAAGTTGTTGTTCACGTTCACCGCAATAGATGAACCCCGAGTCACGGCAGGTAAAGAAACGACACCGCGAACCGCCTCTGCCGAGGGTAATTCAGAGTACAACCCACCGTCAGCGAATCCGGCGAAAGTAGCAGCCGGTGCGTTCGCCTGTAGCACAAAGTTACCTTCGGCGTCTGTTGTCCCCACTGGCACACCAGTTATCGCATCAAATACTGGCACATCAAAATTCACGTCAACACGTGAGGTATCGCCTGTCGTGCCTGATGAGAAAGAAAAAGTCTGTTGAGCGCCATCATATTCAACTTTGATTCCGTAGCGCTGTTCACTCGCTACACGTTGCAACTCACCGTTAGGTGTGACTGTTTGGCCATATGAGCCGCTAGCAGTAACTGATTCGAAGGTACTCGTTGTACCGAAAAGACCATTACTCCCGTCTGAACCAAGCTTTACTGTGTCTGAAGAAATGGTTGGCAAAAATTTAAATTCACGCGCCGCATAATCGTAAGAAACATTTACCTTACCTGCGCCTAGTCCACCTGTATTTGCACCATCAACGACATTTACTGCTGAATCAAGTTTCGCTTGAATCGCCTCAACTACCTGTTCCGTCGTCGCATTTAGCCTTTTTGCTTCAGTATCAAAAACAACACCTAGATCGATTGAAGCTATCGTGCTCGCACCGCCACTAGTAAAATCCACCTTGAAATTTCGGCTAGACCCCGTCGAAAGATCAAAATAGCGTTCGTCACCAAACTTCGTGTTCAGCTGACTCTCGATAAAACTCGCTATCTCGACACCTGTATAAGCTTTATTGTTAGACGCGAGCGACGATAGATCGACGGTCACAGGGTTACCGCTGTTTTCCACGTCAACGGTCATGAAATTCTTGAGTTGCGCGGTGGTAAAGTTTTTTCCATCGCCGGTATTCGTTGAAAAGTTGTAACCCTGGTCAGCAGTAAGGTCGTTGGGCAGTTTTGCGCCCTCAACAGTTGCCGGCACCGAAGTACGCACGTCAGTAAGGTCGTCTAGGCCAAACTTCTGCGTTTTTCTGTTTACCAATAAATCTTCTACTTCAGAGAACGGCTTTAGGACGCCGTATTTGTTCACGTAAAGGCGTTCACTGTTGTCATCTGTGGCTTGTTGCAACGCAGGGTTAACCTGGTCATCACCAACATAGACATACGTTTGGTATTTGTTAGTCGGCGATGTCGCCGTCGCGTTTGCTGTCTTTACATAATAAATCGTCGCGAGATATGAGTTACCCCCGCTGTCGTATACGCTCAGTGCAGTAGACTTGTTATATGTCGCCGGATTGTTTCTATTGAATTGTACGTCGATTACAGACGCGTCCGAAGGTAGGTTCAAAGCTAACTGAATCTCAGAGGTTTCAGTTGCTTGTCCAGAGGTCGATACAGGAATCGCCAAACGGCTGAGCTTTTCCAAATCCGCCTTACCGGAGGAGTCGACCGCCGCTGCTAGTAAGGCTTGTCCCGACGAATTCACCACATTAAATTGTTCGTTCAACACGAAACTACCGTTACGAGTATAAATATCCGTGAGACCATCTGATGACTTCAGAGGGAAAAAACCCTCGCCCGATATCGCAAGGTCCAGCGTATTAGACGAGAACTCTACATTTCCCTGGCTGAACTCCTGCCTCACCTCTTTCAAGGACACACCCTGACCAACGACCGAACTCGCTTTCTGAAGTGGAGATGTCGCAAAAATATCACCAAAGGACGCGCGAGATTTCTTAAAACCACTCGTACCCACGTTAGCAATGTTGTTACTTGTAAGAGCCAGCTCTGTAGTAGCTGCCTTGAGACCTGTAAGTGAGGTATAAAACGACATAGACTAAATACTCCAATAATTAATTTGATAAATGTGAAATTTCTGACAATGCGATTGAACGCCCGTCTTCAATCTCAACGAAAATTTCACTAAGCGAGGCATTCCATGAAACACCTGTGATTCTTGTTTGAGCATCAACAGGGATCTCTTGGGTAGTATCACCTTGATACCCGACCGCTCTAAATATGTAATTGCCCGCGGGCGCGGCTTCACCCTCAAAATTGCCGCCATTCCAGCTAAATTCAACATTACCTTGAGTTTGCGCACCTAAATCCATCTGATTAACGATCTGGCCTGACTCGGCATCGATCACATTGAGCCTCAGGTTATCTAAAATTTGATCAACTGAGACAACACCATCCAGCCTCGCCCCACCTGCTTGGTACATGGAAACGTCAGGCGCAAAGACCTGTTTGCCGAGTAAGTTTGCGCCTCTCAACATTTTTTCCGACTGCTGAGAACTCACAAAGTCAGACAGGGAGTCAGACATTAGGGTTGTCGCCTCGAGCGTCGAAAACTGTGCCAACTGAGCAACAAACGCCTCATTTTCCATAGGATCTAACGGGTTCTGATTCTGCAACTGGGTCGTGAATAGCCTTAAAAAGGCATTCCTATCCAAGTCCTGATTAACTTGCGCCTGATTCTTCTCTGCAAGCAAATCGTTTGTTGTTCGAATACTGTCTATACTTGTAAAGCTCATATATTTCTCTTTAACTTATTTCTTCAAGAGTTCGATCGTTCTCATCATTAGCCGTTTGGCGGTATTACTCGCCTCAACTACACTTTCATAAGATCTTGAAGCAGCGGTGATATCGACCATTTCAGTCATGACGTCGACGTTTGAGGTATATATGTATCCATTCTCATCGGCATCAGGGTGATTGGGCTTGTAAATAGCAGGGGCTGGCTTCTTGGATTCAGCAATTTCCGAGACTCTTACGCCACCCACGGGGTCGCCCCTATCTTGATTGACCTCAGAGGCCAGAATGCTTTTAAAAACCACTCTCTTGGCCTTGAATGCATTATCGGAGGAGCCCGCTTGGGTATCAGCGTTAGCGATATTTGAAACCGCAGCATTGATTCGAATGGTCTGGGCATCCATCGCCTGACCCGCGATACCCATAATGTTTTCAAAACTCATAGCCTAGCCCCCTTATTTGCCCTTATCTCAAGAGATCCAATACGAGCTGAGTCATTTGGTTCGCCTGCGCTAGCATTTGAGTGCCTGCTTGTTGAACAACTTGCGACTTCGCCAAACGAGCTGACTCAAGAGCGAAATCCGCATCGTCTAAACGAGAGCGTGCATCGGCTGTTTTCTCAGCGATATTCATTAAGTTTGAAACGGTATAGGAGAGTCTATTTTCTATGGCACCAAGGTCAGATCTCATCTGAGCGACCTTATCTAGCGCAGCATCAATGATCGATATAGAGTCCCCAGCCAAGACAGCCGTGTTTACTCTGATCTCGGTTAAATTTTTAAGTGTCGCGGTCGACGATCCATCCGTGTAATAACCCGGCGTTTCTGTTCCTATCGTAATCGCGTCATCGTTTTGAACACCATGTCCGTTTACTAGTCCAGGGACAAACGTAATATCGTTTCCTGACACCCCCGTGACATAGTGCGTTGGACTGTTCGTCTCTCCAGCAATTGTAAATGACGCACCCACAGCCAGCCCGTGCCCAGCATCAAATGTGAGCGTCGTATTGCCGTCTGCAATCGAGGTATCATTCAAGAGTATCCCTGAAGCGCGCGTGGCTGCCTTTTGGTCTACCGAAAACGGATTAGCCGAAACTAATTTTAAAGTACCGGTTACACGCGTACTGTCGTTTCCTCCACTTACTCCGAGATCGATCGCCGAACCAATAACATTAGTGATAAGGCCATCTTCGCCAAGTTTCGATACTCGAAGATCTGAGAAACCATTTAAAGTTTGCAAATTTTCGACGGTAATGTCATCGCCATCACTATCAAAAAGGACGATTTTATTGCTATTGGAACTGGCGGTGACACCGGTGGAACCGGAAATCTGATTGATGGCGTCAACAGCAGATTCCACGTCGCCACTTGAAATCACAAAGTTTCCTGTTGTGTAGCCGTTAATTTTAACGCTGTAGGTCTTTTGGGTGCTGCTTGTAGATTCTAATGAAACATATGTCTTGGCATACGCTTTAACGCCGGTTTCTCCGGTTAGATTATTGACTTTTACGGCAGTCTGTTTTGCAGAGTCTCCAGGACTCGCTGCTGTAGATTTCGTACCAAGATAACCAAAAATTTCTATATCGTCTGCTTCTGTCGTTGGGTTGGCTAGTGGTTCGGCTTGGGCAGCTCGTGCACCTACACCATTACCCACTAACGTATGCGCACCGACGTTTTCGGCTGCAACCGAATCTACTGAGAAAATAATATTCTCGCCTTCTTCTATGCCCACCTGTAATGCTTTATTTAAAAAGGTCCCATCAAGAATGAGTTCGCCGTTATAGCGAGTGCTCGCTGATACACGGGATATTTCTTGAATCAACAGGTTCACTTCCGACTGAAGAAATGTTCTGTCTGCAGAACTGTTGGTCCCGTTCGCTGCTTGCAGTGCTAGTTCTCGCATCCGTTGCAACATATCCGAGACTTCACCCAAGGCACCTTCAATGGATTGCGTCAAAGCCTGGCCATCGTTAGCATTCTTGACTGCCATCGCCAGGCCTCGGACTTGAGCGGTCATTCGTTGGGTCATCGCTAAACCAGCAGCATCGTCAGCAGCACTGTTGATCTTTGAGCCCGTTGACAAGCGCTCCATCGCTGTCTCCAGCTCTGCATTAGACTCTGCTAAAGCTCTTTGAGCCGTTAATGAAGATACGTTGGTGTTGATTACTAAAGCCATAACGTTACCTACTCTCTATTGTCCTTTGTTAGTTACTCGCCTCGAAGTGCGCGCCGCACACCACCGATCCGATTTTCGATAAATTGCATAGTTGCGGTATAACGCGTCGATTCTTTACCAAATTCAGACTGCTGCACTGAAAGCTCAACCGTATTACCATCAGCCGCAGGGTTTAGCGGATTGCGATAAACTAATCCGTCTTTACCAAGCTTGCCGGCGTCAATGTGAGACTTATGAGTCGTAGCCATGTCCTTCGCGCCTGATTGCGTAGCCCTCATCACAGACTTAAAGTCGATATCTCGTGCCTTGTAATTCGGCGTATCCGCGTTCGCGATATTTTCAGTGAGCACGTTTAACCTGCGCTCCCTTAGCTTTAATGCGTTCTCGTGGATTCCAAATACATTGTCAAAAATTGTCACAGTCTCTTCCATTTTTCCTAAAGTTCTTACACTTGTTGACCGATTAGATAATTAAGCTTATTTCGGCCAGTACCTGGATAAAGCAACCACCGTGCCAAGTTCTATCGGTCGCTTCCAACTTATTGAAATAAAATGATAAAAGAGATTTCTTATTCGTTAAGAAAAAGAATCCTAGAAACTAGGCGGCAACATTTACCGGCCATATTAAAAAATAGGCGGCAGCCTACTGCCGCAAATCATTGGCTTTGCACAGATGAACAAATATCGAGCCGAGCGCATCTCGATTTCAAATATCGCCAATCACTTGCATTGAAAAATCGTAAGCCACCTAACACTCGGAACAAGAGCCAAAAGTTGATCTACAAGGCACCTATTTCAAATCATCAAATAGCTTCAAACTGAACTTCTTTCACATTGCCTTGAGCATAGCGCTATGCGGTTTCTTTAAAGGCGCGCAGCAGCAGTGCGCATCACCTTCACGCACAAAACAGGCCACTGGCCTTTTATCAATTGTTGAATTTAATAAACAAGCAGCATAAAGTTTGTGAAACCCATCCAGGGTGTGGCGTTATAGCGAGACAAAGGTAAAGGGTTATGAAGCGCTTCCTGATCATTATTATGTGCCTAATCGAGCTAACGGCTTTGCTAGGCTCACATGACGCCGCAGCTGATTCTCAATCTTCAATTTTAAGAGAATTGAACGAATGGCTAGCCGCAATAGAGGGCGATAACCTCGGATTCGTTTCCGAAGACCTTAGTGGCCCGATCACTCGAAAACATTGCGACAAACCGATCGACTTTGATTTTACTAATGCTTCAAAGCGAATGATCAAAGCTGACTGTAAAGGTCAATGGCGTCGATTTATCAAAGTGCCAACAAGGATTCACTCAGCAGAATTCAGCAGCAATCTAAGCCCTAATATTCAGCATAATCTCAATGCTTACACTTTAAAGACAGACGTATCAAAGGGCCTAAAAATCACCAAAGACATGCTAGATGACATTCGCTCAAATAGATCTATACCAACCAACGCCTTTACCGAAATATCTCAACTGGACAATCTATACTTGCAACGTGACAAAAAGAGCGGGGATATTTTAATCACTGAGGATTTAGCTACGCCTAAAATGGTGGTTGTTCCAAAGATCATTCTGACATCGGGTTCACCACTTGACACAAACAACCTGATTGAGGTTACCAAGTTTTCAGATGTGCCAGAAGATTATATTGGTTCAATCGCCTCGCTGCGTTATATGGAGCTAAGTAAAACAGTTGGGGCGGGGGAAATAATCCGCAACCGTCACTTGAGGAAAGCAAGATTGATGCGGAGAAATGAATTAGTGACGATTTATTCAACTTCAAATAACTTTAAAATCGAAGCCAAAGCCATCGCGCTTTCCGATGGTTATCTAGGAGAACGAATTGACGTCAGAAATCAAGAAAGCAATAAAGTTATTACAGCAAGGGTTGTCGGATATGGCCTATTAAGTCTTAACTAATTCAATCATAGGTTATTTTTCGCACGTTCGAACCCGTACTTCTTTCCTCATCATTAATAGAGAAAACCCTATACCAATAGTCACCGGGTTCTGCAGGCTGATCCGAAAAAGAAGTCTCGGAGGTCGTGCCCAACACCGTGTACGGATCTAGTACTTTCTCCTTACGCTGAATTTCGAATAGCCCCTCGTATCCTTCCTCATCAACAGACCATGATAAATTTACTTCCTCGAAACTTCGTTCCGTTATTAGGAATTTGGGTGTCGGTAAAAGATCAGCCCGACTAAGCTCAATAACATTAAACATCCCGAATGTATTTTGACCTGCGCCCGCTAAACTCGTGTCCAGCGGCCCTAAGGAAAAGCGAATTCGCTGATCAGACTCAATAAAAGCGGTCATCATCACATGCAATCGGCAAACACCCGGCGGGCAATTTAGCGTATAGGTTAAGGAATCGGTTGGGCCTAAACAAATCAGCACACTGCCACCACCAAGACTGCATTCCCAAGTGACCGTTTCATTGGGGACAATGTAGCCAAAACCTGGATTAAAGAAGAAGTTAAATTGATTACTCGATATCAAAACACTGGTTTGCGCTTCATCTTTAAACGTTATGGTCCAATTTGCCGTCCTTTCAAAATACGTCCCCGAAGGTTGTACAGCACCTTCTAAGGTTACACTATCATCCTCACAAAGCCCGCCTACTGCGACGCCCTCCGCCCCACCGAGGCAGACAGACTGACGGACTATCCATTCACCAATCAGTTCAGGCAATTCAAGTCTTCTCTGAGGCGCTCTTAATTGATCATGAATGTCGTTAATGACATCGGCAGACAACGTATCGGCAGGGCTCACCGTGATGTTTTGGCGATCATCAGCGGATACACTCAATACAACCAAAAAAATGCCGAAAAAGCATAGCAAAAACCTTGTCACTGACTACTCCATTTTCAAATTTTCAATTGCAAGCTCATCAAACTTGTTTTCGCGCAGATCAAGTATTCCGACTAATAGCGGTTTCCGGTCATTGTCTTCAGCATCTGACGCGATTATCGCTATCTCGAAAAAATTATCATTGTTATTATCTTTAGCATTCTCGTAATCAGGGCTAAAAATAAACCTTAGTCGATTAGACGCATCTATATAGAAAGATTCGCTATCGGCGCCCTCGATTGACAAGCTGACCTCATCGCCGTCTACATCGGAGAATACTACCTCGCCCACCAGACTGGTATTTTCGGGCACATTATAGGTTTCGTTCAACGTCAAGGACGGCGGATTATTGACGCTCGCGGGGGGTGGATTATTGCCGTCCGAAGACCCGCTTGAATTAGGATTTGCGTCACCCGAACCACCGCCACAACCAGCCACCACCAGAAGAAGATAAATAAATAGTGGAAAATATCGTTGATTTATCATATGGTTACGTGTGATAGAAACTTTTTAGAAGAAATACCTAAAGGTTGACGAGCATTGGCCGATTAGTAGTTAGTGTAATCCCTTTGTGGAGTTAAAGATATGGTTGACAACGTAAATAACGTTGGCTCGGGGAGACCTAGCCAAGTACAAAATTCACCTGCTGCACCAAGCAGAGAGGCTGCCGATGAAGGTGACAATCAAGTTCAGAGATCAGGACAGGCGTCTCAGGCTGTTGATGTCGAATTAAGCGAAGCTGTGAAGCAAGCGGAAGAAAAAGCAGCTTTCGATGAGGTGAGAGTTCGCCAACTTAAACAGGCCATTGAATCAGGAAACTATCCCCTGGACTCTCGAAAAATGGCTGAAAGCTTCGTAGATCTCGAAAGATTACTCTAGAAGCCTCCAACGTGGTTGACGCGGCTACCCCTGACATACGATCCCTCTCTACTCTCATTGAATCGCTAAAAACGCTTCTTGATGAGGAGTTCGTGCTTCTGGGATCTAAGGATCTTGACACCGTCGAAT
This sequence comes from Pseudomonadales bacterium, assembly GCA_964228885.1. GTDB lineage: Bacteria > Pseudomonadota > Gammaproteobacteria > Pseudomonadales > Azotimanducaceae > UBA4582. The sequence goes on along the minus strand of CAXRCG010000258.1, from coordinate 10,807 downwards.
CAATTCAAGAGAGAAAAATAAGTTTAATGGAGGAACTAGGCAGTCTTTGGTCGAGCTTTCTGGAAACCTCCTCCGACGCGAACGACAACCTTGCTGTTAAAAACGAATTTCAAGCAAAACTGATTGACTGTCGTGACAAACACATCCGAAATGATCTTTTGTTGAAAAAACAATTAGAAATTACTAAGAATCTCATACAAGTCATCACTAATCGCAGTAACGACCAAGCAAATATTTATAATCGATTAGGGCGTATATCGTAGCCAAACATCACCACGGTGTTTTTCCTTGCAGTCGGTACACCCACGCCAGAACAATCGCCACCGATCTAAAAAGACTTTCTGGAATCTCTTCGTTCAGCTCAAGCTGAGCGAGCGTCGCTGCTAACAACTTGTCCTCAGTAATCGGCACGTTTGCTTGCTCTGCTTTCTTGACGATTTCCTCTGCGAAATCTCCCGATCCTTTCGCTGTGAGCGTCGGGGCCTTAATTCGGTCATATAAGAGTGCAACCGCAATTTTTTGCTCCATACCTTCATACATCAATGCTAATCCCATTGCTCGTTTTTGCTAAATCACTGGAATACCCTATTTTCTCTGCAGATGACTCTGATCTCTTTGAGACGGGGAAAAGATTCACCTCGTGTAGACTTATCCCCAACTCTCCGAAACGGGACTTCAGCCACTCCAAATGATTCAACGCTTCGTGATAAAAACCTGAATCGTCTGTCCAGCAGTTTAATCGAACCTCGTCTTTCTCAGAGACGATTAAAGAAACATCTAAGTGTTCCGAGTCACCTAGAGGGACTCTCAAATCAACTTTCCATTCTTTCTGCTGATCATCCTCCGAACCTTCTTCACCACCCCCTCTTGATTCCACATGAGCGTGGATTGGCCAATCATTAAGCACAGGAATCAGCCAACTTAGCACGGTGTTTCTGTTTAATTGATTTCCAAGTGATTCAAGTTGAAATGACTCTAATTCATCCAGAGCCGCGTTTAACTGGCTGAGATCCGCTCCGAAATTGTTATGCCCTCTTTTCAAAAGCAACAAGAAAGTCTTTAAGTTCAAATTGGGTCTGTTTTGTTTTAAGACCGCGGATTCGTGAAACAAACCACTTTGGTAGAGTGAAGCTTTTAACGCTTCAGCCGTTTGAGCGTTAGGTTCAAAAGAAGACATTTGAAAGCTGCTAAATATATTCCCTAACCTTGGCTCTCCCGCCAACATACTGGTGATTTTAGAAAAGCTGAACAGACCGGATAATGAGGTATTTTGGATCGCTCGCCCTAGCAAGCTATGTATTCTATCTATCGAAAGCCGCGTGTTGAGCTTACGCTCTTTGTCCGGCTGCAAAGAAAGCAGCATCGAGCCGCCAACTAAGGCAGTAGCGATAAAACTCGCTTTTCCTTCGGCTGCAGCAAAATTATTGGGCAACATAATCGCCGTTTTCGATCCTGTGAGAAAAACATTACCATCAGCCCTATTAGCAATGATGCCATTGACTAACTGTCCCTCTCTCAATCCGAGTGACCTGGCTTCAGGAGGCTCGAGTCTTAACGTATAAACAGAAGCACCACCCTGAGAATAGGTAGCGTTTATCCTAATGGGTTGATTGACAGAATCTGCGCTTATCAAGGGACAACCAATGGATACTGAATCCAATCTTTATAGGGATCGGTCATATCGTTCGTTTCTGAATTATTACTCTTTGGCTTGAAAACCAACTTTCTAAAATCTTTCTCTGATGGCAACCGCAGCTTTGAATTCGCATAAAGCCAATTGGGGTTTGCCCTCTTAAATGCTTTAGGATTAGCAGCAACAAACGCTTGCTTGAGAAAATCCCCGTTTATATTCGTCTTCGCTATCACTCGCTCTATGATTCTTGACAAGCTATCCCCGCGCTTAACCAAATAATAACCATTCTCATCAATTTGACTGATATCGCCAGTAGAAACAGATTCATCGACCGCTTTTTTTAGGTCAGACAACATTCTCTCTAGCGCGCGGGAAAGCTCATCATTCTTATCAGCGCCCATCATCCCCTTCTCGTTGCCAAAAGCATCCGTCCCCTCGAGGACTTTTGTGAGGTTGGCATTTGCCGGGCCTGCATCCGCTTTATCAACGACGGCAACATCACTCGCAGTCGAAGTCGGTGTGACGGCATTCGATGCGCAACCCTCTAGGAAGACAACCGTCAGCAGAACAGAAACGCCCCAAATGATTACTTTGTTCATAACATTAACCGTATCGACTTAGCATTCATGATGACTCCGCTTCTCAAATTTAATTGCCCTTCGACCGTATGCAACAAAGCACTTTGTCGATTAGATCGAACAATTTCAGCAATGGCGACGCTTTCCAGCGCAGAGGCTATTCCATGACTCTTGAAAATTTCATTCCCTGGAAACAACAAAAACCGATCACCTATTCTAAAGCCATCGGCTTCGCCTGCATTCAATGTTAGCATTTCACCAGCGATAGAAACGCTATAGGGTACTCTCTCAATACAATTCAATTTCCCCAAAATTTCGATTCTTAGATCCTTAATCACCGCTAATCTATCAGCTAATAGCGTTCTATTCCTAGAAATTGAGAAAACTTCATCTAAACGTACCTTCATTCCCCAGGGCCAAGTACCCAAAACCTTTGTCCCCTGCATGAGCCTGAGCTCTCCATCGACTTTGATAGAATGCTGAGGTTCGGGTATCAGGGGAGAAAACGCTGCTGCTAAGAAACCTTTTATCTTTGAAGCCTTGGCGCTTTCTTCGATTTTCACTGTGGACTCAAGTGTTAGCTCGTCACCATTACTCGCACCCTGCACGGCCAATAGGTTGCCGATCGAATGCTTGCTTTGATCACTCGCGAGCAATAAACCTGACGCATCAAAGATCAACTCTCGCACGGCCAGGCCCGATAATCTGCCCACGTTGATGAAGACCGCAGAAGGATTAGTGGGAAGAAGCAATATCTCACTAAAATCCAGCCTAAAAGACTGATCGCTTGCTTTCTGGGTACAAACAGGACCGGCAGACGCTGAGGAGTATCTATCCTTGTCAATTTTTGCGACAAGGTCGGCGCTCATACCAGCTTGACCGCCCGTCACGTCAAACTCCAATTTATCAAGCGCTAAATCGGTCTGATAGATGGTTGAATCTGCAACTATCTTTGAATTAGACATCAAGCCCATAGATCGGATGTGAGCACTTTCCCCGAGGGCTAGTCTGAAGATTGCGTTCTTGAAGTCTTTCAACTCAAATTCTGTTTCGGCGATGGCAAACGAGCTATGCATGTTACACAGAAGTAATAAACACAAGATAATAGGGCCTTTTCTACAAGCACCTAGACGATTTATCATGTTTTCGCTCCCACAGAGCAACTGAAAGTTTACTCAGCCACTCATAAACTCCATTCTCAATACTTTCGCTAGTCACCGCCGGCGGAGGCGATTTGTGATTCTCCCTCACTTTCGGCCAACAAATCAGCGACTGCGTCACCACCAATTCTCAACGTCGTCTCATAGCTATGTCCACCAATTGGCCGGACGCTCACTAATTCAGCGCCATAGATAACGCCTTCTACTTTCGACCTAAGCGACTCTTCTACAACTTTTGATGATGACATCAAACCGTTCACTTCAATGTATTGACCGTAAATTTGCTCCACAAGCGACTTATACGCCTCCAACTTCGAAGCTTTTGCCGCCATCAACCGTTTCTCTTCTTCGGATTGGCCGGATTGCGCAGAAATAACGGCATAACCAATGCCGGTGATCGCCTCTGCGCGGGTCTTGTTCATGCTAGGGACGTAATGATTTGTCACACAACCCGCTAGCAACATCGTTAATGCGGAAAAAAAGAAAACCCTGAACATACAACCACCCTAAATTCGTCTTGTCACAGAGTTTTAATCGGTTGCAGCGTAATTTTCTTTAATGTGGGCATGGTTCCTGCATTAAACACCCGACTAGCACCTAATCTGTCTTAATTTTGGCAGAAAACAACAATGGAAGGGGTTTTATGGAATTTACTTGGGATAAATTGACGAATATTCGACAATTTGCTGGAAATTTCCCATGGGATTCTCTGGCAGTACCCGCAGTGGTATTGATTATTCTGGCGTTACTGATCCTACCGATGCCCGCCGTGATGTTGGATATATTCTTTTCTATCAACATTATTCTCGCGCTGCTCATCATCATGGTAGCCATAAATACTGCGAGCCCGCTTGATTTTTCCTCTTTTCCCATCGTCATACTTTTCGCAACAATCATGCGCCTAGGACTCAACGTTGCCTCAACCAGGGTGGTCCTGCTTGAAGGACATCAAGGGGGAGCAGCTGCCGGAAAAGTTATCGAGGCATTTGGTCAATTTGTTATCGGGGGCAACTACGCTGTCGGTTTTATTGTCTTCGCAATATTAATGATCATTAACTTTATCGTTATCACCAAGGGTGCCGGGAGAGTCTCTGAGGTCATCGCGCGTTTCACGCTTGATGCTTTGCCTGGAAAACAAATGGCTATTGACGCTGATCTCAATGCGGGCGTAATCGACCAAGACACCGCCAGAGACCGAAGAGCCCAAGTCTCTCAAGAATCAGATTTCTATGGATCTATGGATGGTGCATCAAAATTCGTAAGAGGAGATGCTGTCGCCGGCCTGTTGATTCTCATGATTAATTTAGTCGGCGGGTTAGCGATAGGGATGCTACAACATGATCTAAGCTTCGAGGACGCTTCCAAAGCCTATATGTTATTAACGATTGGCGATGGCCTAGTCGCACAATTGCCTGCTCTTATTCTGTCTTTAGCGACGGCACTGGTTGTATCAAGGGTATCGACTTCAGAGTCCGCTCCGCAGCAAGCGACCAGACAACTTGGCAATCCTATCGCATTCGCGATAGCCGGCGGCACCCTGATCATTCTAGGAGTCGTACCCGGCATGCCTAATGCTGTATTTCTAATATTAGGCATATCCTCGTTGGCAGTTGCATTCTTGCTAAGAAGAAATCTTTCCAAGGTTGATAACGCCGCAGAAGCCTCAAATATAGCCGATGATCCAACATCACCCAGTGAACCGCTAGAACTCGATTGGGATGATGCAGGGCAAGTTGACGTTATCAGCATCGAATTAGGTTACGGTCTTATTTCATTAATAGACTCTGAACACAGCAGCAGCCTATTGCAGAGAGCAAAAGGCATTCGGAAAAAAATGTCTTCTGATCTTGGTTTCCTACTCCCAACCGTAAGGATCAGAGACAACCTAGACAATCCACCAACGCAATATCGTATCGTTCTAAATGGCACTAGCAGAGGGAGTGGCATGATAGAAATTGGTCGTGATCTGGCGATCAACCCGGGCAGTGTTTACGAAGAAATCGACGGAATAGCAACCAAAGACCCAGCTTTTGGGCTTGATGCTGTTTGGATAAAAACAGAAGAAAAAGAATATGCGCAAGCCTTGGGTTATACCGTGGTAGATGCTGCCTCGGTGATCGCGACGCATATGAATTCGATTCTGAGGTCTAATGCCGACGAGTTAATGACCTTCGATATCGCTCAACAGCTTATCGATAGAATCGCTGAAAACTCACCCAAATTACTTGAAGATTTCATTCCTGATCAATTAACCCTAAGTACATTAGTCAAGATACTACAAAACCTCTTAGCTGAGGGTGTTCCTTTAAAAGACATGCGGACCATTCTCGAAACACTTTCTGAAGGTGCGAGCTTTTCGAAGGATGCTGAAAAACTTACGGCATTAGTCAGGATCAAACTCGGCAGATTGATCATTCACGAGATAAATGAACCGGACAATGCACTCGAGGTGATGACGCTAGAACCAAGCCTAGAGCAATTATTAAATGACCTCATTTCAAATGCGCAATCCATTGAGGATGTTGCACTTGAGCCTAATCTCTCTCAAAGCTTTTTCAGTTCAATATCTGACGTTGTGGAAGAGATGGAAAAAGAAGAAAAATATCCGGTTTTAGTTGTTTCTCCCACAATTCGTAGCTGGCTAGCCAGATTATTGAAGCGGGCTAAGCAAGAACTATCGGTACTCTCATATCGAGAAATACCTGACGATCAATCAATCAGGATCGTCCAAACCATTGAGTTAAACGAAAAAGACCTCTGAGGAATAAAAAATGGAACTTAAACGCTACCTAGAATCTGATTCAAAACTTGCCCTAGAGAAAATAAGGAGCATCCATGGGGATGATGCTCTGATTATTTCAACCGAAAAAGTTGGTAACAAAACAGAGGTTATCATTGGTGTTGAAGAGAGCAAAGATAACGAAGAAATGACCCCACAAACAACCGAACCAGGGTTTAAAAAACATCTGAATAGCTCTCGAGGGACCGAAGAACCCAATTCACCCAAAGATCCCTGGAAAGTGTTAGCCAAGATGAATAGTGAGATCAAAACACTCAAAGCATCTATGGAAACCATGCAAATCAAGGCACAAACAGAGCATCAACCTATTTCACTTGATTCATTGGATGCAAAAGTGAATGACGCAGGTTTTAACTTGCAAGCAATTGAACTCAATAGTCATTGGCAAAATTCCCACATATTTTTGGGCACACCCGGGTCTGGGAAAAGCCAAATAATTAAAAAAATCGCGCTTGCTAAACTAGAAAATGATGGAGCAAAGCCTCTCATCATCAGCGCTTCCCTCGAGGGTCTAGCGTTAGACTATTCCTTGGCCAGTTTCTCCGAGCGCAATAATATTACTTTTATGGCGATTGGACTGGAAAATTTGGCCGAAATTCTTCCGAAAATGGCTGGTACGTTTGATCTTGTGTTAATTGAAGTGAACACCGTGAACCATATAACCCAACCAGATTTCGAAGACTTCGACTGCAAATTGACTCGCCATCTCTGCATCGCGGCCGATTCTGATATTGATTACTTATCTAGAGAGCCGAACATAGACTATAATCTTCTGAATTCTGTCGTCTTGACCAGACTAGATCTCTGTGAAGACCTTCCAAGCAAACTCTTGGAAATGACTAATCTGAAGGTGAAGATCACGGGCACTTCCACAGGTCATAAAATCTAAAAGGCTATACAATGGCGCATCTTATAGGTATTGCAAGCGGTAAAGGTGGTGTGGGTAAGACCACTATGACCATCAATTTAGCTATCGCCTTACAAAATAGTGGCCTGAGCACTTTGGTGCTCGACGCAGATCTTGGTTTAGCAAACGCACAACTTATGCTGGGCGTGAAACCTACTTATACAATATCAGATTTGATTTCTGGCGATAGAGAGCTAGATGAAATTGAACATGGTTGTTACGCAGGCGTTGGTCTAATTCCTGGCGCCTCTGGTAAAGAGGGTCTCACCAATTTATCCACCGCAACGTTAATGGATTTAATTAATTTACTGAAGGCCTCATCCAAGCAAATAGTCCTCTTGGACACAGCCGCTGGTATCTCAGAGCAAAACATGCATTTGCTGTCTAGTTGCGATAGCCAATTAATCATCTTTTTAGATGAACCATCCTCTATTGCCGACGCCTACGGTGTCTTAAAGATACAACAGTCCAAAACTGGGCTAGATTCAACTTTCCTCATACCAAACAAGGTTGACAGTCAAAGCGAAGGCAAACAGCTATTCGGTAAAATGAATGGTCTGTCTATGAGTTTTCTATCCGAGCCTACACAGTATGTTGGATCAATTCGAAGAGACCCCAAAGTATTAACCTCTGTTCGATCACGATCCCCTTTAGCTAAACAGTACCCAGAGAGCCTAGCGTGGCAGGACATCAGGCTTATTGCAGAACAATTAACTCAGTCTCTCACGCTAAATTAACTATTTATGAGATCAAATAAACTTGTTAAGCTATTGATTAATTTGAACACATTCATAGTGGCTAATAGTGATGAAATCCAGCCTGCCATTTAGCGCGTCAGAGAGCGGCAACAAACTCTTGCCGGAGCATTACTCTCTCGTCAAAAGAACCGCCCTCTACCTGAAAACCAGACTTCCCAATTCCGTAGAAGTAGATGACCTCATTCAATCGGGTTTAGAGGGTCTGATGCAAGCTCAAAAATCTTATGACGCCGGCAAAGAAGTCGCCTTTGACCTATACGCCAAGACCAGAATAAAGGGAGCCATGTTAGACGAAGTCAGACGCCTTTCGTATGCGACCCGAACAACTGTATCTCTCAAACGCCAGCAAGCATCGACATTTGATCATCTCTCTAACAGCCTGAACAGAACTCCTACTAACAGAGAAATGGCCAGTTATCTTGGTAAAGATATGGCAACCTTTGAAAAGGAACGCTTAATCGCCTCGGGCAGCGAGACGATTAGTGTCGAAGCTCAACCCGCCGCGCACGCAGAGGAAGAAGATATAACATCCGATCCGGCCCATATTTATGACCAATCGGCGCTTTTGGTAGAGCTTCAGAAACATATCGAAAACCTGCCAGAAAGAACAAAACTAATTATCTCCCTCTATTACACAGAGGAAATGAATCTGAAGGAAATCGCCGCGATACTTGAAATATCCGAATCCAGGGTGAGTCAAATTCTTAGTGAAACTGCCGGGAAGTTGAAAACCAAATTAACCTTAAATTAAAGCGCTAATTTTCACTGCAAAACATAAATTCGCACATGAACATCGGATCGCGGAAGAGGAGGACTTACCATGGGTTTATTCAAAGGGCTACAAGCCTCCAAAGAGAGGAAAAAAGCCAAGGAGTTTTATAGCGAAATTCCTAAGATGAATACTCAACCAAGAGAACTCAGGAAACTTAAAGCAGTTCTTGGCGCTCGACTAACGGCTTTCATCGATAAAACTTTTATCGAAGGGGCAGAGACTATTTCTGACTGGCAGGAAAAAGGCAGTGTGGGGCGTGCGCCCGCAACGTTTTCTAGCGCGTACAAAGACGTTAAGACAATTGGCGGGACGGTAACGGTCTATCTGCCGCAAAAGTACACAAACTTTTATTTTGAACTCGGGTCAAAATATCAATCCGCAACGCTTGTTAAGAATGAAGTCATTAGCTTGGCAGATTCAACAGCTGCTGAAATTAGCGATAGCTTGAAGCTGGAGAACCCTATCGTACCTCTATCTTTCCTAAGATTGGAAGATGAAGAAAATGAAGAAGAATAGCGCAAGTAACAACACGAAACTTTCTCACTCAGCGAGACCCTAACAATTGTCAAATTACGCCTACCATCCAGAAGTGAAAAATTTGGCGAGCCGCATAATAAATAACTGCCCGGTCCCCGAGGAATATTCGGACTTCTTTTTTAGAGACGGCATTTACTGTGAATTCAACCCTACCAATAATGACTTTGTATGCTGCTGGTGCTTTGACAGCGAACAACAATACTTCTGGATAGGCGAAGGTGAATATTGGACAAAATACGAAAACGTTGAGGCCGACAATATTGCTCAGCATCTATTATCCACAATCCCTTCACTGCTGACCTCGGCAAAATCTACCGAAGGCTACGGCATGATCACGGAAACTTTATTCAAGATTAAAGCCGATCAATCTTCTGGCCCTGCAAACTGACGACATGCCTGCATAAATTGCGAGGCGCCTTACTCGCATTATTCAAGGCCACACTTCTGCCCTGGGGCGCCTACGTCCTGCGGGGTTGGTAACAAAGAAACCTTATCGCTGATCTGTTATGCAGCACCTACAGCAACTAACACTTTATCCGGGAAGAGATAACCGCCATCGGGCTGTTGATATTGTTGCGCGTTCTCGCGGGTACGCTCCCGTATACGGTCTTGGAGTGCCTGGGGCTTTTCGTGAAGTGCCATAAAATCCCAGCCAACTGCGAGTACCGGATCAATGGACGCTAACGTCAGTGGCTTTTCCTGCTTGCTGCCGGAAACATTCTTAAAACCGGCACCGGTAAGCACATTGACGAGAACCTCAGGACTCTCTGCGTCCATTAGCGGACCTCCGGGTGCCTCGTCTGGTGATATTTCTTCAAAAATGGCAGACATTACGCTCGCGAAACTCACCTGTTCTCGCTGTATGGGCATGACTACCACAAGTCGTCCATTAGCTTTCAATACACGCTTTGCCTCCTCAAATACTCGTTGGGGCCGTGCGAAATGATGTGCTGTATAGTTACTAACAACCACATCGAACGAATTATCAGTAAAAGGTAGTTGCTCTGCATCCGTCGTTTGAAACTCAATATCGGCGAACCTTGATCTCGCGATATTGATCATTTTTTCAGAAAAATCGATTCCTACTACTCGATCAGCGAACTTAGCCAGTTGGTATGAGACATCACCCGGACCGCAACCAAGCTCTAGAACCGTATCTTTCGAAGAGATGTCACCCACATTTATCAACAGCGGGATTTGGCCGGCAAACGCCGTAAAAGGACTCATGTTCTCGGCATAGGTTTCCGCAGCACCCTGCCAAGTGGCATGCTCATGAGCAGATATCGCATCTGAATTATTCGACATAACAATGTTCTCCTAAGATGTCAGTTTGTGTTGCTTTTGCGCTTTCAACAAAGATGAAGAGAATAGCAATCAGAGACACGTGTTTCAGGCCGGATGCCGTGGTGTTTTTTGAATCGACGCCGGCCGAAAGGTCATTAGCCCAATGCATTCGAGCATGTTGGCGTGATACTCGTGATCGATCGAGAGTTCCCCTTCTAATTATAATCGAAAATAGAGCAAATGATATTCGTTAGCAATTTTGTTGCTTGTTAGAAATTTGTCGCAACCATGCATCAACTCGGATTAGTGCAAGTCAGACCGAAGACGAACGAAACGATGAGTTTGAGCCATATTAGACCAATGCTTTGACCGCATCAT
>CAXRCG010000257.1:0-30821 GCA_964228885.1 Pseudomonadales bacterium | reverse complement strand
GTAGAAAAACGAGGTCTTTTGTCCGAGAAGATCCCGGACATAGGTATAATTACCTCCTGTGCTCGGAACCGCAGAGCCGAGGGCTGCGATACAAATAGTAGGAATGGCGACAATAGCGAGCGCTAGCAAAAATGCCCATGGCGCACCGTAGCCTGTCATACTAATACTAACGCCGGTTAGAACGACAACACCTGTACCAATGATTTGTCCCAATGAAATGCTCATCAAGTCCCAGAAACCTAACAATTTTTTACCGGTGGCGTGATGCAAGGACATGCGGCGAGCTTCCTTTGTTACTTTAGTTTATTTTCCCAAATCCCTTTATAGCAATATTGGTGGTATGCATTCCTCATCACTGGTTGAGCGCAGCACATCGAGCATGAGGTTAATCATATTCTTCCGCACTTCATCAATATTGTCCTCTACCAGCGTAATCTTATCTTCAAGGCCAGCGGCGAGATTAATTGGCAGCGCTACAGCAGCGAAGTTCATGCCCCGTTCACCCGCCAGATAGACTTCCGGACAGCAGGTCATGCCAACAACGTGGCCACCTAACATCTGATACATTTTTATTTCTGCCGGCGACTCAAATCTAGGACCATTGGTTGCAACATAGGTCGCACCGTCATGAACCTGAATATTATGTTCAGGCCCGAGACTCAGCAACTTCTCACTCATGACAGAACAAAATGGCGCACTCATCTCAACATGTCCAACAGCGCTCTGCAGGTCATCAAAGAAACTGAAATCTCTTCCGTGGGTAAAATCAAGGAAGTCGCGCAGGACAGCGAGATCAAGCACTGGATAGTCAGTTGTGATCGAACCCACCGCATAGGTAGACATTATCCTTCGAACGCCCAGATCTTTTAGCGCCTGAATATTTGCTCGATAGTTCACCTTATGTGGTGGTGTAGAGTGATCTTTTCCGTGCCGTGTCAAGAACACGATATCCTCATGCTCACCCTGGCCGATATAAACTTGGGCCGATCCATACTCGTTAGTCATCTCGCGGGCTTCAACTTCGATGCCTGAAAGATTATAGATACCGGTACCACCCATAATTGCTGCTGGCATAATGATTCCTCTGTTACTGATCTGTGTCGTTTGCGATTATTTATAAACTACCAATTCCGATAGTTTTTTAGGGTATACGGGCTTAGCACACCGTGAATTGTCACGACACCTGCAACATATTTAGGAGGTGTGATATCGAAGGTAGGATATCTGGCATTGATGCCATCGATTGTTGTTGGTACTCCTAAAGCTAGACGGACCTCCTTAGGGTCACGCTCTTCTATTTCGATATCAGCCCTGACTAATTTGCTGTTGTCTCTACCCCAGGCAAATGCATAAAACGGTATATCATGCGCATGGGCAGCAATGGCATTCTGAAAGGTACCAATTTTATTCACCACATGTCCATCGGCAGTGATCATGTCGGCCGCTGTAATATATTTTTGAATCTTACCCTCTGACATGATGTGTGCTGGCATATTGTCCGTGATTAGCTTCACATCAACACCGACTTCTCGGATGGAGGGCGCAGTAAGTTTTGCTCCCTGAAAATACGGACGTGTTTCCGGGGTGTAGACACTTATTTTTTTGCCATCTCTAGCCGCAAATGCTAGCGCAAGAATAAAAGCTGCCTCGGCAAAACAATGGGTTAATATGCCATCGCCGTCATTAATTAGATTAGCCATCGCTCTGGCTCGAATCGCATAGTCATCGTAGATGTCCTGCAATGTCTGACTGATCGATGTCTCTATCGCATGATCAACTGACCGATCTTCCTTAACTGCTTGACTAGCAGTCGCTAACACTTCGTCCAAACGAAGCTGAATCGCGGTATTCGTGGGACGTGTGGCAACAAGAACATCTCTTGCTCTTTTCAGCTTAGATAGCAGCTGCTTGCCATCACCAGCATCACTATAGGTACTGGAAAGAATTCTCATTGCATTCACGGCGGACAACCAAGGACCGCCACCCTGGGTCACCATATCTCTTATAGCGGTCGCGACTTCGTCAACGGATTCACAGATGACGTATGATTGCTGAAGTGGATAGGCACGGCGATCACCGATAATCACTTTGCCACCCTCAAAGCGCGCAATATTGGGCGGGTTTAGCAAAAAAGGTAAAAGCTCAAAAACGCCTTCCTGAGCTGCCGGAGACATTGTATCGATTTTAGGCTCTCATATATAAATCAAGGAGCTGAGATACTACCATATGTCGCAAGATGGAGAGATAAACTGTCTTCAGCGCTCATTTTGTCTGTGATAGTTCCGAGCGAACAACAATATCAAAACCAACGCTGATATCGTTGCCAGCAGGCTCAATATCTGCGCACCAAATCTGTCTCTCAAGCCGTTCGCGGCTACTTGTGCGAGTTGTTGGTAGCCTTTTGGGACAGGCAGCACTTTATTCGTCCGAGCATAATGCTCATAGGCTGACATCATCGTCTGTAGTTTATCCGGCATAGATTTTGCGAGATCGCGGGTTTCGCCAGGATCAACGACAATATTAAAGAGATGCCAATCGTCGTCGCCAAGCGGACCCCGATTCAGTACAAGTTTATAGTCACCCTGAAAAAGCGCTGCGTTACCCGCTAACTCGTAACCAACAGTGTCGGATGCCGTATAAACCTGTTCTGCCTTATTTTCCAAAATTGGAACCAAACTACGACCAATGATCGGCTCGATCAGCCTTCCACCGTAACGCTCACCTGGCTGATTGACATGACACAACTCAAGTATCGTTGGAGTCAAATCGGTTACAAAACTAAAAGCATTTGTTTTAGATTGCTCAGATGAAATTGATTCGCCCGCGATTATGAGAGGCACACGCATACCACCCTCGCCCGAGTAGAATTTGTAGTAAGCGAGCGGCGAAGCAGCTGCACTCGCGAAGCTTGGACCAATGCTATTAAAGCTTCCTTTCAGCCCTAAAGTTTCATACTCAGTTGAATAACCTTGCATGCCCTGAAGCATTTTTGAAACAGTGCTGGCATTAGCTCGTGTTCCGGAGGCTTCACTGCCGTTGTCTGAGGTGAAAATGAAAATAGTATTCTCGTATTTCCCAATCTCCCTGAGGTGCGACATGAGGCGTCCAAGGTGGTAATCCATTGCTTCGATCATCGCTGCGTAAACAGCCATTCTTTTAGACTGAAATTTTTTCTCCTCAGCGCTTAATGATTCCCAGTCTTCGGTTGACGACATCGAGACCATGCTCGTGCCGTCAGGAATAATACCAAGCGCCATTGCCTTTTGAAGCCGTCTTTGCCTGAGCGCGTGCCACCCTTCATCGTAAACACCCGTATATTTGTCAATAAATTCCTGCGGCGCCTGAACCGGAGTGTGGACAGCCTGGAAAGGAACATAAGCAAAAAAGGGGGATTCGCTGTTTGAGTTTGTGTCAATAAATTCAATAGTTTTATCGATCAAAAAACGGGAAGAATAGAAATCATCCGGCAACGTCGTTACTTTACCGTCGGCAAACCAATTTGCTTTCTCATAAATCGGTATATAGGGTTTTTGCTCCCAGTTATCTGCACCGGTGTCCGCTAGCGCAACAGTCCGCTCAAACCCTCGACGGCTAGGCAGTTGATCAACATTCTTTCCAAGGTGCCATTTACCGGCAAGATAAGTGTGATAACCCTGATCCTGCAACAACGTCGCCACGGTGACAACATTCCTGTTCAGGGTGCCTGCATAGTGGGCATGGGTGCCCTGTTCTGGTGGAATTGCCTCGGGAATGTTAGGCACACCATTGCGATGACTATCTACTCCCGTCAACAACATCGCCCGGGAAGGCGCGCAACTCGCAGCTGTGTGATAATTCGTGAATTTGATGCCCGCTTCAGCTAGCGTAGTCAGATTTGGTGTACTGACTTCTCCGCCATAAGGCGCGATATCACTAAATCCCAAATCGTCCGCTAGAATCAAGACAATATTCGGCCTGTCCGCAAATACGGACGTTGAATAAGCCATTATCAGCGAAACTACTAAGCAAGCGCAGAGGCGGCTTGCGGCATTATTAAACGAGAAATCCAGAAGCAAAGTCATGGACTAATCGCTCTGAGTGATTCGAGCAGAAACGAAAAATAACAGGGTAGCAATCACTAGCTCGAATGCAATTAATTGCATTGCTAAGGCTGCGTCGTGCACTAGCCACGCCACAACCCGGGACAATGCTGCCAAACTCAACAGCATAATTGGAGGATAGAACCAGACTCGCCTACCTGTGATTATTCCTGCAAAAATCATAAGACCAAGAGACAAGAAAAACGCCGCTAGATCACCGATTTGCGTGCTGCGCCCTATGCCATCTAAAAGCGGCATACCCAACTCGCTGGCGGCAGTGTCGGGATCCAAAAGCCATCGTATGCCAGTGAACAGAAATAGCATACCAGGTAAACCAATCACAAACTGAAGTGTTTTTTTCATCATCGACTCCGTCGTCCAAACAAAAAGATATCCAAAACTGCGACCACAAATCCCAACATCAGGAACAGCAAAAATCGCGGATCGGCTAGATACAATACAACCTCAACCGGATAGGCAATCGTCTTTGTCATGGCTGCTAGTTTGAATTCATGACGAGGGCCTATTTCCGGGTTGGTGATTATTTCCAACAGACTTCTGCGGCTTCGATAACGCAGTAATACGGCTGTGTCCCAGCCTTCGGCTCCCTCGATACCCGTGACGTCTACGTTCAGCCCTAATCCTTCGCCGAAAAACACTGGATGGCACGCTCGGGCAAAAAGTTCCGGATACATGTGCTCCATGTAGTGGTCCATATAATTTTCCGCGGTAGCATCCTTACTGAAACCCTCGATTCTAGGCGGATTGTCATTAATGTCGATGTTATTCACCATCAAGAACTGTCGACCCGTATCCTCTTCGAAAAAAGTTCGAAAATCATCTAGTCGCTCTTTATCCATACCACTCGACTCGAAATAGGCGACCGCTCTGGCTACTTCGTCGTCACTCAATGGCCCACCAAAATCAGTATACCAATAGGTAAAAGTTACCCAGATCAGAGCAGGGACTAACCATAGTGCGCTTCTAGCATTCATTCTATGCGCGTGCAAAAAGCTGGAGCACGCCTGTACCTTCCAGCAACTTGTTTAGGCGATCAAGATCGACTTCTTCAAGTGCGCCATAGGCATCTCTTAGCCACTGCAGACACTTTGCTTGATAGGTGAAAGGATTCTGTTCCCACTGTCTGTTGTCCAGCGACATTTCTAGCAACTTGGCTTTTCCGGCAACCGCGGCTGCATTGCCAAGCAGATAAGGCGCATAAATTCGGCCGACCTCATTGAGTATGTTTTTGAGTGTTTGAGGCGCATTATCTATATCTATCCAATCTGAATCGGCAACCAGATAACCAGAGAGCTCTTCCAGCACTTCTACCCAGGCATAAACGCGCGGACATGCCTCAAGAATAATCGCGGAAGGGGTCGGGTCAAAGAGCGCGAGGCAGGTTAACTGTCCATATATTGCGAAATCGCATGAACCGGGTCTCTCCCCCATCAGGAATGGCAAGTCGGTCAAGTGTGCGTCAAGCAAGTGAATAAACCGCTTAAAACTCTCTTCGATTACCGGCGTGGTCACATCATTTGAACCGACATAAGACAAGCGGTCGATTTGCCGCTCCCTGACAAACTGACCCATTTTTTGTGCCTGCTCCTCTGGCTGAGAGATGCCCCGCCAGCGTGGCAAGATATCCCCGGCTTTCTTAATATCAGCATCATAGCGCCAGCGATAATGAAACATTGCCTTTGTTAACCATTCATCGCCGTAGTCTTCCAGCAGCATGTTCACGAATGCCAGGGCAGGATCAGAAGGAATAGCCTGACGACCGGTGTATTCAGCTTCGAATCGCTGTATGAGTGGGGTTGAATCAGTCACCGCCTCCTCATTACCATGCTCATCTTTGAAAAAGAAAGTCGGCAACAATGAAACCTTTGGCTGTACCCTTTGCTTTGTGTGGCTGCCATTTTCAGCACCAGCCATCCTTGTCTGAATTTCAAACTGATAAGGAATCCGTCTATACCGCATGTACGCGAGCATCTTTCGAGTATATGGGGAGCCGGGAGCTCCCATTAATTCCTGAACTTTGCGTTCGTTAGACATTGTTAAGCCCTCCTTAAGGCTTTTATTATCTTTAATTGAAAGCTGTTAAACGGGATTTTCTAATCATGGGCATTGGTTGTGGCCCAACAGAATGAGCCCAGCCTTCCCAACATTAGTGAAAGTCGGCCTGTCATCTATATGGCACTATCGGACAGCCCGCACTCATCAAGTGTGGTAAGGTTCGGCAGAAATCAAAATTCGGTTAACCCCTGATAACGATTATCGTTTGTCCGCATCACTTTGACATAGGTTCCAGTTATTGTCGCTGTATTCTGTTAGCTTTACGGCTTCGCTAACAAAAGCTCACAACCGGTACCATCCAGCATCGCATCAACTCTTACTCTGTCATCAACGTCGAGTTTGGCATACTCAATACGTAGCCACTGAAGGCATTTCGCCTGATACGGAAACGGCTCTTGCACCCATGGTTTGTCTTCCACGGTTGTTTCAACTCTTTTGAGTCCTTTTTCAAAGGCTTCATAATTTGCCAGCATTACGGGCACATAAGTCCGGCCAACTTCTTTCAGCAAGTCAATCAAGGTAGCAGGCACCTCGTCTGGAGAATAGAACCCATCATCTCGACACTCAAGCCCAGAAAGGTCTTCCATTTTGCTAACCCAGGCGTGTACCCGGGGAAATTGCTGCGCAGCAAATTTCGCTGGTGTTGGATCAAACTGCACCAACTGAGTCAATTGCCCTAAACAACCAAAGTCTGCTGCTCCGGGACGCCTGCCCATCAGAAAAGGCGATCGCTTCAGGTGGTTATTCAAACAAATCAAAAACCGTTGATAGCTTTCTTCAATAACAACAGCTGTTGTATCGTTAGATCCGACAACGTATAAACGAGATATCTGGCGTTCCGAAAATATCTCTTTCATTTGTACCAACGTCTCATCGGATTGTGTTACGTCTGCATAGTGGGGGAGAACAGACCCAGCCATCTCGATATCATCTTGATAGTACCAGCGATAATGAAACATGGCTTTTGTTAGCCATTCGTCGCCATAATCCTCAAGCAGGTAGTCAATAAATGCCAACGCTGGGTCTACCGGAATCACGGACCGCCCTGGATACTCAACCTCAAGTCTGCGGATGATAGGCGTGCTATCAACCTCAGCCACCAGCCCATCATTTTCATCTTCAAAATAGAACACTGGAATCAAACCAACCTTGGGTGCGGGCAAGTCATCAGCCCCGTCGGTCTGTCCCTGAATGTACCGGTACGGAATATGTCTGTAACGCAATAGCGACAACATTTTTCGTGTATAGGGTGATCCAGGTGAACCCCTTACGGGCAGGAGGGAGTCTCCCATTTTTAGTCTCCTGTATGGTGTTTCTCTATGAGAAGCGATCTTGCATTTGAAGTAACTATCTCGCATTATTTAATGCCGATCATTAATAATTATGCACGCTCGATAAACGGAAGTATATAGGAAAAAATTGGCCCTTCTTTGCGTATCAGTCGCTCTCATATGCGGCGCCCTGTTTTCACAATGCGGGTACTACCTGCCCGGCATCATCTCGGACTTCGTTACGCCGATAGGCGATGATCGTAGCGTATCCTGGAAGCAGGGTCCCACGAAACCATCTAACGCCGCGCAGGATTCGCCGCCTAATATCGTACTGTCCGTCGACGACGACTTCGGATTTAAAGACATTACGATTTACGACGGCGGCATAACCGACGGCACTGTACCAACACCTCATATTGATTCAATAGCACAAAACGGTGTGCACGTTACTAATGGGTACCCAGGGAACCGGACATGCGCGCCTTCGAGGGCTGCACTACTCACTGGACGATATCCTTCAAGGGTTGGTTTTGAAGTTACCCCGGCTTCTCCCGCATTCTCAAAGATAACCCGCGGTGATGCTCTAGCAGAGGAAAACATCCGCTCGCCAACGGACGAACTCACATTACCTGAGTTACTAAAACAAAGAGGTTATCACTCAATCGGAATGGGCAAATGGCATCTTAGCGCAGGCAGACGCTTGAAAATAATGCTCGTCGTATGCATGAGCGTCCTTGATAATCGACCTGAAGGAGAAAAGTATCAACGAAACCACTACTGAATTGTTTGTGATGTGCACCCATCGTTACCGTTTATCAAGCGCACTGTACCTCTTCGGCTACGCGGTATAGTTTTATCCTGACACTTCCCATAACAATTGCTGAGAACACACATGAAAAAGATCACGCTCTACGGCTCTTCCCTTTCATTGTATGCAGGGCGAGCACGAAGCTATCTCATTAATGCAAACCTTGATTACCATGAAAGAATACCGAACACACAATATTTTAGAGAGACCGTTCTGCCAAAAGCAGGTAACCGACAAAGCCTGCCAACAATAGAACTCCCAGATGGTGAAGTGATTCGTGATGGCGCAGCAATTATTGATCATTTTGAGTCTGCAAACGGGAACCGGTTTTCACCGACAACACCAAAACAGCGAGTGCTGAGTCGATTATTCGATGTGATTGGCGCTGAAGGTCTACTCCGGCCGGCGATGCACTATCGGTGGAACTTTGATCACTTCAATAAAGAGTTCCTGCAGTACCACTTCTCCGAACTGATGCCTTCTGGACCCAGTCGCAGCGCCCAAGCAGAAAAGTCAATGAATCAGATGCGCAGTGCATGTATGGCCTTTGGCGCTGTCCCTGATACTTTTGAAGTTGTTGAAGCACTTTACGCTGAGCTTCTTGCTGCCCTGAATGCCCACTTTTCAGAAGTACCTTATCTGCTTGGTAACAAACCTTGCATAGGCGATTTTGGCATGATTGCACCTTTGTTTGCTCATCTCGGGCGAGACCCTAAACCACTATCACTGATGCAATCGGATGCCGTTCGCCTGTTTCGCTGGGTAGAAAGAATGAATAGGCCAGAGCCTGACATTGGCGAATTCGAGGAGCAGACCAACGTATATCTTGCTAACGATGAGGTGCCGCAAACATTGATCAATTTGCTACGCCAAATTGCGATTGATTTTGTGCCCGAAACCAAGGCTGCAGCAGAAGCCATTAACAACTGGCTAACACAACAACCAAACTTAGCTGCTGGCACCCAAGTGGCGCGTGGCGTCGGCATGGGTTCTTTTGAGGTACGCGGGGTAACCATTAATGCATTAGCCCAACCCTATCGATTCTATCTCTTAAACAGGGTCCATCAGGAATTCGAAAGTTTGACAGGAGCTGAGCAGAAAGACGTCACAGAGTTGTTGAAGAACTGCCATATGGAAGCGATTATCAACTGTAAAATAAGCCGTGATATCGGCCGGAAAGACAACCTAGAGGTTTGGCTTTAACTGACTTTCTCAGCGACAAAAAAAGTATACCCATAGTAATCCGAGAAACGTCGATATAGATCAATCTCGTCGTAGCAGGCTGAGATAACGGACTCCGCTACAGCATCACCGCTATACTTTACTCTGAGGCTATCCAACCTGTCAGTCATCGGATCATAATAATGCTTCCACCAGGCGGACTCCGGCAACACAAAATCACCGAGCACGCGATAACCGCAGCGCTCAAATAGCGCTAACCTGTTTTCGATGTTGTTCATATCAGGGTATTGAGTCCAAAAATCTTTTAACGCTTTTGGAGGATCAGGCTTGAGCCATACGACTTCTGTTATTGCGATTTTACCCCGAGGGCTCAATAACCTTTTCCAGTCGCTTAATGCCCGCTCAATACCCATGATGTAGGCCGCACCTTCACACCAGATGAGATCAAATTTATTGCTTGGGTAGGGTATATTTGCCATATCACAAACATCAATCTGCACCCGGGCTGCATGTCCCTGCGCTTCGACTAACTTACGCGCTTCGAGCACCATCGATTCTTGGGAATCAATCGCCGTGATATTACTACTGGGCATGAGTTCAGCTAAATGCACCGTTTGCATACCCGGCCCGCAACCTATATCCAACGCCCGGGCATTCGGGAGAAAAGGGCTTGCCAAAGAGAACGCATGCTTTGTGCTGGATCGATCACCTGGCCCAGCTCTTGGCTGATTGCTATGTACTTCATAAAATACAGATCGCGTGCGGGGATCGGTAAAGTCCACTGGCGATTAACCAGTTTCTTGATGTTCTGCCGCAGGCGCTTCACTTACCTGGACAAGCGTCTTGCCAAAATTACCGCCCTTCAACATTGCATCAAATGCCTCTGGCGCACGTTCAAGGCCGCGCCAAATGTCCTCTTTATAGCGAACCAAGCCATCTCTAACCCACGCACTCATTTCCTCGAGAAACTGAGATTGGTGGTCTTCGACAAAATTTCCCACAAAAAGACCATTTACCTGCACTTGCCGCTCTTCGAAAACACTAGCACCGGTCTTCTGCCAGCGCGCGTGATTGGATGCGGCGTCATCGTTCCCGTATTGAGAGATCAACCCGCAGAGACTAATTCGAGAGAACTTATTCAACAATGGTAAAACAGCTTCAAACACTTCACCACCAACATTCTCAAAATAGATATCAATGCCATCAGGACAGGCTTCTCGTAACTGATCAATAAAATCAGGGGCCTTTCGATTGATACAGGCATGGGCTCCCAGACTATCAACGACGAATTCACATTTATCATCAGAGCCGACAATCCCGACAACGCGGCAACCTTTCAGCTTGGCAATCTGAACAACATTTTGACCAACGCCGCCGCTTGCTGCGGAAACAACAACGGTTTCGCTGGGTTTCGGTTGACATTGAATATACAAACCTGAATATGCCGTGAGACCTAGCATGCCCAATACACCCAAAGCGGTCGATGCGGGTGCTTGCGATGTATCAAGCACTCGAGGATACATATATCCAAATTCGCTAATGTCTTTGCCAACAAGACCGAATTCCTGCCAACCGCTGGTATTGAAAATAACATCGCCCTCCTTGTATTCGGCGTGCCGACTCTTCACTACCTGCGACACAGTTCTGCCGTGGCAAACATCACCGATTTTCTCAACACCACTACGGCGTCTTCCCCATTGATAAGGGTCGAGAGAAAGATAGATTGTCCGCGTAAGCGCTTGATTGTCAGCCGGCTCCAACAATTCAGTGCTGCCAAACACAAAGTCTCCGTCGGTAGGCCATCCTTCAACCGGCAGACGAGCTAGTCGCCATTGTTGGTTCATTGTCATTTTTAAATCCAAACTTTCTAAAGAAGTGATCCCGTTAAAATACTTTCTTCTTTTTATTGATCACGCCCGCTTCAAGCGTACAGACAAATAGCCACACCCGCCAGTGCGCTCTGCTACTCGAGCATTTGATAAGCAGCCGCCCTCATGTCATCGGCGAGCGGCAGTATCGAGCCGAGATATTGGGTCATAATAACACCGACCATTTCTTCGTTCGGGTCCACCCAAAAGTATGTGCTTGCCGCACCGGCCCAGCCGAACTCGCCTTTGCCAGTCAGGCTCCGCGCTTTACCCGGATCCATCATAATTCTCACACCTAGGCCCCAGCCATAACCCTGCAGCACATTCATACCAATACGCAGTGGAAGCTGCTCTGGCGTCATTCGGTTTGACAGCATCATCTCAAGCATTTTTCTGGAAATAACGGCATCTCCCGAAGGGCTTTTTCCGTTGAGCAACATTTTGCCGAACTTAAAGTAATCATTGGTGGTAGAGAACAACCCATGGCCTCCACGGCTGTAGGCAGGATTGGTCGAAGGATACATCTCTTCAACATCGGAGACGATCAACTCCTGCACCTTGGGTGGATTCAGGAAAGACATCTCGGCAATATCGGAAATGCCAAACATAGGCATCAGTCGACTTTGCTTTTCTTCTGGCACGTAGTAGTCGGTATCTACCATATTAAGAGGCTGCAGAACATGTTCCTGAAGTAAACTTTGCATTGTTCTACCGGACGCCTTTTCGCACACATGAGCGAGCACGTCGGTGCAGACGCTATAACGAAATTGTGTCCCAGGCTGAAAGGCTAGCGGCTGAATCGCCAACTTTGCCATCATTTCGTCTAACGAACATTGCCCATCAGCCGCGATATCCATCGCGTCATAACCTGGCGCTATATGGCAACCCGCAATAAACTCATATGTAAAACCAGCACGATGAGTCAACAGGTCTTCAACAAGTATGGGTCGCTGCGAAGGAGCAAGCTCTCCGCTTGGCAGCAGCACTCTCATATTACGAAATACCGGATTATATTGAGCAAGCATGTCATAGAGACGCAACTTCCCTTGCTCAATGAGTATCAAAGCCATCACAGAGACGATAGGTTTCGTCATTGAATAGATGCGGTAGATCGCGTCTTCAGGAATTGGACTGCTCACGTTGGCCCCAGGACTGCCAACCTGACCTGCTGTCAGGGCTGAACCTTTGGCTTCGACCCGCCACTCGATGCCGCTAAATTGTCTTCTATCGACGTAGCCCTGAGCAGCGTCGTTGATACGGTTTTCTCTTGCCATAGTGATTTTCCTGGCGCCTGTTTCGGCGTCGGTCTGAAGAAGTTTTGTCCAACTTTAACCTGTCACAAGGCGTTTTAAGAGTCAATTTGAGGTGCTCAACCTTTACAACTTCATACATCTCTGAGAGAGTCAGAACTTCCATGTTTTCAGAGCCCCACTTACAACCGCAGGAGAACAAGTTGATAGGTGAACATCCAAAGGTTATGTATAACTTCCCACCTGAAAGAGACAGCCAGGTAACATTCTCAAACTATACAAGCTCTCCTTTCAATACTTGGAGTTTTCGGAATATGGATGCCGTCACTCACGCCGCTATGCTGGCGCGAGGCGGCCCATTACCGGTCATGAAAGAAGAACCAGACGCCGAATTACCAACGACCCAAATCCTCGACGCAAATGGCGACAGTCTACCTCTAGATGACTTGTTGGATAAGCATGATGCGGACGGATTTATGATGATGCGTCATGGACGCATTGTCTATGAGAGATATTGGAACGGGATGGCAGCACACGATCGACATATTTGGTTTTCAATGACCAAGTCCCTAGTCAGCACCGCGTTCGGTATTCTCATGGAACAGGTCGAGATAGATCTGACTAAATCTCCTGCATACTATATTGAAGAGCTTAAGGGCTCTGGGTTCGAGCGCACAACGATTCAGGACGTGCTCAACCACGCTTCAGCTATCGCTTTTAAAGAAAATTACCTTGATCCAGAATCAGAGTTTCGGCGTTTCTATGGTCCGGCGCTGAACATGAGCTACGTCGCTGGTGCTCAGGATGCCCAACCGTCAAACACTGAAATCTACGGAATCTACGATTTTCTCGCAAAGTTTGTGAAACCTGAGCATTCAGAAGAACCCGGCACAGCATTTGAGTACAACTCGGCGAATGCTGATCTAATTGGCTGGATGATTTCACGGTTGTCCGGCATGTCACTACAAAAATTTTTGACCCGCTTCCTGTGGTCGAAGCTCGGCACTAACCATGATGCGGCAATCATCGTCGACAGAGCTTACCAGCCGGTGGCCACGGGTGGCATGACGAGCACACTCAGGGATGCAGCACTATTTGGCGAACTGATACGCAACAATGGCGTTGCAAATGGTGTACAAATTGTTCCCGCGCATTGGGTTACTGAAACACTGAACCTGACAAAAGCAGACCATAATCGCTACGCGAATAATCAGCTCTACAAGGATGAATACTGGCGATATTACAAGAACATGTGGTGGATACTTGACCCAGGTAAAGGCGAGTATGCTGCCGTTGGCATTCACGGTCAGGTGATTTATATCAACAAATCCACCAAGACAGTAATTGCTCAATTTTCGAGTCAACCAACACCAAGCCAAGTTGGCTCTATTGAATTTCGTTCGAAACTACTCGCGATCAGAAAAATTGCAAACAATTAGCAATATCAGTTGCTCAACCAGTACAAGGTTGTCTCATTTACGTCTGGGTGGCCATCTGGGGCACACCATCCTGCAGGTCTACCCAATTCTGTTTAGTATCGCACCAGACATGAAACTGCGGTTTGAATTCACTTGTATCATCGAGCGTGCCCGTCTTAACGTACTTCATATCAGGACTTCCAGGAACAACTGAGTAAATCGGCGAGCCACAATTTCCGCAGAAATAACGTTCTACGGTATTACCGCTTTGAGTTTCGCCATCCTGATATAGTTTTGGCTCCCCCCCTGTCATATTAAAATCAGCATTCGCGACACCCGCAATCGTAGAAAATGCTGAACCCGCTTGCCGCTGACAGTTTTTGCAGTGGCAGACGCCGCTCATCGCCGGCGCAACCGCGAGTTCATACTTGATGTGACCACAAAGACATTGACCAGTTAATGACATAACGCGACTCTCTCATTGACAAATGTTACGCATGAGTATGGTAAGTTTATTAGGCAAACACAAGGAGCATGAAAATAGATAACCTCACGCTGGGCAATGTCACGCTGAGAAACTGACGGTGGAATCCGAATAGATTTTTTTCGCTCAACAGGACGAACACAAACTCGACAGAATTCAGCCTGATATTGCGCATTCGACACTGCTCGCTATACTTCTCGAGAAACGAATGAGCTCAAGGTGATAACGTGAGTGGCATAACAAAAACGATACCTGCAAAGGCTGGCCAGAAAACAGTCGACGCCCTGTATGACGGTTCCTTAAAAACATACGAGTTTCACATGGCGGGCAAACCTTCCAAACTTGTCCCCGGAGAATACGTCTACACCATATTTAATGATCAGCTTGTGGGTCGACTGAAAATTAGTAGTATTCAAGGAGGTGCAACAAATCCCAAATCCGGGCGACCAAGGTCACTCATCTTTGTCGAGGCGCCAGGCACGAAACTCAACAAACCGATATCAAAAAAAGGACATCGCGGCACACGATATTACGATGGGGCGGACTGGCAATGAGTGATAGACCGAACATTCTGATTTTTATGCCAGATCAACTCCGCGCAGATTGCGTGGGTTGTTTTGGTAACCCGTTAGTACAAACACCTCACATTGACGCCTTGGCGAATCGTGGCACGCGCTTCGATAATGCATGGGCTAATCATCCCGTTTGTGGCCCTTCCCGGGTAAACCTGATGACTGGCTGGTATCCGCACACCCGCGGACATCGCACGCTTACCCACCTTCTCTCCCCACAAGACCCGAACTTATTAAAATACCTTAAAGAGGGTGGATACCAAGTCGCTTGGGCGGGTGCCAGAGGAGATGTTTTTGCACCAGGGGTCACGGAGCAATCCACTCATTTTTGTGGTTGGACAACAAAACCTCAACGCAAACAGATGGGCATGGGCCCTCAGTACGATCAGGGCTCTGCGCTTTACGATGCGTTTTATCATGGTATTCGCCCCTCACAGTCAAACTGGATAGACTTTGATGAGGCTGCAACCCAGACAGCGATTGATTGGCTCGAGAGCGCCCCTGAAGGACCTTGGTGTCTGTGGGTGCCGCTGATATTTCCCCACTTACCTTTTGAAGTAGAGCAACCCTGGTACGATCTGTACGCTGACGTAGATTTACCGCAAAGAATTGCTAGCCACGGGACAAACAAGCCAAGTTTCCACGATGCCATACGCTGCAAACTCGGCACTGAGCGGGTTACCGAAGATCAATGGCTGGAGATAACACGAATTTACTACGCCATGATCTCAAGAGTAGATGATCAGCTAGGCAGGATTACAGCGAAACTAAACCAGCAAAACCTTGACAACAACACCTTAACCTATTTTTTTACCGACCACGGCGAATACCTCGGAGACTTTGGCCTTGTCGAAAAATGGCCATCGGGACTTGATCGTTGTTTATTACAAAACCCGCTGATTGTCGCTGGGCCAGGGGTAAAAGAAGCCGCCACAGCTTCTTCTTTTGTTGAAATGGTCGATATTTTACCGACAATTCTGGAACAAGCTTCAATCTCTGCAGCGCATACACACTTCGGTAAATCACTGGTTCCAGCGCTAAAAGACCACCGCGCCGTTATCAGAAATGCCGCATTTTCTGAAGGCGGGTTCACAACGGCCGAGATACCCCTGTTTGAAGCGCCCAGTGGTGAATACGCGAAAAAAGGACAACTGCAGCACGAAAAGCCCGAGCTAGTGGGAAAAGCAATCTCTCTTAGGAATCAAGATCACACTTATGTTTATCGATTATATGAAAACGATGAGTTATACAATCATGCCACCGATCCGGACGAGACTAACAATATCATCGATCTACCCGAAGCCGCTGCTACCGTTGCCGCACTGAAGGAAGAAGTTTTGAATTGGCTCGTTGCAACAACGGATAATATCCCGTGGGATCCAGATCCAAGATTTCCAAAAATAAAACACGGACAACATGAGGGGTTTGACCCCAAGGACTAGAAAGCCTCGTCCATTCCATAAGCCTGCATCTGTGAAGCAAAGCCCTCAACGTCGTGGCTCATGATCAGTAGATCGTGCTTATCACCGAGATTGTCTTTAACGTGAGTGCGAAACAACGCTTCGCTCTTGAAGCCCATTTCTTCAAATACAGCAAGGGCACTTTCCTGATCTAAGGTCATTCGCACAGTGAGTTTTTCAAGGCCCAACGACAGACCGATCAAGAAACTCTCCTGAATCATCTCTCGTCCAAGTCCGGTGTCCCGCGCTTCAGGCAAGATCAGTATTCTCATTTCTCCGACGTGTGCAGACCAAGACAAACGATCCTGGACAACCGCAGTCGTTCCCAGCACTTTTGAACCACGTTTGGCTACGATGCTGACGATGTCACCTTCAGCAATACTCTCTCGCCAGGCATCAAGTACTTTCGGTACTTGGATATTTCGATTGAGGAAAAGCAGATCAGCACTAGGCAAAGCCTCGGCAAAATCCATGATTTCCTGAGAGGAAGGATCGACCAGTAAATCCAGACTCGCATCTCCGTCTTTTAAGCTGATTTGCCTGGGATATCTGTCGTAAAGCGCAATCATACCGAGCGCTCCGACAACCAAACATCAATTTGCGGCCAGAGCCTGCGCACTGCGTTTGGACCTGCAATAAGGCTCACATGCCCGCCTTTCAGCACCACCTCATGGGTATCCTCGGAACCTATTTTTTCTAACAGCGGCTTGGTTGCCTTGTAGGGTGCAATGTGGTCGTGTTCTGCTATCGCATTCATGACTGGAATCTTTATGTTTGCTAGATTTGCGATGATGCCATCCACAACCAGATCTCCCTCATACAACTTGTTACCCCACATCAGTTCTCTCGTTGTCTCCCGATAATACTCGCCAGCCAGAGGGAGTGTTTCACTTCCCCAGCGCTCAAACGCACGATAAGAGCGCACAAAATCATCATTCCACATTTCACTCCAGACTCGCATGCGACCCGCTGTCTTTTGTGCCGGCCTCAACATTTCAAAGGACTGCTCAATAAATTCTGCTGGGACGATACCCAGTGTGTCTACAAGCTTATCAACATCAAGGTATCGCTCATCTGACCAAAGGCTGAACAGCCCCATTTCATGCCAGTTGACAGGCGTGGTCATACAAACCAGATTCTTCAATGGACCATTCAAATGCGTCGCTGCGTAAATAAGAGACAAGACCCCTCCCATGCAGTAACTCACCATATTAACTTCTTCCTCGCCTGTGATTTCCTGAACCTTTGTGACACACGCTGGTATAAAGTCTTGGGTATAGTCAGCCAGACTCAAACCTCTTTCTGACGACATTGGAGCATCCCAGTCGATCATAAATACGTCGAAGCCACGGTCCAGCATATATTCAACCAGACTCTGCCCCGGCAAAAGATCGAACACATAACCTCGGTTCGTCGTAGCCATCACCAGAATGATGGGAATTCTGTAAATCTCTTCCGATCTTGGGTGATAATGATACAAGCGAAGTGTCCCTCGCTCGTAAATCACATCTTTTGGTGTCAATCCGACAGGGGCTTTACCTGAACTCACAAACTGGACACCCTTGATGCTACGCTGAATGGTCCTTTCAACCATTGCCCGCATTTGATCGATAAGCTTGTTGTCTACTGCTGGTTCAGCCACCGCCAACTACTCCTTGTCTTGAGAACCTGATTGAAGAGAGGCAGGCTTCTTTGTTCTTGGAGGCGTCTTTCTTCGCTGTTGATCACTTACTCCATCTATTGGGGCGAGTTTTTTTATCGATGTTTCTATCCGGGCCAAGCGCCGATTGATATCGCGAACATCTTCACTAAGCTGCAATACATCTTCCCTCGAGGGTAGATTAAAATTTGCCAGCTGTTTCGCCATCAGTTCGCCAAAGCCTTTCTGAAACTCCAACTGTAAATTCTGCATCTGATTCATTGATTTACTGAACTCATCAGTTCCCATAAATTGATTCGAGAATTGATCAGCCGCTCTTTCCCACTGAGTGACCCAATCCTGAAAAACCGCTGCCGGATCTTTTATATTGTCATTCGCCATAGGGGTCTCTTACCTATAATGTTTGTGCTTGTCTCGTTAGCCACTGCCGCCGCCATTTTCCCGTAATAGCCGTCGCCTTACAAACTTATTCCCGAAAATGGAGGTTCAAAGGCTCGCTGAACCGATCAAAGGGAAAGCGCCTAACCATTTGTTCGTAAAGCTTGGAGCCCAGTGCTGCTTTACTCTTGCTTAATCTCATTTTTCTCACTTTAGATCATGCTGCGCTTGACGTTAATCTGGCGTTTAAAAACGGCACCGGGCTTTACCACAAGGCTTTGTTTATGAACCAACCCGATGCAAACAGACACTCACTATCAATGGCTGGTGTTATTAGAGCAGTGCTTACTGAAGATCTGAGCGCTTTCCCCCCTGAATGATAAGCTTAGCCTCAATAACCGACATCCCATCAAATCACCCAGATCAAAGCAGGCACACTTTCTAGATCTTCTTGAACAGCCACATGGCAGGCAAGTCAGTCGTGCTTGCCCCATTTGAATCATGGAAATTATGTGCTGGTCAAATTATAGTACGCCTGCAAAAACCCACTGACGACCATAGACAATATGGAGAAAAATACTGCATGAACAGAGTTGATAACAAAGTTGCGATCATTACAGGCGGCGGCAGCGGCATCGGAGCAAAAACATCACAATTGATGGCTGAAGCTGGCGCGACAGTAGTCGTGACAGACATCAATTTCGAGAGTGCAGAGAGCACATCCCAATCAATCATCGCCGCTGGCGGCAAAGCTATGGCACTCAAGCATGACGTGACCGTTAATGATGACTGGGAGTCAGTGATTGAGGAGACAATGTCGGCGTATCATCATCTTGATATCCTTGTTAACAATGCAGGTATTAGTGGCGCGGGATTACCGCCGCTGGAAGAAGCGACTCTGGAAAGCTGGCAAACCGTGATGTCGATTAATTTGGACTCGGTCTTTCTCGGCACCCAAAAAGCCGTGTTGTGTATGAAAGAAAGCGGGGGATCGATTGTTAATATCTCTTCGATTATGGGGCTCGTCGGTGGTGCTGGACCCGCTTACAATGCATCCAAGGGCGGCGTCCGCCTGCTCAGCAAGTCAGTCGCGGTCAAGTGCGGTGAAATGGGTTATCCAATTAGAGTAAATTCAGTACATCCGGGCTATGTCTGGACGCCGCTTGTTCGGAATATTGTTGAGCACATGGAAGATGACAACATCACTGAGGATGAACTGCGTGAAATGCTGACGGAGAAACATCCGATCGGACGACTGGGAACACCGGATGATATCGCCAAAGGCATCCTGTTCCTTGCCTCCGACGACTCATCTTTCATTACGGGCAGTGAACTCGTCATTGACGGAGGCTATACGGCTATTTGATCGCCAAAAGTTAGTTGCCGAACCGGTACCGTAATTTGGCCACAATCGAGCTGATCGTCGGATCATCCAGCGTGTTGTTGAATAGGTCTTCAAACCCCGATTGGGTTTGATTCGGTAACGAATTTCCCAGGTTGTAAACCAGAAAAAAGTCCGATAGCGGCGCTATTTCCCACCGATAGCGCAACTGAGTTGTCAGCCTACTCACGGTAAAGTCGTGGCTTGCTTTGGTTCTAGTACTTGGTACCAAATCGCCATCACCGATAGGCACGGCCAAAAAGCCATTTTCCTGTGCGGTTACACCTACCCATTGCGTGGTTAAGCGTAGCTGATGACGCGGTGTTAAGAACCAATTTACTTTGAGACCAGGCTGCCATTCAATCGCATCATATGAACCAAAGTTTCTACCGCCTTGATAAACTAACCAGCCACGCCTTTGCTTGTACCTGATATCCAAATCAATTGATACGCTATCTATCGGTCGAATAGTCGCCCCAAATGTATAGCTACTTGACCAAGCACCCGTGTCTTCTGTTGTTGCTCCGACGCTGGCAGACAAACTCACCATCTTGGCCGCATCCGTTGATAGATTAAAATTCCACCATCCACCTTCTTTCACACGATATGAGCCATTGCCGCGACTATCGATGTCTTCCCAACGCTTTGGCAAATAGCCAAAGCTTCCTCGAAGAGAATTTCTTCCTGGCATCACCATGGAGGTACGCAGGTAAACACCACCGCCAACTCGACGCTGCTCACTGGTATTACGCTGCTCTTCAATAAGGAGCGTACTTCTGAAGTTAGATATAGATTGGGTGAACTTTTGCTTGTTGTAGAGCGCGACATATCGAGCACTGGCGTAATCATTTCGTCTAAGAAAGCCAAAGTCACTCACATCGATAGCATCATCCAAGTATTCGATTTCCAGTTTGTGGCGCCAGTTCGAATTTACGTTGTACAACAAATCGAACAATGCTCCAGCACCGGTGAGATTGTCGACATCACTGCGGATTAACTGACCGTCTAACATTAATTTACCATCGCCTCGCGTGTAGTGCGCGTCGACACTATGCACCGCAGCATCATAAAGTGGCCCAGAGACAAGTGTACCGAGATATCCGACGGATCTTCGCGCGGCACCTACATCTTCATAAAGAAAACGTGCAACGGCGAACTCACGGCCCTCAGCCTCAATATTTGCAGTGTTGCCCAAGGCATCAGTGCCATACCAGAACACATCATCTTCCAGTGCGCCAAGCACGCCGTAACGAAAATCACCTAACTGTCCTACCACCTTAGTGGCCGCAAGCAGTTGAGTTGGGCGATCAGTTTCTCCACGGTTAGCCGTCACCCCTGCAGGAGGCGTCACCTGCGTCGCAGCGCCACCGATACGTTTCGTATTCATTAATGATATTGGCGTTGGTACAAAATCACTCAAGAACACTTTCCGTGATGTCGTACTAAAATCATCGTTAGTGACGATACGATAAATATTACCGGTATTGGCTCTCGGAGAGCTATCAAACACCTCGTTTCCTTCGAGAAAGAAAAGGCGCTTTTCAGGAAAAAATGTTTCGGCTGCTTTGAGATTCAGTACAACATCATCTGCCTCTACAGCACCAAAGTCAGGGTTCAGGCTTGCCGTTAACTCAAGCTTGGGCGACGGTTTCCAAGAGAGGTCAACACCGATTCTTGTTTCATTTTCTTCGAGAGCGAAGTCGCTAGTTCCGGAGACATACGGTATGGCAGACAACTGCTGTCTCGGATTCACCCCCGAAACATCCGCCTGATTTAGTGCAGAGACAAAACGTGCAGATGAATAAGGATAGCCCGGCCACTGATATCGCTCGTTGGCATGAGATACTTGACGACTTAAAGCAAACCCGATGGTACGCGCGGGGCCTGATTCAGGCATATTCATCATAGACCATGGCAAGAACATTTCCACGCTCCAGCCATCGTCTCGTTGTGCTGACTTACCTATCCACGGGCCATCCCAATCGCGTTGATAATTACGCTCTGGCAGGACCTTTCCATCCATAATACTGTCACCATAGGCTATGATAAACCAATAACCCACCAGCCCCTCACCAGACATGTCTAGTGTAAAGCCAAATGTGTCCCTGTCGATAAAATCATCACGAACAGAATAACGCTTCACCAACGAATCGACGGGTTGATATAACACGCCGCTCACGTACAAGCCTTTCTCTGTCGCAAGGAGCCGGGTTTCTGTGGGAAAAGCACCGGGCTCTCCTGTACCGGGTACTGCAACAATCATGTTATCGAAGTGATTTACCGACGCCCAGACTGGCTCATCAACCTTTCCATCCAACACAATTCCAGCAGCCTCATGGGATCGGTTGGGGATCGTAATGCGGTGAAATGGGATGCTATCCTGAGTTCCCAAAAGCGTCTGTTTTGCACTCTCCGGTTGAATGTGATTCAGCATTGGTCTGCTGACTTCTGACTCAATCTTGACGGCTTCTTCTGGCACCTCAATAGATTTAGGCTTTCTTTGAAACTCTTTAGTTGGTCTCAATGGGTTTGCTGTTGCAACGCGGGTCGTAGATTTTCTCGTGTCGACTCGGTTTGCAAATTTTCCTGCTAAAAACCAAGCGTCAGGATAACCATGGGTTTTAAAATACGATACCAAGCTTCTGGCATCTGGAGTTTCACTGCTCGGCACGACGAGCACACGTTTGATATTACGGCCGCCGGCCGTCGTGAAATCTCGCAGGATGACCGAAGCAACGGGCCGCGGCGCTGATTTCGACAATTCAGTTTGTATCTTTATCTTGAATTTCTCAGCTCGATCCAGAGATGTAAAGCTCCCTAAAGCCACAACACCAGAGTCACTTTCAGATTGGATCTCACCAGCGGCGATCGAGAACTGACATGACAACAAACACATCCACAATAAGCAATAATGCAAAAATCCGTGTTTGCAACCGATTGTCCAGTGTCGATGCGTGAGTCCCAATAGCGCGCCTTTTATCGAGTACAGCTGCGACGAAGAATAACGCAATCGTCAATGAAATTGTCATTAATTAGCCACAATTCATGAGGTTTATCATGGCACCAACTTGCAGACTGAAGTCTTTGTCGATACCGTGCGAATGAGTTTTAGCCTGCTAAAACCCAGTAAAATTGACGCTAAAAACGGAGATTGCCAGATGCGGTTAACGCCATTAGATCGAAACAACCTCGCCAAGAAACAGCAAGAGGTGCTTGATGCAATTGAGCACGGCCCAAGAGGCGGCTGGCGTAAAAATTTTGGCACAACCGGTCCTTTCGGCGCTTGGGTGAGCGCTCCCAGTGTAGGTCATGCAATACAACAAACCGGAGAAGCCATTCGGTTCGGCACATCACTATCGCCTAATGTTCAAGAGGTTGCCATCTGCACCGTTGGGGTCTTTTACCATTCGAAGTTCGAATTTGCAGCCCACCGAGAACTTGCTATTAAGGCCGGTGTTAGCCCAGCGAATTTGGACCAGCTAAAAAGCGAAGAAATTCCTGAGTTTAAGGGAGACGAGTTGCTGGCTTGGCAAATCGCCAAGCAAATGTTGACCGAACATGGCATCAAAGATGAAACCTACAGTAAAGCTGTAAGTCGTTTAACCCAAACGGGTGTCATTGAGCTGATCGCAACAGTTGGCTATTACAGCCTGATATCGCTCACACTTAACAGCCTAAAAATCCCTTTGGAAGCGGATATGGAAGACCCTTTCCCTGAAATAGGAGACTGAATTTCCCTATCTCAGCGCTCGACAGGGCGAGATATTGGCAAATTATTCAACACGATACCGCCACACACCATTGCCAGCGCTATCAAGAACGAGAGAGACAACACATCATCAAAAATTAGCCAGCCAAAGAACACACCAAACAACGGCGTAAGCAGACCAAATGAAGCCATTTCTCCTGCGGGATAAGTCGATAAAGCCCAAAACCAAATTAGAAAACCTATTGAAACAACAAATATGACCTGAAATGCAAAAATTAATGAGATAGACAGCGTCATAACTCGGAAAGTTTCACCACTGACAAAGCCGACGCCCAACAACAAAATGCCTGAGACTGACAATTGATAAAGCAGCTGCATCTCAGGCGTACTATCCGCCAATCGACTTTTTCTCGCGACCAATACTATCAACGCCCACGCAATTGCCGCAAAAATGCACATTAGATCGCCCCTTATTGCCTCGGCCCCTGCACCATCGTCAGCGCGCACAAGCAGCATCACCACACCTGCGAGCGCCAATATCAGCCCTGCCGATTTCGTCCGGGTGAGACGTTCTCCTGGCAGCAAGAAATGGGCACCCAGCGCCACCCAAAATGGTTGGGTGTAAAACAACATTGACACCCGAGACACGGTGGTGTACTCCAGCGCACTGAATAGCAGATAAAACTCAAGAGAAAAAAGCAGTCCGGAGAAAATACCCGGCAGCAGTGTGCCATCAGAGGCACTCAATTTTTTTCGCATGATCAAAGCAACAGAGACGACAATCAGAAATGCACAGGCAGACCGGAGCCCAACCTGGAAAACCGGCGCCATACCCGCGTTTACTAACTTAACAAGCGCCTGGTTCAGTCCGAGTAGCACACTGAACAGAATTAAAGCAGTAGCGCCTAGCGCATCAACTCGCAATTTCCTCAAAATCATTGTCCTCTAGCATTTTTGGTGCAAACCCCATTTATTGCACCGATGATCAAACTATTCCTCTATACTCCACCGTCGGAACCCGGTTGGTTCCGCAGATGACGATAACAGGATTAATCTGTTCAAGAATCCAGTTTTAGAAAACCCGCTATCTTGATTTGCTAAGAGTAAATCAGAGGTTATCTCCTGAAGTGCATAAATCTACACTAAAAGAGCTGCTGACACTCGCCTATCCCATGGTGATATCCCAGGGTGCTTTTGCTGTCATGATTTTTACCGACCGCTATTTCATGTCGATGGTCAGCCCATCACATATGGCGGCTTCTCTAGGTGGCGGTGTTGCTTCGTTCTTCTGCATGTCTCTATTCATTGGCGTGCTGTCCTACACAAATGCGTTGGTCGCGCAGTATTTTGGCAGGGACGAGTGGGACAAGTGCTCTAAAGTTCTGACTCAGGGGCTGATTCTTACCCTATGCTTCGTTCCTGTGTTACTCCTCATCGGTTATGTCGTCAGCAACTTGTTCGAGTTTATGGGCCATTCTCCTCAACAGGCCGCGCTTGAGAAACAGTATTTCATGATACTTATCTGGGGTGCCAGCATTAGTCTGTGCAAAACCTGTATCGCTTCCTACTTCTCAGGGATAGGAGAAACCCGCGTTGTCATGATTGCTGATACGATAGGTGTCGCTTTCAATATACCGCTTTCATATGCGCTAATTTTTGGTGCCTGGGGTTTCCCAGAGCTTGGCATTACAGGGGCGGCATACGGCACAATTATGTCCACTCTTTTCAGTCTGCTGATCTTCGCGCACTTCTATTTTAAACCTCAACATATGGAGCTTTTTCAAGTTCGACGTTCATTTCGGTTCGATCGTGGGATTATTAATCGTTTCGTCAGATTGGGCTTTCCTTCCGGCATTGAAATGTTCCTGAACGTCGCCGCATTCAATCTGTTCTTGTTGATGTTCCAATCTTATGGCATTGCTGAAGCCGCATCCGCAGCAATCGTGTTCAACTGGGACATCATTTCGTTCGTGCCGATGCTTGGCTTGAATGTTGCCATTATCAGTCTCATTGGCCGCTACCTTGGTGCAGGTGATACAGAACGCATGCGGGAGGTGATGAGCGCCGGATTTATGCTTGGAATAGGCTACTCCTTCCTATTGGCTATTGCCTTCTTTGTATGGCGAGAACCCCTCGTGAGCGTTTTTCTTGATGACACCGCACAGCACACCGAGATACTTACACTTTCCAAATTTATGATGATAGGTCTAGCGACCTATGTCATGGCAGATGCCCTGTTAATCATATCCGGTGGGGTATTGAGAGGTGCCGGGGATACAAAATGGTTGATGTGGACAAGTATTTTGATTCACTGGTTCATGTTGCTTGTTCAGTATTTTGTCATCAAAGTCTGGGACTTGGGCTCCCGAGTATCCTGGATCGTTTTCGTATTTATGGTCTTGGCAACCGCGATCATCTATATGATGAGGCTGTATGGCGACAACTGGCGAACGGAAGAAGCACTTGCCAGAGTAATGGCTGAGCAATAAAGATGAGACTCTCACTAGAGAACCGGAAGCAGCTTCGCAGCGGCTAGCAGATAACAAACAACCAACAGCAGACCATATCCTATAACTAGATAAATGAGGGCTGAACCACCCCATACCCGATACGCTGGACTACCGAATTGCGTGCGACTAGCTCTGGCTGCCATCGCTGGAACGATAGTTCCCCACATACAAGCGCACAATCCCGCAAGACCGATCGCATAAAGAAAACCGTTGGGAAAAAATAGACAGCCAATCGCCGGCGGAATAAAAGTGATCATTGCAGTTTTAAAACGTCCGGATTTATCATCTCCGAACTTAAACTTGTCCGCGATAAAGTCAAAAAGTCCCAGGGTGACGCCGAGAAACGAGGAAACAACAGCAAAGTTGGCAAACAAACCCAACAGACTACTCAGCTGACTAGCATCTGCAACGTTTTCAAGCGCCTGAACCATATCACCAACATTCCCACCCGCTGATTTGATCGCGACAAAATCTGCCCTTGGAATATTGCCAAGCGTTGCTACATGCCAAACTGTGTAAACTACTAATGAAATCAGGGAGCCAACCAGCAGACAAATTTGAATTTTCCGGGGATCCTGATGGTAAAGTTTTACTAGGCTAGGAACGCAACTGTGGTAACCAAAAGCCGTGAGATAGGTAGGTATTGCCGCAAGCGTAAAAAGCAAATACTCAGGCTCCAGTTGGAAAAGCAATGAGGTTTCCACTGAGAGTGTGAGCCCGCCCGCGGACATCATAAAAGTCACTATCATGCCGCCTACAAAAACAGAGGTGAGTCGACCGACCAGCGCAGCGCTATACCAAACAAATGCGGCCAGCCCTGTGGCAAAAATCAGTCCGGCCAGCGTTCTTGGCAGCGCCACACCAGCGACCTCTTCCAGCGTATGACTAACAATCGAACCACCACCACTAACATATGCGTAGGTCAGGATGTAAAGCACAAATAATAATGTCAGGCTGTTCAGAGCATTCCAGCGAGCCCCCAGTAGTTTGCTGACGAACGTATCAAAACTCGCACCTGGTTCAAAATTCAGGTTCGCCTCCATGATCATCAAGCTTGAGTGATACATAAAAAACCAGGTCGTAAACAATAAAACCAAAGACCAGCTAAACCACATACCGGATGACACTATTGGCAGCGAAAACATGCCCGCGCCAACCGCCGTTCCAGCCACAATAGCGATGCCACTTAACACTGATGGTGGGGACTTTTTCACAGACTCTCCCAGTTAGATTGTTACGTTTCTGTTCGAGCAAACTCGATCTTTGTCCCATACTAACTCATTGTTTTCAAATAAGGGGATTTACCGCGAGTTCGATCGTGGCCGATTTGTTGCCGTTCAGCCCTGAATGCTGATAGGCTCACAACAAGACAATCTAAAAGGCAAACAAACATGGCAGAGTATATTCCCCCTTCCCTTGGTTGGGTCAAAAAGCAGGTTGAACTCTATGAAAGCAGTGGCGGGACAAAAGGTACAACGCTGCTCGAAACTGGCATGCCCTGCATCATTGTGACTCACATAGGCAACAAAACCGGCGGCATACGGAAGATTCCCCTGATGCGAGTAAAGGTTGAAGAAAGTTATGTGCTGGTAGGCTCAATGGGTGGCCAACCTAAAAATCCGGTTTGGGTTTATAACCTGCGGGCTAATCCTGAGGTCGAGATTCGGGACGAAACGGAAGTGACAAATATGCGGGTGAGAGAAGTCACTGAAGATTCCGAACGAGACGCCCTGTGGAAGGCGAGTGCTGAAGCTTACCCTCCGTATATCGACTATCAGGCAAAAACAAGCCGAAAAATTCCAGTGTTTTTAGCAGAGCCCTTATAGGCCAAGCCGGGCGGTGTTGCCTAATGGATGCACCACCCGCACAACTGAAAAAGATCAGCTAAGATTTTCCAGAATACTGGCGATCTGAACCAGCGCACCCATTTTACTTTGCTTAATAAACGGCTCATTAGCTTCTGGGATAACTGTGGTTTCCCACACGAGTTCACATCCCTTTGCGTTCGGTCGAATTTCTATTGACGCAAGATGTGATTCCAAGGGTACTGGTGAGTCGAAGCAGGAATATGACATCGTCCGCGATTCTGCATTTCTATCCAGTATTCGTTCCTTGATTTTTCCTGCGCCAGGCAGAAAAAGCGTGCGTACTTCTCCATCATATACACAATCCTTAACGCCAGGCACCCAGTCAACACGATCCGGCGTGCCGACTATCGCCCAGAGTTGATCTGCGTCACATTCGAATTGTTCTGTAATAAGAATTGTCATAAGTACACCTTGCCGCTTTTTCGATTAACAAAGATCTGCATTATTCCATAAATGCGCGAGTGCTGCTTACGCATGTCCACACAGCGGCTCCCACTCAAGCCGCCGAAACTGTTATCATGCCGGATCGCATAACTACCCTGTTTGACAACTGAACCCATGAAGAGAATAAGTAATGGTTAACGATCTATCCAGAAGAGGATACGAAGCTCTAAACTATCAATTTGCCGATCAGATTCCGGCACCAGGAGAATTTACCGAGATTGCAGATGGCGTACTCTGGGTGCGAATGCCAATGCCTGGGCGTCTGAATCACATTAACGTGTGGCTGCTTCGCGACAACAATGGCTGGACGATTGTAGACACTGGTCTCAATCGCAAAGATGTGCAGAATCACTGGCAGCACATTTTCGATAATCATCTTGATGGCATGCCAATCACCCGGGTAATCGCCACCCACCTACACGGCGACCACACAGGGAATGCTGGCTGGATTACGCGAAAATGGGATTGTGAACTGTGGATGAGTCGCAGCGACTTCTATATGTGTAAGGCGATGGCAGCCGACGGCCCCTCTGACGTGCCTGAAGATGCCATCCGTTTTTATCGAAGGGCTGGTTTTGACGAAGCTAGGCTAGATAGGTACCGCGAAAGATTTGGTCAGTTCGGTGCAAACATTAGTCAATTACCTGCTGGTTATCGTCGCATTGAAGACGGACAGTATATCGGAATCGGCGGTCGCGAGTGGCGAGCAGTCATAGGCCGTGGACACTCTCCTGAACATGTCTGCCTCTACTGTCCCGAACTAAAATTGATTATCGCTGGAGATCAAATACTCCCCACCATTACACCTAACGTGAGTGTCAATCCTGCCGAACCGATGGCGAACCCTCTACGCGATTGGTTGACCTCGTGCGATAGCTTGCGTCAACAACTCCCACCAAACCTATTGGTGTTACCCTCCCACGAAAATCTCTTCAAAGGGCTCCATGAGAGACTGACGGCGCTGGTAGACTGGCATGAGGTGGCTCTCGAAAAGCTATACGACCTTTGTGAAACGCCTAAAAGAGCGGTCGATGTCTTTCCCGCAATTTTCAAAAGTGAAATTACCGACATGAGCTTCTTCCCTGCAACGGGTGAGTCAATTGCTCATTTACATTGTGCACTAGATCGCAGGATGCTTACCGTCGAGGAAGATGAAAACGGCGTCGCATGGTGGACTCAGGCGTAGATTTTGCTTTCTTATTGATGATCTCGGGCATTACTATCCAGCGAGTGGTTCCCTGTGCTCTCTATCCATAGAAACCCGCACCGTGCTGTCAATGGTCCTGAGTGTTCGGCTTAGCCCAACAAACGCCACCGTGATAATCATGAGCGCCACACAGGCACCAAGAATAGCATTCGCTGCACCGATATGATCGGCCGCAACCGCCATAGGGAACACACCCAGCGGGGTCAATCCAAACGACATCATCATAAAGCTGCTCATACGGCCCCTGACACTGTCATCGACCAATATCTGGATCGTCGCGTTGTTCACT
The DNA here is from genome assembly GCA_964228885.1 of Pseudomonadales bacterium. GTDB lineage: Bacteria > Pseudomonadota > Gammaproteobacteria > Pseudomonadales > Azotimanducaceae > UBA4582. Next base: position 907 of record CAXRCG010000257.1, on the reverse strand, counting down.
GTCTGGAAAGCACTGGCACACAGATTCGCTAGAACCAGCGGCAAAAGCGCGAGGTAAAAAACACTGGTCTGAGTAAACACCGCCAGAAAAAGGGCAAACCCTATAACCGTCACTACCATCAGTCGGAGTCGCTCTGAACGATCTCCTCGCCGGGCTATCCATATTGAACCGAGTACGCCCCCGACGCCCCCTGCGCCCATTAGAATACCCAGACCACTTTCTCCGACCTGCCAAGTCTGTTCAACCAGCATCACTAACAAATTCTGAAATGGCATCGCCAGAAACATCGGCACCAAACCAAACATCAAACATACCAATACAGGTTTGTTAAGACTGACGTATTGGAACCCGTAGATAATATCGGCAAGCAGCGGCTTTTTGTCCCCATCGGGTTGGACCGCCGTGTTACGTTTGACAAATAACATACAAAACACCGCAGAAGCGTAGAGTATGGTCGAGACAACATAAGCCGCAATGACAGAAAATTCTGAAATGATAATGCCCATCATTGCAGGGCCAATCACTCGGCTTAAGTTCATCGCGGCTCCGGAAACCGCCATGGCGCTTTGAATACGATCTGGCCCAACCACATTCACGGTAATCGCCATACGAGCGGGCATAATAAATGGAAAGGCGCAGCCAGCAACAAAAGCTGTACAAAGCAGATGCCAAAACTCCAGTTGACCCAGCAGCAACATAGCTAAAATGAATATTTCGTTACAAGTAATCAAACATTGACCGACGATGACCAACTGCCTTCTCTCCACCCGATCCGTAACAGCACCACCGATCATGGAAGCAAATATCATCGGTAAAGCAACCACCAAATTAATATAAGCCAGTGACTGCGCCAAACCCGTCAGGTCCCATGCCAGAATGGTTCGCGTTAGCATTTGTCCCTGCATCG
>CAXRCG010000256.1:0-9151 GCA_964228885.1 Pseudomonadales bacterium | reverse complement strand
GAATGACAGCGCAAATTCGGGGCCTCAACATGGCCACAAAAAATGCTAACGATGGCTTATCCATGTTGGCGACGGTCGAAAACGCAACTAACGACGTGACCGATATGCTACAGCGCATTCGAGAACTCGCGGTACAAGCGGCTAATGACACCAATTCTGTTGAAGATAGAACATTCCTTCAAACCGAAGTCAATTCGCTCCTGCAAGAAATCAACCGGGTTGCAACGCAAACCATTTACAACAACAAGGTTGTGCTTGATGGCACACTTTCGGGTAACTTTCAGGTGGGCACAGAAAAGGATCAGTCTATCGCATTTGACATCAAGTCTATCGATACAGACACACTGGGATTGACCGACCTGGATAGCAGCAGTGCCGATGGAGATCCGACGTTTGCTACGGTCAACGGATATGTAATAGACACAGCGAAAATGAATGATGACACGTCCGCAGGTGTTGAAGGCGAAACAGCAACCACTGCTGGGGTAGCGGACGGATCAGAGGCGACAGGTACTGCCGGCTCAATCAGTATCCTGACAGCAAGCGATGCCACCGACAGCTTGGCACTCATTTCAGCCGCACTTGAACAAGTTGCTGAAAACCGTGCGGTGTACGGCGCGCTGCAGAATCGATTGGAATACACGGTCTCGAACCTGATGAATGTTGCTGAGTTCACTACCTCTGCGCGATCTCGTATTGAAGATGCGGACTTTGCCGCAGAAAGCGCCCGCCTGGCAAAGGCACAGGTGCTGCAACAAACCGGTACTGCCATGTTGGCGCAAGCCAACGCAGCACCACAACTGGCACTGCAGTTAATCAGAAATTAGTCGTGAGCTGAATTAACGCATGACGGGTTTCAACGAGCTGTGCCGCTCAGTCTATATTTGAAACCCACGCTTCTCAGACCAAGGGCTCACGACCCCTTTGACTGAAAAGTTAAAGAGCCCTTGGTTTGGGGCACTTGATAAACATCAAGTCTTTAGAAGCAAAGTGAGATAACGGGCGCTGAGGGGTCGGTGCCCACTCTCAAAAAAAGGAGTTTACAAAGTAAGCCGTCTACGTGGCGGTGAAAAAAATACTAAAGTTTCTCAGGAACATCCCGATAAGTGTCTTGAAAGCGGCAACAATTAGCCTGCAAAACCGACAGAACCTGCCGATTTTGCCAACAAGATGCCGCATTGATTCAAGGTGGTGCCGGTTTTGCCGGTTTGGACATCACCTTCAGCAAGCAGATAGCTAAAGGGGTTTAGTTATGGGAATGGTACTGAATACGAATATAGGCGCGATTCAAGCGCAAAGAGCTTTAACCGAGTCTCGAAAGGATATGGAGAAAGCAATGGAACGACTATCCACCGGCAAGAGAATCAACGGCGCAGCCGATGATGCCGCTGGACTGGCGATGGTCGAGCGTATGAACACACAGATACGTGGATTGACCATGGCGACTCGAAATGCCAACGACGGTATCTCATTGATAAGGACCGTGGAAAATGCATTAGTCGAAGTCTCTGGCATGCTGCAAAGAATGCGCGTGCTTGCGGTCCAATCCGCCAACGATACAAATACCGCGACCGAGCGAGCATTCGCTAATAACGAGCTAAATCAGCTCCAGCTGGAAATATCTAGAGTCTCTCTCAACACCCGATATAACGGCGCTCAAGTTCTTAATGGTTCTTTTTCAGGCAAATCGCTCCAGGTCGGTACAGAAAGCGGCGAGTCTATTAGTTTTTCAATCGCCAACGTCGAATCCAGCAAACTAGGTGCCTTCGTTATTTCAGGCACACGTCGTGATGCCGTTTCATCGACGGGGACAGGCGCCGCGCCTGCCAACGGGACAAATACAAACTCTCTGACACTAGAGGCTAACGGTATCTCCAGAACGATCGTGCATGAGGCAGGTATAGAGGCGAAAACAATCGCCCAACGAATCAATGCTGTGGCCGGCGCGACACAGGTATCCGCCGAGGCAAGAACATTCGCGCAATTTTACTCGACCGGCAGCGCGTCAAATCGCAGAATTTCTATCAATGGCACCCAGACCGCCGCTTTTTCACTATCGTCAAGCGATGTCAGTGATGCCGTTCAAAAAATCAACGCGATCTCAACCACCACCGGGGTTCAAGCAAGCGCAACCAGTGACTACAAAATTTTACTCGCTGACCAAGATGGCAACGACATCAAAATAGTTAACGTCAGCGCCAGTACAGACTTAAAAGTTGTCGCCGTTGGCATTGATGGACTAGACACCTCAGGCTCAGCTGTACGCAGCGTCCTTCAGACCGGGCAGGCGACGGACGCCGTTACCGTTGCAGGCGCTATTCGCCTTACGTCAAACGTAGATTTCAAAGTGACTGATCACGCTTCTGCGCCCAATTTCTTCGCCGCAGACTCAACAGCAGCACCACTGTTAGACATCAGCGCTGTCGATGTTCTTACCAGAATCACATCAACGGACGCCCTAGCGGTTATTGACGGCGCTATTGCTAGTGTTTCGTCTATGCGCGGTGGTCTGGGCACACTACAAAATCGTCTCGATTACACCGTATCGAACCTTATGAAAGTCACTGAATACACAACCGGTGCACGATCAAGAGTCGCGGATGCAGATTTTGCAGCAGAAACGTCAAAACTGGCAAAAGCCCAGGTGCTGCAACAAGCGGCAGCATCCATGCTTTCCCAAGCAAATGCATCTACCGACACTGTGCTCCAACTATTAAGAGGTTAAGACCTTAGGTAGGTAAACAAAATGGTTACAGAAACTATTTCATCAAACCCCGCTAGCTCGGTGGTATCCAAAGCCACCGAATCTGTTAGGAGACCTCCGGCTTCGCCGGAGGTAACTCTTATCCAACCCACGCAGTCTATATCGGCCAGTGCTGAATCAAAACAAGCAGCCGAGGAAAGTCAGAATACCGAGGCCGCGGTGAATAAAGCGATTGATCAAATTCAAGTCATGATGGATCTTAGAAACCGCTCGGTGTCGTTTACCCGTGACCAGGTCACTGGCACAGATGTCGTAAAAGTGATTGATGACAAGACTGGCGACACTATTCGGCAAATGCCCAGTGAAGAGCTGCTTACCTTCATGAGGAACTTAACCCGGATGCTTGGAACATTTATCGACGAGAAAGCTTAATAGGTGTTCAATCTTGACCTGAAAACTGTACTTGTATCCAACTGACTTAACATGTAAAACGAGAGCCAAATCCTAGAGATCAGGTTACGGCGTGAGAAAAAAGGACCCTAATATGTATCGTAAGGCCGCACTTTCACAATACACCAACATCGATGCAGAAACGCGGACGCAAGTCCAAGATTCACATCAACTGGTCACTTTGCTCTTCGAGAAGGGCTGCAGTCTCCTGCGACAATCACAAGAAAATTTAAAGCAAGGAGATGTTGAAGGCTTTTCCAAAAACACTGACCACGCCATGCAGATAGTCATTGGTCTGCGCGGTGTCCTCGATCTTGATAAAGGCGGCGATTTAGCAAAGCAGTTATACGAAACGTACACGTCGATCGCCGCGTCCCTCTTCAAAGCCATCGGCAATAAAGATACGGTCGCCATAGAAAAGCTCTACCTGGCCATGTCAGAACTCAAAGAAGGTTGGCTCGCTGTCAAATAATCATTTCACGTCTCGGACCATCAGAAATGGGCGCTCGAGATTGTCAAATAATCTGCACGAGGTAGCGCCTGAAAAGGTATACATGCCACATCTAAAGCCTGGATGTGGGCTTTTATCCTTGGCCCAGTAATTCTCAACCAATATGCCGGGGAAAACATTGGGATTAACTGACGGATTGGCACAATCGTCAACTCTCAAACTACTCAACTCGGCCAAACTTGGTAAGCGCCAACTATTTTGCGACTTCTCGTTAATTTCTTCAATTGCAGCCACTGAATCAGTCCATGTCAAAATCATTGCCTCACCGGTGCATGTGTTATTGGTATTGTTATAGCGTTGCCCCCCGGAACATTGATACCACTCGATTTGATTCTTGGTATCAAAAGCTAAACCCCTTCCCTGTAACTGGAAATGTTGTAAGTTAGACGTTTCTAGCACCTCAGAACAACTGACGAGTGGTTTTCTCTCACATGCTTGGATCAACAAACTCAGCGTTAAAACTAGCACTCTCACTGGCATGATCACCGTCTCCCTACATTAATTAAATTCTAGATTATGAGAAATGTCGTTTAAGAGAAAGCAAATTCGACCGATTGTTATAGTTAACAGTTAGAGTAAACTGCGTATATTTTCGTCTGGAGCATTTTTTATGGATATCGCCACCGTTATTGGGTTAGTTGGAACGTTGGGATTAATTGGGTGGGCAATGAACAACGCTGCGGGCATTAATGCGTTTATCGATTCTTCTTCAGTCGTTATCGTGTTTGCCGGATCTATTATGGTACTACTCATGAGATCCACACTTCCTGCATTTATCAACGCCTGGGCTAAAGTTTTACTCAAAACAATCCTGAATAAGAACGAGGACCCTACTGCCTTGATAGAACAGATTGTCGAAATGGCAAATATCTCGCGGCGGGATGGCGCGATCGCGCTCGAAGGACAAATGGCAGAAATTCAGAATCCTTACCTGCAAAAAGGCATTAGTATGGTCGTAGACGGGACCGATGAAGCAGTCATCGAGAGCTCACTTACAAACGATGTCGAACTGATGGCTTTTCGCCACGCTGAAGCAGCTGGGGTTTTCAAATCTTGGGCAGACATTGCGCCAGCCATGGGCATGATTGGCACTCTCGTGGGATTGGTGGGTATGCTCCAAAACATGAGTGACCCAAAAGCTATTGGCCCCGCAATGGCAATCGCGCTTTTGACCACGCTTTACGGTGCATTTATCGCGAACGTTATCGCTAAGCCATTTGCAGAAAAACTAGATGGCTATTCAGCGAATGAACAAAATAACTGTGGGCTCATTATCGAGGGTGTTCTCGAGATTCGGCGTGGCACGATGAACCCACGGGTCCTTAGCGATTTACTCAAAAGCCGGTTAAATCCTGCCGAGCGAGAAAAATTAGCCGCCACTTAGGTTTCAGTAATCTATGAGTGAATCTACTGAAGAAACTCTTGAGGCATCCGGCGTTGAGGAACCCATAGAAGGTATCAACGAGCCTTCGGATCCTCCGCCGAAAAAAGAAAAAGAGCGCGAATGCCCTGAGTGCCCTGGCGGCGCGCCTCCGTGGATGGCAACTTTTGCCGATATGGCGACCCTGCTAATGGCCTTTTTTGTCCTCATTTTATCTTTTTCAAATGTTAACGTACCCAAATTCGAACAGATTAGCGGCTCGCTAGCGGTGGCCTTCGGAGTTAAACGGGTTGTGCCTATGATCAGCATCCCAAAAGGCGAAACGCTGCTTAATACTGAGTTCACTCCAGCAGATGCGGAGGCTTCCGTCATCCCTAACAAAAGCCAGCAAGTCAACGACGCGACAAAAGACCACATTAAACAAATGACTGAAGAAAACGAGGCTTCTTTTGACACAGAACAAGACTTTGTCAGCGTGAAAGAAGTTTTAGCAGATGAAATAGAAGCAGGTCAGGTAAGCGTCACATTAGAAGGCGATGAAATCACTGTCGAACTCTTGTCACCTGAAAATACGGCCAGCAATGCCGAATCCGGCCAATCGCTTGGAGGCAAAGTACCCCAAGAGGTTTTAGAGGTGGCCAAGAAGATTGTTGATGCCCAGTCAGGCATCCCAACACCTATTATCGTTAAAAGGCCAATTGAAGGTGATCAGAATGCAGAAGGGCAGTCTGAAGAAACAGACGATCGCTTAAAAGTGATTCGAACCGCATTGAGCTCCGAAATTGGTTCGGGCCTTGCGGAAGTCGAGCGCATTGGCGATAAGATTATCATCAGGCTCGGACAACAAGACAGTTTTTCCTCCGGCAGCGCCGAGCTCCAGCAAGCTTTCCAACCTACATTGCAGAGAGTGGGTGCCGCGATTAAAGACGTGGGTGGCATCATCCGCGTGGAGGGACACACCGACAATGTGCCCGTCGGATTTAGTGATAGATTTCGATCAAACTGGGATCTCTCCTCAGCCCGGTCAGCATCAGTGGCCAATTATATTCTTGACAGTACTGAACTGGAGCCTGGCAGGCTATCTATTTCAGGCTTTGCAGACAGCAAACCCATTGCATCCAACGAAACCCTAGAAGGCAGAGCAAGAAACCGAAGGATTGAGGTGATCGTCGATGGCTGAAGAAGACCAAAATGAAGAGGTGCTGGAGGAGGAAGAGGAAGATCTAACACCACCGAAGAAGGACAAACCTAAAAAATGTCCGGAATGCCCTTCGATGGCACCTGCCTGGATGGCGACCTTTGCAGACATGGCCACGCTGCTAATGGCTTTTTTTGTATTGATCCTATCTTTTACCGAATCGGATAAACCGTCTATCAATAAAATTGTCTCCGGTTCGCGCGCTGATTCAATGGGTGTTCAAAGAGAAGTGCCCTCTGTGGAACCTCCAACTGCTGAAAATATGATTGCCAAAAACTTTAAAACGGCAAAGGTTCAGCCCTCTTTTATTGTCAATGTTGAAGAAGAAACAACGGATAGTGATCCACAAGACATCGAATTGAAATCAACCGACGATCCCGCCGATAAAGATAACAACTCGGATCTACAGACGCTCAAGCAAGCACTAAAAAAAGAAATCGCCAAGGGGAAAGTCGAAGTCACATCCGAAGATGGCAAGATTCTGGTGAACGTCAAGGAAGATCAAGTCGACCTTAATGAGTCAGAAAGGGAAGATGATAGAACAAAAGGACAAATCGATCAGGAGACTTTAGATCTGTACGCGAAAATAGCTGAGACTCAATCGTATCTTTCCGCCGAGGTAGAAGTTTCCTTTGATTCGGGAAATTCGGAAGAAGAAAGACTTAAAGAGCAAGAAAAAGACGAAAGAATCGATGATCAATTAAGAAAAGTGAAAGCGGATCTAAAATCCGCTATCAATCAGGGTCTTGCGAATGTTGAACGTGTTGGAGATCAAATCTTGATCCAATTGTCCTCGCAAGGCTCATTCAGATCAGGCTTTGCTGAGTTAAGAACAGATTTTTTACCGACCCTATCTCAGGTTGCGCAGACACTTGAAGGCTCAGACGCCAGTATCACCGTCTCTGGCCATACAGATAATATCCCGATCGCATTCAGCGAGCGGTTTGAATCTAACTGGGATCTTTCTGCTGCACGCGCGGCCGCTGTCGCAGACTATTTTATGGACGCTGGACGCGTGACAGAAGAAAGAATCAGCGTGCTAGGCTTTGCCGATACTCAACCTGTTGCTTCAAACGATAGTCCTACTGGGCGGGCCCAAAACCGAAGAATCGAGATACTGGTCGATAACTAAACAGCGTTTTGAACTCAATATATCGCGCATCGGCAAACCACTCTCTGAAACCTTGAAAGTTGCACCAGCATTTGTTGGCGAAGATGTCCCTATACTGTACGGCTAGAGGTTCAGTGGCGCTATCAAGAGAAGTTGCCTCTTCGAACATTCACAACATCGAGAGATTTGCTGGGCCCTGCTTAATATCCAAGCACAAGCACCGTTCTATATGTTAAAGCCCTAAAGAAAATCACTAAGTTACCGATTAAATCTTTGACGAAGACCGGTTTCTCGATTATGCATCACATAAATAAAATGAAAACTGATATTGAGAAATTCGGATCTGAAAACAATCAGGAAATGGAATTTCTCTTTCAGTCGTTAAAACACAGCTTGAAAACGGCGCTCAAGCAAGCCCAGAAATTTAATTTTGATAGGTGCAAACCGTCGACTAAACATTCAATTAATCTATCTCGGCTATTGTACAGAAACTTATCATCTGCTCCTGCGCCAAGCATCATCGGCCATCTGGATGATCCGTTTGGTTATATCGATGAGACGCTTCGAGGTAATTTAACACTTCCGATTGCAGAAGACTTTGAAGAACTGATATTACTCGTTGGGGAAATAGAAAAATCCGTCAAGAATTTGTTGAAGCCGGTCAAAAGCATTAGTCCATATTCCAACGATTATATTGAGGTCCGTGGCGCTAATCCTTTTAAGAAAACGGTCCATCATCAACATGTAGAATAGCGCTCCGACTTCCAAGCAAAAATTTAACTTATAAGCTCATAAAATTACTTGGCGAGAAAATTACAGAAACTGGAATCTTGACCTAAAAATTGCATCTTTATCCAATTGACCTAACCTGTAAACCAAAGCTGAACCTTGATTACATTGGTGACGCGCAACAAAGAAGGACCACAACATGTATCGGAGAGCGGCACTTTCACAATACACAAATGTCGATATTGAGACGAAGACCCAAGTCCAGGATCCTCATCACCTAATTTTTCTGCTCTTTGAGAAAGGCTGCAGCCTGCTGAGACAATCACAGGAGAGCTTAAGGCAAGACGATTTTGAAGGCTTCTCAAAATCTGCCAACCATGCCATGCAGATTGTTATCGGCCTAAGAGGTGTACTCGATCTTGAGAAAGGTGGCGACTTAGCAAAACAACTTTACGAAACGTACACGTCAATCGCTGCATCCCTGTTCAAAGCGATTGGTGAAAAAGATCCGGTTGCCATAGAAAAACTTTACCTAGCCATGTCAGAGCTCAAAGAAGGTTGGGAGACTGTGAAGTAATCACTTAACATCTTGAAACATGAAGAATGAAAGCTAGTATTTCGTATATCGTCTGTTGTCACATAGTTTCGCTCGTCAGCGCATAGAGTGTCTATCGCAAATCATAAGAAATACCTTTCTCTATCGCATTACTCCAGCTCATGCGGCTAACGGCTGACGCGTCAGCAACCTGAGAACCTCTCTGCTGACGAAATGCGAGCGCGCGCTCGGCGGAGCCGCGCTTGAGGAAAGGTACAAGCGCCGAATAATCTATCAATAACAAGGGAATACGGGTCGCTTGCAGAGCCAAAATCTAAGGTTTTGTCGCTACCAAAGCAACTTCCCTTCACTACAACATACTTACTGTCCCTGAAATCAAGGCATCAAGATATTGGTAGATGAGCAAAATGTGCCTATACTCTGACCCTAGGCTTTTCCGAGTTGTTGCTATGCGAAATCGAATATATCAAATCATAGAAATGACGGATCCCGATGATTTAACGTCAAGGGC
>CAXRCG010000255.1:0-9208 GCA_964228885.1 Pseudomonadales bacterium | reverse complement strand
CTTTAAAAGAAGCATTTGCAAATTGCAGTTGAAGCGATATTGCGCTCGTTAGGTTATCTGTGTCGGGGACACTAACCACCGGCCCGCCACCAGGACCGGCTTTGATCCGCAACGTTCCTTGAAGTTCAAGAAACCTCAACGCTTCTCTAACTGTCGCTCGAGAAACGCCGAACTTCTGAATCATCACGTGTTCAGGGTCAAGCTTGGTTCCCGGTCGCAGCGAACGTGCTTGAATATCACCCACGATATCCCGTGCGACTTTTATCGCAACTCTTTCATTGGCGGAATCTGTACTTTGCATCTTATCTTGGCTGATCCTAGCTAGTGTAATTTTACCAAGGCGAACAGTGCATCTCGCAAAAAGGATGTCTGACGTCATCGTAGGGCGCGTATTATGCCACCAATTGTCCTGATTTGAATTCTCTAATGCCTACTCGCCCTTATCCGGTTCCCGATAGCTGTTACCAAACTTGTCTTCACGCCATTTAAGCGCTGCTTTTAGCCCATCTTGCTCTGCTCGGCGCATAAACTCATCACCACCCTCGCCGCTTTCTGATCGACGCGCATAGAGCCCTTGCTCGCGAAAGCTAGAAAGTGCCAAGAGGTCGACACTTGCGGTAATTCCAGTCTTGAAACCCATGACTTCGAATTGGCGGTTGATGCTTCGTTTAGTCATCATGATTAAATCAGTGGGTGTCAGCGCGATCAGGTTGGCAAGTTCTTCTGTACGTGCTTCAAGCTTGTCTTCGGGGACAGATTCCGATGCCCATTGGCATTGCACTGCCTCAAGGCCGCTCATCGGTTCAGAAGTGAACATATAGTATTTGGCTTTTGTCATACCCACTAGCCATGGGATGTATTGCAGGTTACCCGGCGACCAGTTACGGCCAACAGGCCAGCCAATTTTCGCATCATCCGCGACAATCCTAAGATCACAGAAGCCGGCAAGTTCAGAGCCGCCGGCAAGACAAGCGCCTTGAATCTGTGCAATGACTGGCTTTTGTAGATCAAACAGCGTCATATACACGCGCGCATGCTCCAGATCATAGGACTGCCAAAGCCGATCGCGCTTAGGGTTTATATAACCACCAGGGGGCATGTTTCGCTGTCGCTCACCTTTCTTCACCGGCGTAATATCGTAACCTGCGCAGAAACTCGGCCCCTGCCCTTTGATAATGATTACTCGAACCTCGTCATCGAGTTCGAGCAGCTTCGCTGCCATTTCTATTTGTAAAAGACGTTCATAGCCTAATGGATTACGCTTTTCGGGCGAATTAAGTACGATTCTACCGATGGGGCCATCACGCTCGATATCGACGAGATCGAATTCTGGCATCTCGACGTTTTCGCGTCGGTATGGCGGTGACCATTTCACCATGCGATGGTCCGCCTTTTTGCTTTTATCCGATGGTGTGCTCATATTCTTATCCTTTCGTTTCTCGTATTAGATGTTAGGTTCGACATTGAGCCTGGCAAGCTCTGCCATTAAACGCAGGGCGTCATCGTTACCGCTCACCGTGAGCCCAGTAATGCCGCTATCCTCCCAGTCTCTAAAGCGCTTCTGAATTCTAGCTCTATCACCAATAAGTGCGCCTTGATCAACAAACTCATCAGGTACGGCCTCAATAGCCTCACGTTTGTTTTTCGCCAGGAACAACTCCTGTATACGTTCTGCGGCGTCACCGAACCCCCTGCGGATCATCATTTCCTTATGGAAGTTTTTGGTCTTATGGCCCATGCCGCCAACGTACAGCGCAATATTTGGCTTCAGGCGATTCATCGCCATCTTCACATCCTCCGTCACGATCACAGCAGCGCCACCCTGTATGTCAAACTGAGAACTGTCCTTGTTGGCTTTTTTAAGGCCTTCTTCAATCCATGGTTCATAGACATTGCAAGTTTCCGGTACTAATCCCAATGGCAGCCAGCCGTCTGCAATCTCAGCCGTCATCCGGACTGTCGACTCCATTCCCGTACCAAGCCAGATAGGAATTGCGGGATTCATGTGCAGGATCGATTTCAAAGGTTTACCGACGCCAAGGCTGCCATCACCCGTATAAGGCAGTGATATTTCTTTGCCGTTATGCACAACGGGTTCTTCTCGTGCAAAAATCTTTTTCATGATGGTGACGTAGTCTTTTAGACGGTAATAAGGGCGGCCCCAGGGCTGACCGTACCAGCCTTCAACAATCTGCGGACCCGATACCCCGATGCCACAAATCACGCGGTTGCCTCCCGCTAATGCATCGATCGTCGCGACAGTCATTGCCGCATTGGCCGGGGTTCTTCCGGCCAATTGGATGACGCCTGTGCCTAGCTTGATGCGCTCAGTTTTTGCTGCGAGAAAAGCGAGCGGAGACAAAGCATCGGAGCCATAGGCTTCAGCCGTCCATACGGAGTCATAGCCTAGTCGCTCTGCCAGCTGAACCTTTTCAATTGGCAGCCTCATCTCTCCGCCTGAATAGCCAATACTCAGTCCTAGCTTCATCTGATTCTCCTTAGTTTTTTGCTTTTGGTCCTGGTGTGCTTTAGGGGTCCCTTTTGACAGTACTATAAAGCCTGACGTTGATTCAGCCCGGCCGTATTGTCACGCAAGACCAGCTTTTGTTGAGCGACATTAACGCCTTCAAGCTCATCAAAGATGTCCTGCGGATGCTCCAGCCCTTCCATATGGGGCCAGTCGGATCCAAACAGCACCCGATCAGCCCCCATATGATTGACAACATCTGAGATTTTGTCTTCCCAGAAAGGATTGATCCACACATGTTCGCGAAAGAGTTCGCCAGGGTCTTGTGCGTAGTATTTTGGCATTCTGACTTTGGAGTGCTCTAGCTTGATGAAAAGGTCAGCTAAAAATCCCGAACCATTTTCAACAGACGCAATACGTAAGTTAGGAAAACGTTCGAAAAGCTTGTCGTAGGCCAGGGTTAGCAGAAAATCGTAAATGGCACGCTCGCCAATCAGACCTGCAACGGTTGGTTTGCGACCCCCGCCTAGCGCCTGAAGCGCAGCGTTACCACCGTAGCCATTTGCCGAATAATTATTTGCACCGACATGCGCAACAACAGTAATTCCAGCTTCATTGACCCTTGCCCAAAATGGATCAAAACGTTCGTCTGAGGCGCCAAAATAGCCATCGCGTGTGCACACAGCAGAGGGGCGCATAACCAGTACGCGGGCATCTCGCTCTAACGCCCATTCGAGTTCGCGACAGGCGAAGTCGACATCTGCTAGCGTAATGTATGGTGCTGCAAACAATCTGTCTTTGTAGTTGAGTCCCCAGTCATCATCTAGCCAACGGTTAAAGCCTTCAAACAGGGTGCACATCGCATCAATATCGTGAACCATCGGCTGTTCATACAAGATACCGGCAGTCGGGAACAACCAAACACCTTCTAGCCCTTGCTCCTTGGTTCGCTCAACTCTCAAATCCCGGTCCATGTATTCAGGTGGCATCGGTTCGAGTGAGCCGTGGGTCAGTTCGACGAAAGTCTTACCTCTTGGGTTGCCGTGGTCGTACTCGCGCAGTACGCCAGGTTTTGATACTGGATTGAACGTTGGGTTGCCGACAGAATGATTGATCTTACCAGCGACCATGTGGTGTCTTTTACCATCTTGCATTTCGATCCACTGTACACAACGCCGTTGCATCCGGGTCGGCACATAGCGCGTAAAAGCGTCTTCTGCTTCGTAGTAGTGGTTATCCGCATCAAACATTAAGCCTTCGTATCTTTCTGCATTTACGTCCATTGCTACCTCTCTAAGTGATCTCTATATATCTAGTATCATATTTGAAGAGAAAATGTAAACCTAATTATTGTAAGCGAATCGTTTTACGCGATTATTCAGGCATTTAAACATTTATCCGTGCAGATTTGTGAAAACTCCAAACTTCATCTAGTATCATATTAAAGCGAATATCAATTTTCACTGTCAGAAACAGCAACACAGATAAACAGGAGTCGAACAATGTACCCAGGACACTGGTCGAAAGTATTTCCCGACAAACCCGCTGTGGTGCATGCTACTTCAGGTAAATCAACTACCTACCAACAGCTTGATGAACGTTCAAATCAACTGGCACATCTCATGTGGCAACAAGGGCTACGCAAAGGCGACCATATCTCCATATTCATGGAGAATAATTTGACGTTCTTCGAAGTAATCTGGGCTGCATTAAGGTCCGGGCTGTATGTTTCTACGGTGAATCAATATCTGACCGTTGACGAAGCGGCCTACATTGTCGACGACTCAGAATCTAAAGTGCTCATTAGCTCTAACCAACTGAGTTCTGTTGCAGCGAATTTACCGGCCCTTTGCTCTGGTGTGGAACGCTGGCTGATGGTCGACGGTGCCGTCGAAGGGTACGAGGACTACATCGAAGCATTATCGAGCTTTCCAACAGAGAACCTGGATCAAGAACCAGCTGGCAATTTTATGTTGTATAGTTCCGGCACAACAGGTCGCCCCAAGGGAATTCTGAAGCCTTTGCCATCGACTTCGATTTCAGATGGAGGAATCGGACTTGGAGACTTACAGAAGGGTCTATGGGGTTTTGACGAGCACACTATCTATCTATCACCTTCACCGCTTTACCATTCAGCGCCAATCGGTTTTTGTACCGGCGTCCAGGCGCTGGGCGGAACAGTTATTATGTTGCCAAAATTTAACGAATTACTGGCACTACGTACCATTGATAATTACAAGGTAACCCATAGTCAGTGGGTGCCCACCATGTTCAGTCGCATGTTGAAAATAGACGAGGCGGAACGAAACGTTTTTGACTTGTCATCCCAAAAGGTGGTTATTCATGCTGCTGCCCCGTGCCCTCGACAAGTAAAGCAGAAGATGTTCGATTGGTGGGGACCAATTATTTATGAGTACTATGCTGGTACCGAAGGCAATGGCATGACCCATGTGACGCCACAAGCCTGGCTGACCAGACCTGGAACAGTCGGTCAGGCCGTGGTCGGTGATATCCACATTTGTGATGAAGACGGAAATGACCTGCCTATTGGCGAGCCTGGATTGATCTATTTTGCGCTACCCCAATTGCCATTTAGCTATCTTAAAGACGCTAGCAAGACAAAAGATGCACAGCATCCTAAACATGCTAATTGGAGCGCATTAGGCGATGTTGGATATGTCGATGATGAAGGTTTTCTTTACCTGACAGACAGAGCGACGTTTATGATCATTTCTGGAGGGGTAAATATTTATCCGCAGGAAATCGAAGACGCACTTACAATGCATCCAAAAATTGCTGATATCGCGGTGTTTGGTGTGCCAAATGAAGAAATGGGCGAAGAAGTAAAGGCCGTCGTCCAACCCGCAGTCGGGGTTGAACCAAATGATGCCCTGGCCGCTGAACTGATGGCATATGTTCGGGAGCATGTTGCCCACTACAAGTGCCCGAAGAGTATTGATTTTGAAGCAGAATTGCCCCGCTTGCCAACCGGCAAGCTGTACAAGCGACTGCTTAAAGATCGATACTGGGGGAAGAAAGACACCCTCATCGTGTGACGATCTCCCATGTTGGTTAAACTTGGAAGAAAAAGCGCATCAAAGAGGCGCTCAAATCGCTTTACTTAAATCGGTAGCAATAAGGAACCAATCAATATGAGTGAAAAAAACCAAAGCTTTCGGGCCGACGTCAAAAAATGGATCACCGAGAATTTCCCAAGCACGCTGGCGGGCCAGAATCCGGCAACGGTTGGCTACGCTGCGGAACTCGAAAGCGATCATGATCTCTGGCGTACGCGACTCGCAGACATGGGCTGGGGCGCACCAACTTGGCCCAAAGAATATGGCGGTGCAGGCCTGGGCCAGCGTGAAGAGCGCATTATTACCGATGAGCTATCCAATGCGAACGCATTTAATCCAATTCCCTCGATCGCGCTAATGGGTGTGACAATGGTTGGGCCAACCATCCTTGACTATGGCACAGAAGATCAGAAAATCAGGCATCTCATACCTATCGCTCGTGGTGAAGTAAAATGGTGCCTTGGATTGTCCGAGCCTGGTGCCGGCTCAGACCTGGCATCTCTCCGAACTCGCGCTGTCGATGATGGCGATCAGTATGTGATCAATGGCTCAAAAATCTGGACCTCTGGCGCACACCAATCTCAATGGTGTGGTGCTGTTGTTAGAACAGATCCGGATGCAAAAAAAAGAAATGGTATCAGCTTTGTCATGCTACCGATGGATCAGGAAGGAGTCGATCCTCAACCGATTAAGCTGATCTCTGGCGCATCGGCGTTTTGTGAAACATTCTTCAATAATGCCATTGCCGAGAAGTCAGATCTGCTTGGCCCACTTAACGAAGGATGGAGTGTCGTTAAACGTCTCTTGCAACATGAAAGGCAAAGCCAGATTGGCGCTCGCACGGCAGGTGCCAGAACCGAGCCCATGCAAGACCTGGCTAAGCGGTACATCGGTGTCGGAGACGATGGCAAGCTCAACGACGACGATTTGAGACAACGGCTAACCAAACATTTAATCGATCGTCAGGCGCATTCACTCACCCTTGCGCGTATTGCTGCTGAAGCGAAAGGTAATGTTGAGGTATCTGCAGCGGCTTCGATACTGAAAAATTCAGCGACAAATGTTTCTCAAACCCGTGCTGACCTGACACTCGAAATAATGGGCGATCAAGGCCTAGGTTGGGAGGGAGATACTTTTGATCCAAACGAACTTGAAACCGTCAGAAGCTGGCTTTATGGCATGGCATCCAGCATTGCCGGAGGCTCGTTCGAAGTGCAATACAACATCATTTCTAAGAATATTCTGGGTTTACCTGAAACCACCCAGCAAGGCTGAGCACGATTAAGGAGCAAAGACATTGGCAGCACTAACTGACGAACAATCATTAATGCGCGACCAGGCCAAAACCTGGGCAAGCAAACAAGCACCGGTACAGAACTTTCGTGCAATGCGAGATAGCGGCATTGAGCAATGCTTCGACCACTCGACCTGGTCAGAAATTATTGAGATGGGATGGACCGGCATACTCGTGCCAGAAGAGTATGGCGGGTCAAACCTAGACTACCTAACCTTTGGTATTGTGTTGGAGGAGCTAGGAAGACAGCTTACCGCATCTCCTTTGTTCGCATCGGCTCTAGTCGGCGCAACTGCTCTGAACATTGCTGGGAGCGATTCGCAAAAGCAGGCTTTTCTTCCCAAGATTGTCAACGGCAGTGAAATCCTGACGCTTGCAATCGACGAGGCGAATCAACACGCTCCAACGCAGGTGGCGCTGAAAGCAGAGGCTATTGACGCTGGATTTAAACTGAATGGCCACAAAGGTTTCGTGCTAGAGGGTATGTCTGCAACAACCTTCATTGTCACCACTAGAACGAGTGGCAAACCGGGAGACACCAACGGTATTACAATGTTTTTAGTGTCCGCTGATTGCCCAGGACTCAGCCGCGAATCTATCTCTACACTGGACAGCCGAGGTTACGCCAACATCACCTTCAATGATGTGGAAGTTTCTGCTGACGCGGTCCTGGGGGTCATTAACGAAGGCTGGGAACCGGTAGATGCCATTCTTGATCGGGCACGTGCTGGGCTTGGCGCAGAAATGTTGGGCTGCGCGGCACAAGCCTTTGATATGACCCTGGAGTATCTGAAGACACGTGAGCAGTTTGGCAAAGTCATTGGCTCTTTTCAGGCACTTGGCCATCGTGCCGCAGCCTTGTTCACAGGGCTCGAATTAGCGCGTTCCTGTGCTGAGGCTGCGCTTCAGGCGATAGATGAAGAGGTACACAACATCCCGCAAATGTGCTCACTCTCAAAATCACGTTTGAGTGACTACCTGCATGAAATGTCAACCCAACTCATCCAGATTCATGGCGGTATCGGCATGACCGATGAGTTTGATGCAGGTTTTTACCTCAAGCGTGCAAGAGCGCTGGAAGTGCGCTATGGCAACGCTGCTTTCCATCGGGATAGATATGCATCAGCGCTTGGTTACTAAACCCGATTTAGCGTTTAGGAAAATATGAAACGGAGGACTTTCTATGAGCCAATACGATCTTATTATCCGCAATGGCCAGGTGTTTGATGGGACGGGAGCACCGGCAACAGATGTGGACATTGCTATTTCGCAAGGCAAGATTGCCGCGATGGAGCAAAAACTCAGCGCCACCGCAACCAAGGAGATCGACGCTACAGGCCTAATCGTTACACCTGGATTTGTCGATGTGCACACCCACTACGATGGTCAGGCTACCTGGGATTCTCATCTGAACCCTTCATCCAGTCTCGGCACCACGACCGTTGTGATGGGCAATTGCGGTGTCGGATTTGCACCCTGCCGTCCGGAAGATCGCGAGGTTCTGGTTCAGTTGATGGAAGGCGTAGAAGAAATTCCTGAGTCTGCGATGCATGAAGGTTTGCCCTGGACCTGGGAGACCTTTCCAGAATTCTTAGACTGTATTGATAGTCGTCCACATGACATTGATCTCGCTGCGCTGGTACCTCACGGGCCCCTTCGCGTTTACGTGATGGGTGAACGCGGGGTAAATCGAGAACCCGCAACAAATGAAGACATCACCAAGATGAAAACACTCTTGGCTGAAAGTGTTGCCGCCGGTGGTGTTGGCTTTTCAACTTCGCGAACACTTGTTCATCGATCCAGCACTGGTGCTTTTGTACCCACTTACCAGGCCGTTAGTACAGAATTGAAACAAATCGCCAAGGCGCTTTCCGGTGATGATGGTCATGTCTTTCAGTTCATCGCCGACTGGGAAGACCCCGAAGACGAATTCAGTATTTTAAAAGAGACCGCTGCCGACACAGGTGCAAAGGGCACCTTCACGCTACTTGATGCTGGTGGCGCACCCAATTTGTGGCGTGAACAACTCGACCGTATCGAAGCAGCGCAGGCCGATGGCCTCGATATTCGTGGACAGGTGCTTTCAAGACCTGTTGGGATCATGATGGGGCATCCTGCGACAATGAGCCCTTTTTATGATCGTCCCAGTTTCAAAGCTCTGACTTCACTACCTTGGGATGAAAAAATAGCGGCGCTTAAAGATCCTAGCACCAAGGCTAATATACTCGGGGAGTCCAACGAAAACCCTCACGTTTTTGTCAAGCTTATTGGTAACAACTTTAAAGCCATGTATGTTCTCGACGAGCCGATTGAATACCTACCAGGGCCGGAGCGTTGTATCGCAAACCTTGCTGCTGCTGAAAAAAGAGA
>CAXRCG010000254.1:0-3541 GCA_964228885.1 Pseudomonadales bacterium | reverse complement strand
GACGGCATCCGAGATCGACTTGTGTGACTGGAGTTCAGACGTGTGCTCTTCCGATCTGTTAGCCCTTATTTGGGCGCTGCGCTTACGCAGCCCGATGAGCGCTACACCAAGCTCAGTTTTTCTGACTTGAACGATGAGCCGTTTTCAAAACGTTTGCCCGCTGGGTGGGTGGCGATATTGCAGCACTATTTTGTCTCTGCGTGGATTCCCCCACAAAAGGCAAGTCACGATTACTTTGCTAGCCAACTCTCTAATGGCGACAACGTTATCGGATACAAAAACCAAAATGTTGATATTGCTCCCAGATCAGCAGCGACCATTACTCAAACTCTTTATGTAGGCCCCAAAGACCAAGTAGCACTGGCCGAGTTAGCTGAAAATCTCGATCTCGTTATTGATTACGGTTGGCTCTGGTGGCTTGCTCAACCGCTTTTCTGGTTGCTCACTTTAATCCAGCAGTTTGTTATCAACTGGGGACTGGCCATCATCGCGCTAACCATCGTGGTCAAGCTGGTCTTTTTCCGGTTGTCAGCAGCAAGCTATAAATCCATGGCAAAAATGAGAACAGTACAGCCCAAGATTCAAAGTATTCGTGATCAGTACGCAGACGACAAAGCCAAACAACAGCAGGCCATGATGGAGCTTTGGAAAAAAGAGAAAATCAATCCAATGGGTGGGTGTCTTCCTATGCTCATTCAAATGCCTGTCTTTATTGCTCTTTACTGGGTGCTTCTCGAATCGGTTGAACTCCGACACGCGCCTTTCATTCTATGGATTGAAGATCTCTCTGCCATGGATCCCTACTTTGTCTTGCCTATCCTGATGGGCATCAGCATGTGGCTGATGCAACGCCTTAATCCAGCACCGCCAGATCCAATGCAAGCCAAAATTATGATGTACATGCCTATTGCCTTTACCTTCTTGATGATGTGGTTCCCAGCAGGCCTAGTACTATATTGGTTGTGCAACAACCTTCTGTCATTTGCTCAGCAATACGTTGTTACTCGACAAATTGAGCAAGCGGCTGCGCGATAAGCTCTACATCGACGTAAAGCAATGACGGGACTTGATACTGATACGATCGCGGCTGTAGCCACGGCACGCGGCAACGGTCCCGTCGGTATCATTCGTTTGAGTGGACCTGATTCACTCGCCATAGCACTTGCTTTAAGTGGATCAGAACTCACACCTCGATACGCTCATTATCGTTCTTTCCTCGACAACGAAGGGCAAACTATTGACTCAGGCCTGGCTATTTTTTTTCCCAGTCCTAATTCATTCACCGGCGAAGATGTGGTGGAAATTCAAGGACATGGTGGACACATAGTCTTACAAACGCTTCTATCGCGCTGCATAGATTTAGGAGCGAGACAGGCTCGACCCGGCGAATTTTCTGAGCGTAGTTTTATCAACGGCAAAATTGATTTACTACAAGCGGAAGCCATTGCAGATTTGATCACTGCTGAAACAGAGACAGCAGCAAAGATCGCTTCTGCCTCGTTATCGGGGGCCTTCTCCGCGCTGGTTACCGAACTCTCCAACCAACTCAACGAACTAAGAGCACTAACTGAAGCATCGATCGATTTTCCTGAAGAAGACATCGATGTTTTAGAACGCCATTCGGTTGTATCAAGACTTACCGACTGCAACACTACTATCGAGCAGTTACTAAACGATGTTGCGACGTCACAAAGAAAAACCCAGCATTACCTGGCAGTTCTTATTGGAGCACCAAACGCCGGTAAAAGTAGTCTGTTGAATGCGTTGGCTCGTGATGACATTGCCATTGTTACAGATGTTCCAGGAACGACACGTGACACACTAAAACAAAGCATAAAAGCCGGCGATGTTGTCTTGGATCTAATCGACACTGCCGGTATTCGCCAGACAGACAACGTCATTGAACAAGAAGGCGTTAAACGTGCTAAATCCAGCAGTCAAGCAGCCGACCTCGTACTTCATATCATTGATGATAATGAGCCACAGGAAATTAATGTCGAGTGGCTACCTGATACAGCCATTAACATTCAGGTCCTAAATAAAATTGATATTTCTGGAAAAGAAGCTGGCGTACTTCCGAGTCACGGCAACATCCGTCATGTTGCAGTCAGCGCAAAAACAGGCGACGGAATAGAAGCACTGATTCAAACCATTGAAAACTCGCTCTTAGTACAGGGGACTCAAGACTCGGTCTTCAGCGCCCGCCAACGACACATTGATGCTCTCGCCGAGGCACATAACGGCCTTTCTGAGTCTCTACTCGCCTTCGAGCATCACAATGCCGCAGAGCTATTGGCCGAAGATTTAAAACGCGTTCAAACCGCGATCGACTCTTTGACAGGTCGTATAGCGAGTGACGATATCCTAGGTTTGATTTTCAGCAGTTTTTGCATAGGTAAGTAACACCCTGTCCACAACATCGCTAGAAAATTGATCTGACCACGCAATTAGTCCTGCTGATGTGAATGGTTTTGGTGACAACTCTGTGGGTGACCTTGTGAAGAAATAGGGTTCAGAAAAAGAGGTATAACGACAGACAGAGATATCCCCGATTAGCACAGGTCTTATTCGGTTGTTTTTGGTATCTTATATAACGCTTTATACGCGACTGAAATACCCGCGCCCTCTAACTATGGTGTATCTATCCACAAAAAGTGATGCCCTAATAACAACAACATCAAACTATCTTTTTTAATACATATATTAATTAATTTTTTATACGACGTTACTAGCAACGAAAGCAGACCTAACTTTTGTGAATCTGTCGGCCTAGAAGCCGGATAACTTAAGTTCAACTAGAATTATTCGTATACTCCTCTCCCTTTTTTATAACAAAGACGGAAAATGAGCACTCATCGTACGTTCGATGTCATCGTGGTAGGCGGTGGCCATGCGGGTACTGAAGCAGCATTGGCAGCTGCCCGCACCGGTGTGCGCACCCTGCTCATTACCCATTCGATCGATACGCTAGGTCAAATGTCATGCAATCCGGCGATAGGTGGCATCGGCAAATCACACCTCGTGCGGGAAATTGACGCTTTAGGTGGCGCTATGGCTACGGCGACGGACCTCGCAGGTATTCAATTCAGAGTGCTCAATGCAAGGAAAGGTCCCGCCGTAAGAGCAACCAGAGCGCAAGCCGATCGAGTCTTATATCGAAATGCGATTCGTCAAATACTTTTTGCGCAGGACAATCTGACTGTGTTCCAGGATGCGGTCGATGATATCGAGCTCACCGGTGAAACAGTGAACGGGGTAAGAACCGCCACTGGTATTCGTTTCACCGCTCCCGCATGCGTTCTCACGGCCGGCACGTTTTTGAATGGGAAGATTCATATAGGGCTGGAAAACCAGTCGGGCGGGCGCATGGGTGATGCGGCTGTCATCACGCTGGCAGATCGATTACGAGAACTGTGTCCTCGGACCGGCAGACTTAAAACCGGCACGCCACCACGAATTGACGGCAATTCGGTGGATTTTTCCGTTCTTGAAGAACAATGGGGAGATGAGCCAAGGCCCGTGATGTCTCAGTTAGGGTCGG
>CAXRCG010000253.1:0-2863 GCA_964228885.1 Pseudomonadales bacterium | reverse complement strand
GATCGTTGCCGGCCAAGCGATTGTCCGTGAAAATGCTATATTCCCAGAGAATTCGGTAATTGCCGGTGTTCCAGCAAAACTGGTTGCCACCCGGGATCAGTACGCAGCGAATGTAGCCAATGCCCGTTATTATCAACGGCTGTCTGAGGCCTACTTGCAAGGAAGTGATCGATTAAATGAGGGTTAACCCGCTTATTTGGTGCCTGAAACTTTTCTATACTGGACTTAAGCCTCTCTTCGCTTGAATCGGCAGGGCCAGACCCTCCTAGAAATCACTTCCAATATGCTTCTTGAACCCCTGTTTTTGTTGTTCTGAACAAGGCTCGAGAATAGCGTGCTTTTCGTTAGTCTGCTCACCAGAAGCTTGCACACTTAGGGTTTTATAGTGAGAACCCACTTGAGGGTTTTAATGAATGGTTTGGCAAGGCCAGTTATACTAGCGTCGACAAAACAGAGTTGAAAGATCAATGATACATCCAGTTATTCTGTGCGGCGGGTCGGGTTCGCGGCTTTGGCCACTGTCTCGGAAAGACTATCCAAAGCAGTTTTTGGCGTTAGTCGATGATAAAAGCCTTTTGCAAAACACGGTGTTGAGACTTCAAAACATAAATCCCTGCGCCGCTCCGATCATTGTTTGCAACGAAGCTCATCGCTTCTTAGTCAGCGCACAGCTTAGAGAAATTGGGGTTTTCAACGCTCAGATTATCTTAGAACCTGAAGGTAAAAATACTGCACCGGCCATTGGCTTAGCTGCCTACGCGGCTGCCCTATCGGATGCTGATGGCATCTTGCTGGTTCTGCCTTCTGATCATGTTGTTACAGATTCAGAGGCATTTGTTAGAGCTTCAGAAGACGCGGTCTTATTAGCCGAGAATGAAGCACTTGTAACATTTGGAATTGAGCCTACGGCGCCTGAAACAGGTTATGGTTATATTCAGCGAGGATCCAAACTAGGACCCGGTTACAGCGTTGCACGATTCGTCGAGAAACCTGATGAAAGAACTGCGCAGTCCTACTTAAATTCAGGCGAGTATCTTTGGAACAGTGGCATGTTCGTTTTCAGGGCGTCGGCTTACTTGACTGCGCTCGAGCAGTGGGCGCCAGCGATCGCCGATGGGGTTGAGGAGGCCTGGATAAACCGAGCCCAGGATGATCTGTTTCTTCGCCCGGATTCGATGGCATTTCGCGCGTGTCCCTCTGACTCAGTTGATTATGCGGTGT
This sequence comes from Pseudomonadales bacterium, assembly GCA_964228885.1. GTDB lineage: Bacteria > Pseudomonadota > Gammaproteobacteria > Pseudomonadales > Azotimanducaceae > UBA4582. The sequence continues at coordinate 1,642 of CAXRCG010000253.1, read as the reverse complement.
TAGAGCACGCGGATAATGTGGCTTTTGTACCGCTTGCTGCGGGCTGGAATGATATAGGCTCATGGCAGGCTTTGTGGTCTGTCTCCTCCAAAGATGGTCAGCAAAATAGCGTTCAGGGTGATGTCCTCTTGGAGGACACAAGTAATAGTTTTGTTCGGGCTTCAGAACGATTAGTAACTTTGGTCGGTGTTGACGGGATTGTCGTCGTTGAAACGGCTGATGCCGTTTTGGTTGCAGCCAGCGATGCAAGTCAACGCGTGAAGGGCATTGTTACAAGCTTAGGTGAGGCAGACCGTCAAGAGCACTTGCTGCATCGCCGAGTTCATCGTCCATGGGGTTGGTATGAAACAGTGGATCAGGGGCCTCGACATTTAACCAAGCGTATTTCTGTAGACCCCGGAGAGCGATTGTCCTTGCAAAAGCATCAATTCCGCGCCGAGCATTGGATTGTTGTGAGTGGAGTGGCACAGGTAACCTGCAACAATGAAACGTTTGAGTTAAGGGAAAACGAGTCGACTTATATCCCTGTAGGGGCTCTTCACCGGCTGATGAACGCAGGTTTGGAGCCGCTCCAAATTGTTGAAGTGCAATCCGGCGAGTATCTGAGTGAGAGTGACATTGAGCGTTTTGATGATGCCTACGGTCGAGCACTTGATACGACGGTTTAATGGGGTAATGTCAAAGCGGGCTATTCAGGACTATGTCATTAATCGGTTGATTGAGATTCTAAGAATTTTAGAGCTATCAGGGATTCATTACCGAGCGACATTCATCGACCCTATTTACCGAGATGTCCCCTTGGAACCAGATACTGAAAGCCATAAATGGGGCAAATATGTTTTTTAGTATTCAGCTGACAATTTTTGCTCTCGACAGATTGCATGACACTTCATCGGCAGGGTGACTTTTCTTCTATGAAGGTCATTGTGACATTAAAATTCGAATGGCGGAGTGGGGCTGATGCAAGCATGGGTCGCGTAATTTGCTAAACAACGGCTGAACGCGAACTTAAGGTTAGATGCTGGGACCTTGCTTAAGAAAAAAGTCTGAAGCAGTCTATTGAATAATAGATGTGTTTCTCCAATGGAACCCCTCGTCAGTCTCGTTTCATTAAGGAAATAATGGTAATGATTAGAAAATGTTTGTTTCCCGCTGCCGGATACGGCACACGCTTTCTTCCGGCTACTAAATCGATGCCGAAGGAAATGTTGCCGATTGTCAACAAACCTCTGGTGCAATATGGGGTCGAAGAGTCGAGCGAGGCAGGGTTGACTCAAATCGGGTTTGTAACTGGTCGGGGCAAAAGTGCGCTGGAGGATCACTTTGATACCAGTTATGAACTCGAGCACCAGATCGCCGGTTCTGACCAAGAGCAGCTGTTGGTCGGTATCCGAAATTTAATGGCCCAGTGCACTTTTTCCTACGTGCGGCAGAAGGAAATGAAAGGATTGGGACACGCAATTTTAACTGGTGAACCGTTGATAGGTGCAGAACCTTTTGCCGTTGTCCTAGCTGATGATTTTTGCGTTGGAGATGGAGAGGGCGTCCTGTCGCAAATGGTAAGGCTCTATGAGGAGTTTAAGTGTAGTATTGTCGCTGTTGAGGAAGTGCCTTGGAGCCAAACCAGTCGCTACGGAATTGT
>CAXRCG010000252.1:0-15052 GCA_964228885.1 Pseudomonadales bacterium | reverse complement strand
AGTGAAGAAAGAGACGTTCGAATGGTGCCTGGGGATTCGGTCGAACTTGCGGGTTATGAGTTCAGATTCAACGGTGTGTCAAAGGAATCTGGACCTAATTTCATGGCGGACAGAGGCGATATAGACGTCATACAGGAAGGTAAAGTGTTGCTGACGTTATATCCCGAGAAACGGTTCTATCCCGCCTCGAGTAATGTGATGACCGAAGCTGATATTGAGCCCTCGTTATTTCGAGATCTCTTTGTAGCCTTAGGTGAGCCACTAGGAAATAAAGCCTGGGCAGTGCGAGTACACTATAAGCCTTTCGTTCGCTGGATCTGGTTTGGCGGGGTATTGATCGCTATGGGCGGTTTCATCACAGTGTTTGACAGGCGCTATAGAAGAGTGAGAGTTGCGAAGCAGCAAATATCCAACCATGCTGATGGTGTTGCCGGAGCTACTACATGAGCAGCGTGAACAAAAGTCTGTTGATACCACTTATAGTATTTATTCTACTGGTCATTACGCTGGGTGTAGGCTTTAGCCTGAAGGACCCACACATTTTACCATCGGAGTTGATTGACCGGCCTTTCCCCGATTTTGAAGCTGCGGAGTTGCATGACGTTGATCGGATCTTGACCCGGGAAGACCTGAAGGGTGAGGTCAGTCTCGTCAATGTCTGGGCAACCTGGTGCCCAAACTGTGTGCTTGAACATCCCGAACTGCTTCGAATTAGTAAAGAAGAGGGCGTGCCGCTCTATGGTGTCAATTACAACGACGAGGTGATTAAAGCACAGGCGTGGTTGAGGCGTTACGAGAACCCTTTCGTTTTTAATATCGTCGATGACAACGGCAAACTTGGCATCGACCTGGGCGTTTACGGTGCACCCGAGACCTTTATTATCGATGCAGAGGGGGTAATACAATACAAACATGTCGGACCTGTGAATCGTTATATTTTTGATAAGGAAATGAAACCGGTGATTGAACAGTTAAGGGCAAATAGTGTCGCGACACGGACTGCGGGGGTGGATCTGTAATGCTTCGATTAAGTGCGCTAGTGATGATCCTCGTGGTGTCCATTCAGTCCTTGACGGCGATGGCGGCGATTGATGCCTACAGCTTTCCCGATGAAGACATGAGAAAACGATACAACAGTCTTATCGATGAATTACGCTGCCCTCAGTGTTTGAACACAAACCTTGCAGGCTCCGACTCGATGATTAGCAAGGACCTGCGTCGTGAAGTGCACCGTCTGGTGCTGGAGGGCAAGTCCGACGATGAAGTCAGGGATTTTATGCAACAGCGTTACGGTGACTTCATACTCTATAATCCTCAGGTCAAAGGTAGCACCTACGTCCTTTGGTTTGGACCTGTGGTGCTCTTTTTTATTGCGGTAGCGGTGCTGGTCCGACTCGTCAGCCGTCGCAGTTCTCTTGCCCAAGACAATGTGCTCAGCGATGATGATCAAGACCGATTGAAGCAGTTGCTGTCCAAATGATTACAAATTTTTGGTTGATCGCTGGTGTTTTATGTCTTGCTGCCGCTAGCTTTGTTCTGATACCGCTTTTCAGACATCGGGCAACTGATGATGGCCAAGCTGATCGTTCACAGCTGAATGTCGAACTTTACCGTGAACGACTGGCGGAGTTGGAAAAAAATCAGTTAGAGGGTGAAATCACGTCGGAACAATTTGCATCACTCAAACTGGAGCTCGAACAAAATTTGCTCAGTGAAACCGCGATGCAGGATGAGGGCGACCCCGAAACTGCCGTCGGTGACTCGATGTCAGTTGGGCTGGGTAATAAAATCTCGAGACTGGTATTGGCAGCTGCCCTTCTGGTGCCTCTTTTTGCCGTGACGGCCTATTCGGATTTTGGTTTGTCTTGGGGGGCGATCAATGATCTGGAACTTGCCAGTGAGTTTAAGACCGCCAGCCCGCACGACAACGATGGTATGCGCGGTAGCGTTTTGAGACTTGCCAAACGTCTTGAAAATCAACCAGAAAATCACGATGGCTGGTTTTTGCTGGGGCAGTCTTATATGAACATGGGTGAATTTGAGAAATCCGCCGATGCCTATCAACACCTGCTAGAACAGTTCCCTCAAGATCCAGGCCTAAGCGGCTATTATGCCGAGGCGCTGTTCCTGGCAGATGGCAGAAAGATGACGGCGCGGGTAACTAAGGCGATTGATGCTGCATATTCACTTAATCCACAGAACATTGTCATGCTTGAAATCAAGGCGATGAATGCATTTCAAACGGGTGAGCTCGGTGTCGCGGTGACGTTATTTGAAAAAGCTTTGGCCACTGGTGTTGAAGGGGAACGTGCCAGCTTGATTCAGCAGGCAATAGCACGGTTACGTGCAGAACTGGGTGACGAGGCGCCACCGGCGGCGGTGATGCCAGCAGTTCCCGCAGCGCCAATGGCTAATGATGTGCCCACGCCAGTTAAAGATGCTGACACACCAGTTGGGCCTATTCGTTCTGTCCAACTTTTGGTTGAAGTCGCTGATGCGGTAGAAAGTAATCCCAACGACTCGGTGTTTGTTTATGCCAAAGCCAGCGCCGGGCCGCCTATGCCTCTTGCTGTGCAGCGCATGCGGGTGGCTGATTTGCCGCGTCTGGTGACGTTGGATGAAACCATGGGGATGATGCAGGGAATGAGTCTCGCAAATTTTGATGCGGTTATACTAATTGCGCGAATTTCATCTTCAGGAATCGCGAATACTTCACCAGATGATTTTCAGGCTGCCTCCGGCATAGTAGATATCACGTCAGAAAACCCAGTGATCAAGTTACTCATCGAAAGTAGGGTGAGGGATCAATAAGGCTCGGGCTGATCTTCTTCAAGGGAGCGAAGGTAGGCCTGTCGCGTCTGCTCCTCGGCATATACCGCTTTGATTTCCTCCATGACTGCATCGACATCCGCTTCTTCCGTGTCGTCTTGGAAAGTGCCCGTGAGTATTGTTTCATGGCTCAAGTCACCCTCGCTATAAACAGACCAGATCTCACTGGCGTATCGGGTGCTCAGTAGTTCGGGGGCGAACAGACCGTAGTAGTCTCGAATTTTATTCACATCTCGATGAAACATTGCCTCGGCGTTATTGTTTGATGAGGCATCGACAGCCTGAGGTAAGTCGATAATTACCGGGCCGTATTGGTCGACCAGTACATTAAATTCAGACAGATCGCCATGAACAATACCGGCACATAACATGCGAGCGATATACTGCATCATCACGCCGTGATCTTCGATAGCCTGTTCCTGCGTCATGGAGACATCGGCAAGCCTTGGCGCAACATAGCCCTCTTCATCGGTTATCAGTTCCATTAACAGCACACCGTTAACGCAGCCAAAGGTTTCGGGAACACGCACGCCCACGGCAGAGACTTTGTAAAGCGCATCGAGTTCTGCGTTCTGCCAGGTTTCTTCTTGCTGACGACGACCATACCGCGAGCCTTTTTCCATTGCCCGTGCTCGACGGCTGTTGCGGACCTTTCTGCCCTCCTGATAGGTGGCGGCTTTCTTAAAGCTTCTATTGGTTGCTTCTTTATATACTTTGGCACAGCGGGTTTTTGCGCCACATCTAACCATGAACACAGATGCTTCTTTTCCGCTCATCAGTTGAGTGATAACCTCATCAATCAAGCCGTCGTCGACGAGGGGTTTTAGTCGCTTTGGAATTTTCATGACGCCGTTATACAGCACTTAGCCCGCTGAGGGAATTCGAAGCACTAGATCTGTTGGGTAATCCTGATGAGGGGTTGTGCCAAGAAAGTGGCTGTGTAGTCGATACTCACAGCAGCCCATGTAATATCAGCGGTTTAAAGGATGAGTTTATTTGCTGATGCAGACATGGGATTGTATTTCACAGCAAATTTTTTTTAGATTTCAGGACGAACAAAAGCAATGGTTGAAAAAGCACAGGAAAGACCGCTCTCTGGGTACAAAGTATTGGATCTCACGATTGCCCGAGCCGGGCCGACAGCTGTTCGTCTTTTAGCCGACTGGGGAGCTGACGTTATTCGTATTGAACCGCCCGTTACCAGCGGATCAAACAATTCTCTGTCCGGTGCGCATGAGGGCTCCGATCAACAAAACTTGCATCGAAACAAACGCGGCTTGGTACTTGACCTCAAACACCCGAAGGGCTCAAAGCTATTCAAACAAATGGTGGCTGGCGCCGATATTGTAGTTGAAAACTTTCGCAGTGATGTCAAGCAACGCCTCGGCATAGAGTACGAGGATTTGCGAAGAGAAAACCGGGGTATCATTCTGGCGAGTATCTCTGGTTTTGGTCAAACAGGACCCTACCAGCATCGTCCTGGCGTTGATCAGATCGTACAGGGTTCAAGCGGGCTTATGTCTGTTACTGGTGCGCCGGGTGGCGGTCCTATGCGTGCCGGAATTGCGGTGTCTGACACCAGCGCAGGTATGTTTCTTGGTCAGGGGATTTTGTTGGCGCTGTTACATAGAGTGAAAACGGGTGATGGACAATGGGTTCACACATCTTTACTCGAAGCGATGATGAGCAAAATCGATTTTCAAGGCTCCAGATACACAATGGATGGGGAAATCGCGGAGCAAGAAGGTAACTTCCATCCAACTCTTGCGCCGATGGGTATGTATTCAGCCAAAGATGGATTCGTGAATCTAGCAGCCAGCAGTGGGAAGATGTGGCGCAATTTTTGTCAGGCGTTGGATGCTCAAGAATTGCTGGAGAACCCCTTGTATGCGGTTGGTCGCTCTAGATTTGAGAACCGGGAAAGTTTGAACCGTGAAGTCAATGCCCTTTGCCAAAAATTCACGATGGCAGAGTTGGTTAATAAACTTAATGCAGTTGGCGTTCCCTGTGGTCCTATAAATAAGATAAGTGAGGCTTTCGAAGATGATCAGGTGCAGCACCTCAAAATGGTCAAACCTGCTGAGCATGAATTGTTGGGTAAATTAAATCTTGTTAGAACGCCAATTAATTTATCTTTGTTTCCAGAAACTGAGCAGTTTGTTCGGGCCGGACCAAGCCCGGGACAGCATTCAGTGGAAATTCTGCGGGAATTCGGGCTTGATGAGCTCTCGGTGAGGGAGTTGATCGAATCGGGCGTGGTGCAAAACAATTCGATAGGACCAGCGTGATGCGGTTGGGGTGGTAACCCCCAGTAAAATAGCTAACAAGATTTAAAATAAGAGGCACAGATAAATAGATGAGTACCCTAGAGTTGAAAACAACTAAAATTCTAGCAGAAGTCAAAGATGGGATTGGCTGGCTGACTTTCAATCAGCCCGAGCGGCGAAATGCCATATGTCTAGAAATGTGGCAGGGCATCGGAGATGTTCTCGAAGCTTATCAGGCTGACTCCGAAGTTCGGGTCGTCGTGATGACCGGTGCCGGAGGTAAAGCATTTGCATCAGGCGCTGATATATCTGAATTTGATCAACATCGAAGCAATGCCGAGCAACGCAGAAATTACGAGGCGATTTCCGCAAGAGGGAATGCCTGGCTGGCGAAATTCAGCAAGCCTCTCATCGGCATGATCGATGGGTTTTGTATTGGCGGAGGTTTAGCGACGGCACTGAATGCAGATGTTCGGTTTGCAACGCCTTCATCTACCTTTGGTATTCCTGCTGCGAAACTAGGTCTTGGTTATGAGTATCCTGGGCTAGCTAAACTTGCGCGTTTGGTTGGTCCTTCCGTTGCAAGGGACATCATGTTCACAGCTCGTTTTATGGATGCCGAAGAGGCAAAGTCGATTGGCCTGATAAATTTTGTCATTGAGGCGTCTGAACTGGAACACGCGGTGACCGACTATGCCAGGTTAATCGCTGCTAATGCACCGTTAACGGTGTTTGCTGCCAAGGCAGCGGTCGATGCATTCGAAAGATATTCCATGACCGAGGCTTCGAGTGAAGTGGCGCATCTCGTAGATACCTGTTTCGATAGCGAGGATTACAAGGAAGGCAGGAAAGCGTTTGCGGAAAAACGGTCGCCGATTTTTCAGGGAAAATAAAAAAGCGGTCTGACCAAAAAGAGTGGAGGCAGTGTTCAGTGAAAGTAGGTATATCGATTACCAGCGCATTTGCCGATAAGGACTTCCGAGAGGGGCCGAGGCAAATGTTGGCCCGATCGACTGCGGCGGCGGGTGCCGGGCTGAGTTCGCTGTTTGTCGGAGATCATCACGCTGTTGCTAGCCCCTATTATCAAAATGTTCCAATGATTGCCAGAATGATGGCAGAGTGGGACCACCGCGATGTGGGTGCGTTATTTCTGTTGCCGATGTGGCATCCGGTTTTAGCCGCGGAACAAATTGCGACGCTAGCATGTATCACCGGCGGTAAGTTTATTATGCAATGCGGTCTTGGATATGGCGAAGCTGCGTTCAGGGCTATGGGTACGGAACAAAAATATCGCGCTAAAGCATTTGAACAGTCGCTTGAGGTCATGCAGGCGCTTTGGGCCGGTGAGAAGGTATCGCTTGATGGCCATTGGAAAATGGAGAATGCTCGGATATCGCCTACACCACCTGAGAACATTGAGGTTTGGATAGGGGCATCAGCGGATATTGCGATTGATCGGGCAGCTAGAATGGGTGATGTTTGGCTTGCAGGGCCTGGTCTGGTGAGGGCAGAGGCAGAAAGGCAAATGGATGTTTATCAGACAGCACTTTCAGTTCATCAAAAGACTTCGCCTGAAACGATTGCCATTCGAAGGGATGTTTTTGTTGCAGCATCAGCAGGTGAAGCGGACGCTTTAAAACAACAGATTGCGTCCCGAGGTTATAGAGGGTTCAATCCGGAAGCATTAGTTATCGGAGATGCTGAATTGGTCGCAAGAAAATTTGCTGACTTAGGCTCGCTTGGATATACGGATGTTATCGTGAGAAACCTTCATCCTGAGTATGAAGATGCTATTTTGTCAACTGAACGTTTGGCTCAGGTGATCGAAATTTTATCCTGAAACAAGCGCTGAACCCTAAGCGAAAATATGTCTGGCGAGAGTAAAGACCTTCATCGGCCTTGTTACACGCAGGTGATGCGCCTGAGTTATTGACTGGCATCTATCTCGTCAAAAGCTCAACTCAAAGATTAGTCGTTTCAGGTTTTCGGCTTGTCTCATACTGTTAACCCTTCTCCGTAGTTTCCATGTCTAATTGCACGCAGGCATTCAGCGCCATGTTGGATTGGAGCCTGTTAAATATAAATATGAGGATATTGAGATGATAAAAAAGACCATTATTGCTGTGGCACTAACGACAACTTTCGCCATGACCGCAGGCGCATCTGTAGTGAGTAAAGAAACACTTCGAACTTCAAACCAAACAACGATTACGAACGCCGAAAAAAATCATTCGGTTGTGGTATCAAAAATAAAGAGAGCAGCCAAACAGGGTTGTGGTACTTTCCATCGAACAGACGCCGGCTCGTTGACGCAGGTAATGAAGAACCGTGCCTGTTACAACGATGCTGTTGATTCAGCCATGGCAAAGGCGGGCCTGAAGACCAGGGGTAATTCGTAGGCGCTAGATTCTCAATCAAAGCGCATGCTAAGAAAGGCGTGGCGATAGCAATCGTCGCGCTTTTTTTTTGCCTATGAGATGATAGAAGAACAGAAATTCTTGATTCAAAATTGAAAACATACCGAACTTTTGGGTTCTGCTACTTGTTGTCTGTTCCGTGCGAAAGGACGAAACTAAAATGGTAATGGAAGTAAAGGTCAAAAACTTTATGTTCGCTAATTTTACGGATCAGGTTTAAACCGGATGTCATAATCAGTACAAGCGTAAAAGGAGAAATTAATGTCTATTAAGAGAATTAAACCTGGCCCCCGAATGTCTCAGGCGGTGGTACACAACGGTGTTGTAACAACGGCAGGGCAGGTTGCACAAAATGCTGCCGGTGAAGACGCGATTACGCAAACTAAAGACATTCTGAAAAGTATTGATAGTTTGTTAGCCGAGGCGGGAACGGATAAGTCTAGTTTACTAACGGCTACGATCTGGTTGTCAGATATTCAGTTATTTAATGAAATGAATGAAGTGTGGGATGCCTGGGTTGACAAAGACGCGCCACCTACCCGCGCCTGTGTTGAATCTAAGTTGGCGTCTCCGAAATTTGTCGTCGAGATAGCCGTAACCGCAAGTGTGGGCTAGCGACGCTTTTAACCGCGCTTCTACGCGCGGTTGAATATTCAAACCTGACCCTATGTTAGGGGCAGGTGAAATATTTATCAACGAATGATTGATTTTTAGTTGCGAGAATTTTTTAGAATGGCACAATACTGAAGAGACACAGATTTCAAATCTGTGTTGGAAAGAGTGTTCAGACGCGTGAGTTTTATCACCTGACAAAAGGAGACGGCAGGAAAGCTGCCAAATTAAAGTAGTTGGTTTATGACCAACAATAGATAACAAACCCCTTTTAATCATCAAAGCAGGTAAGCGTTAACTATGCCAAAAAAAGCCCAATTCAAATTTTCAGAGCGCAGCAAAAGACATTTTGAAGGGAGGAAAAACAAGAAATCCGCAAACCGCAAAGAACGACACGCAAAAAACCAGAGTGCAGATATATATACGCTGCACTCCCCGCCACCTTCGGTAGAAACTGCCTACACCACCAATAAATGTATACGTCCCCTCGAAGCAAAAACAAGTGCACAGAAAAACTACATTAACGCCATAAAAAATAACTGTTTAACTTTTGGAGTTGGCCCTGCAGGCACCGGCAAAAGCTATTGTGCTGCAGCTATCGCTGCTGACGCATTGGAAGCTGGTCGGGTCGAAAGGATTATCCTCACTCGTCCCGCTGTCGAAGCAGGGGAGCAACTCGGTTTTCTTCCGGGTGATATAAACGAGAAGTTTGCTGTTTATATTGAAGCTTTTCGGGATACGTTAAATGAACGACTCGGCAGTGGTGCTGTTGATTATTATCTTCGTCATGGCCGCATAGTAGCAGCGCCGTTGGCTTTTATGCGTGGCAAGACATTTTCGGAGGATACATTTGTGATACTGGATGAAGCCCAGAACACATCGGTTGCGCAGATGAAAATGTTTTTGACACGTATCGGCGAGGGCTGTCAGGTTGTAGTAAACGGGGATGTTGAGCAGAGTGATATCCGCGGACCCAATGGTCTTGCTGATGCGATATCGCGAGTTAGAGGGCTACCTCGTGTGCATGTTCATAAGTTCGTGCGTGACGACATCGTGCGTAGTGGTTTGGTTCGAGACTTGATGGACCGGTACGAAGTATCCCTCTGAAAGCGATGTTATGCTTCATTGATCAGTAATGGTGCGGCCATAGTGACTCTTCACTTCAGCTATCGCCGCATTGTCGCTGATGTGCGGTGAATGGTTTCCGGATCTAAACGGGCGTCATGGTTTACGACCGCAATAGCTTTGAATTACTGCAGGCTTAGGCGTGTCAACATAACCCTCGAAAAAGTCGATTTGCTCTAGATCTGCACGAAGTGTTTCAGAGAGTTCACCTGGTTTGAGCAAGAAATTTGGATCTCGGGGACGTCCGTAGACATGATTACCTGTCATAAAGGTCTGATAGATCAGAATGCCACCAGAGCGGAGCGAGCGGGCCAGAAGAGGTAATAGCGGTCGATACAGATAGTTAACAACGACGATACAATCAAGTTCCTGTTCATAAAATGGTAGCCGAGTGTCGTAGACCATTGTTTTGCAGTCTGCATCAATCAGAACTGGATCTTCAAGGTCAAACTTAACGACTTTACATGCGGGGTTTTGAATAAAAGCTGCGATGTCCGTTGTATCTCTGTCGAGCGCAATCACTGGGTGACCCTTTGCCAGGAAATAGTCAGTGTGCCTGCCTTTCCCGCAAGCCAGGTCGAGCACCGTACCGGCTGTTGGTACTAACGGGGCAAATTTACTCACCCATGGGCAAACGTCGGAATTGGTTTGTACCTTCATCAGTGGTCCTCTATGGCAGTCGGGTAAGGTTCTCGAATATTAGCTTCTGGCGTGTGTGGACACTACACTCGGAAGTTCGAATTAATCAATATCTTTGGAGGCAGGATGTCGGAGTTTCGTGAACTCACAAAAATCATTAATAGGTTTACAGCAGAGCGGGAATGGGAGACCTTTCATTCGCCTAAGAATCTAGCAATGGCTCTCAGTGTTGAAGCGTCTGAATTAGTTGAACACTTTCAATGGCTAACAGAAGAAGAGTCCAGAAACCTTGGTGCTGAGAAATTATCCGAGGTAGCCGACGAAATTGCAGATGTACAATGGTATCTGCTCAGAATCGCAGATCAGTTGGGTATCGATATTCCTGCCGCGGCTAAAGCAAAAATGGTAAAAAATAGCACCAAGTATCCAGTGGCGTTAGCAAAGGGAAATGCTAAAAAGTACAACCGCTATCAGGACGAGTGAAGCAGCAGGTCCTTAGTGCGCAGGGTATTAGTGGCGAAGCTCTGTCGCTTCCGAGGGGAACTAATTGATGGCACCGTATACGCCAGCAACGACATAAAACATAAAAAAACCGATGGCTGCCATGCTGGCTAGATCGACCTTCAATACGGTGGGCTTTTTGATTTTACTGTTCATGACCGGAGGTTAGCCAATCACAGAGAGAACAGGAAAGAATTGTTTTTCCTAACCTTATGCTCGAATGAACTAACTTACATTAATCAACGAACCTCATAACCATAAACAGCGTCGCGGGGACAACAATGCCCCAAAGTGCTAAGGCTTGAACAAGCACTTTTCCTTTCAAATTGCCAAGCGTACTGCGGGATATTTCTGTACCGATAAAAAACAGCGCTATTACCAGTAGCGCCTTCGATAATGCCGCGGCTGTGGATGGTATAAAGGCTGGCATCGAAAGCGTTGAGCCTGCAACTGAGGCGAGCAGAAACAAGAGAATAAACCCTGGTAGTCGAACTTTTGCTCCCTCGGAGCGTTCCCAAAAGCTGACAATCAGCACAAGCGGTATTAGCCACAAGGTTCTGCCCAGTTTCAGCGTAGTCGCCACTGCGGCGGCTTCCCCGCCATAGATCTGCGCAGTGGCCACGACAGAGCTAGTATCGTGAATTGCGAGTGCAACCCAAACGCCAAATTGCTCCTGTGTCATTTCTAGCCAATGACCAATAAGGGGAAAAGTGAACAACGCAACAGCATTCAACAAAAAGACGATAGCCAAAGCGACTCCAGTTTGATCGGGTCTAGCCTTGATAATAGGAGACAGCGTGGCAATCGTAGTGCCGCCGCATATCGCAGTGCCAGATGCCATCAGCAGGCTGCTGTTCCGCTCGACTTTCATCAATCGGCCAATCAACAAACCGATTGTGATCGCAGCGATGACATAAATAAAAATAGCGAGCGTGTAATGGGCGCTTATTCGCCACAAATCGCCAATGTTGAGTTTTAGCCCAAGCAGTACGATGGCAGCCTGCAGGCTGTATTTGCCAAGCACCGGCGCATTGCTAATGAGCGTTTTGTTAAGGCCAAGGGTGATCGCCATACCAACAAGAAGTGCGATCGCAGGATTGCCGAAATAGATTAGTGGCAAAAGAGCCAGAGTATAGAGTGTGAGGCCGATAGCGGGGTTCATGAGTTAAATTCACTTTAATTGTAATTTTTTTAGGCCTGGTGCTAACCTCGGCATTCACCTTCAGGGATTCAGAATCTCGTTCATCTATAGCCTTCTGCTACCGGTCTCCGTGGTAACGACCACCAAAGCGCCTCGCACGCTTGTTCAAGTTCTTCATCGAAATTCACTTCCAATGCAGCTAGGTTAGCCTCAAGCTGATCTGTTCGACTGGCGCCGATAATAGCAGATGACACCGCTGGGTTTCTTAGAACCCATGCGACAGCGACAGAAACCATGTTGAGTCCTTTGGATGCTGCCACTTCTCTAAGTGTTGAAACGGCGTTGAACTGAGCGTCGTGCCAATATCTCGCCTGATACCTTTCGGCAGCGGTGCCCAGTGTAAAACGGGTACCCGCGACTGGCTCTTGGCCGCTTTTATATTTACCGGATAGAAAACCACCCGCTAGCGGGTTGTAAACAAGCACGCCAAGCCCCTCGGCTCGGGCAAGCGGCAGAAGTTCCGTCTCAATCTCTCGATATAGGAGATTATAGCGCGGTTGAACAGAGGCATAGCCGCTGATGTTCAGGCTTTTGGCGGCTGAAAGCGCCTGACCGAGTCGCCATGCAGGGTAGTTAGAGCATCCCACATAGCGCACTTTTCCGGTTCGGGTCAGATCTTCAAATGCTCGTAATGTTTCCTCGATTGGCGTGTTGGTATCAAAACCGTGAGACTGATAGAGGTCGACGTAATCTGTTTGTAGTCGTTTCAGGCTGGCATCAACCGAATCCATGATGTGTTTGCGGGACAACCCGCGATTGTTGGGCCGCTTGTGAGTTGGAGCAAAACACTTGGTGGCAATAATGAGGTCGTCTCGGTTACCGCGTGAGTTCATCCAACGGCCGATGATTGCTTCGGTTTCACCGATGGTTTCGCGGGTTCCGCCAAGTGGATACGCGTCAGCTGTATCGAGAAAGCTCAGTTTCATTTCCTGCGCACAATCAAGGATTGCTTGCGAGGTTTTTTCTTCTACTTGAAGACCAAAAGTCATCGTGCCCAAGCATAGCGCCGGCACTTCGAGGCCATGTTTACCAAGGTTTCGATATTCCAATTTGTTGTCCTTCCGCTACCGTGCGGCGCCTGTTTTTACTTTGCGTAACGCATTACCCGTGCTAATTTAATCTCCAATCGGGCATCCCCATATGTCGCGGATTTCTGCAATAGTGGCATTATCTCCCCGAAAATTCAGGTTTACCTTGGAGTAAGCTAGAGTGTGTAGGGAAGTCGGGTCAAAGTCTACCAAAGCACAGTGAATACCGCTCGATGTTAGGGCTGGCGATGCTGCAATCACATACAACAAGCTTCGCTGGTTGTCATAGGCTTCGCTAAATGCCTGGAAAATTTGATTGTCCTTTTCGAATTAGGATAAAGATGCTCGGCTTCGTTTCTATTGCCCAGCAGAGATGATAGATGACGAAGTGCGGCAGCGCCCTTTTTGTTTCATTGATCCTTCCGGAAGACCCGGTTTGGCAGGTAATACTGGAAATCTCGCTGAGTCACCTTGTCTTTCAATCAGTTCGCCTCAAATGCTCACATATTTTTTTTGTTCGGCATAAAGTTCGGCCGCGTATAGCAACCTAATCCGGTTTAGTGTCGTCGCATGTCTGAAAAGACGCTGCGCGTATTTAAACCACTCCTGGGACTGGTAAGGAATGAAAGTGAACATAGCCATTAAAATGATTGCACCGGTGATCGTACTTGCCGGAGGTGTAGGTGCTTTTCTTGTTTTGGATTGGGCCAAGCCTGAACCTGAGAAAAAAGAAGAGGGGCCTCGGGCGCTCAGCGTTTTCGTTAAGAACGTTGAAGGTGCCGATACCGAGCTTCAGGTCCGGACCGAGGGTGAGGTCAGAGCCAGAACCGAGGTCGATATCGTCGCGCAGGTGGCGGGTCGGGTTGTTTCTGTTTCTACGGAATTCACAGAGGGTGGCTTGGTTGAACCGGGAGTCACCTTGGTTGAAATCGAGGACCTTGATTACCAACTCGCATTGGCGCAGGCTAGGGCCAAAATGGCGGAAGCCGAAGTGAGATTGCAGACCGCGCTGGCCACCGCAGATGTTGCGAAGAAACAGCTACGAAACGCCAAGGATGCTTCGCCCCTTGCTTTGAAAAAACCACAAGTAGCTGAAGCCAGGGCGATGCTGGCAGCAGCGGAAGCCAGTTACGAACAATCAATGCTTAACCTAGCACGAACTAAAATTTCATTACCTTTTAGCGGCCGATTAGCCAGTATTGATGTGAATGTTGGTCAGTACGTTGCGCCCGGGACACGCCTTGCGAGAGCTTTTTCAACCCAGGTTGTCGAAGTCAGGTTGCCCCTCAACGACACGCAACTTGCATCTCTGAATTTGCCCATCGGTTTTGTTGCTGAACCCGGTCACGGGCTGCCTGTTGTTTTCAAAGCCAACGTAGCAGGCAAGCAGCAGAGGTGGCAGGGCAAACTTACGCGTCTTGATGCCTCGATTGACAAAAACACCCGAATGCTGTTTGGCCTTGCTGTGGTTGAATCGCCTTATCAACTTAATGTTTCGCAGCATCAGATGCCGCTAGCGGTAGGTCTGTATGTTGAAGCAGAGATTACCGGACGAAGAATTAATGATGGCTACGCGATCCCGCGGGAAGGATTGCGCGCCGGAAATAAGGTTTTCGTGGTTAACGAAAATGGCCTGCTGGAAATACGAGCAGTTGTCGTTTCCTACAGCTCCGAGCGGGAGGCGATTATTTCTAGTGGTCTTTCGTTGAATGAGAAAGTTGTGGTTTCTCCCGTGCGAAACGCGATTCAGGGCATGGCGCTCAAGCCACTCGAAGCATCGCTGGATGAGTCTGCGTTAGCGAGGCGGAATTAATCTTGCATCGAAGTCAACTGAACGGAAAAAAACATGCGTAAATTGATTGCCTGGTGGGCGACGAATACCGTTGCCGCAAACCTGCTAATGGTCGGCATTCTTTTAGCTGGCATCCTTGGCTTTATCGCGATGGAAAGAGAAGCTTTTCCGAACTTTAAACCAAATCAGGTTTCTATCGAGGTGACCTGGCTCGGCGCTGCACCACAGGAGATAGAAGAACAAGTAGTCGTTCGCATTGAAAACGCGATCGATAATATCGACAGCGTCTACCGTTACTACTCTTTTGCTGAGGAAAATTACGCTCGCATCGATGTATCGACATTGCCTACCGATGATATGGAAGGCTTTCTGAATGAGATTAAGAACGCGGTGGACTCGGTCAACTCGTTGCCGCGTGATATTGAGAAGCCTCAGGTCCGGCGCGTCGAATATCGAAACGAAATGATCCGCGTTGCCGTCCATGGGGAAGTGAGCGAACGTGCTTTGACCCGTCTTGCTGAAGAACTTCGCGATGAAGTTGCCGCTTTACCCTATATTTCCATCGTTGAATTATTTGGCACTCGGCGCGAAGAAGTAACCATTGAGCTATCAGAGCAGGCTCTTCGTCGTTATGGACTAAG
>CAXRCG010000251.1:0-11424 GCA_964228885.1 Pseudomonadales bacterium | reverse complement strand
CACCCGATCAACGTCAGCTGGTTTAGCGCCTTCCAAAATCATCGTACTGGCTTGACGGCTGTAACCGCCGATCATTCTGTTGCCGATAAAGCCCGGGCAATTACCCGCCATCACCGAAACTTTACCTAAACGCTTACCTAGTGCCATCGCTGTGCCTAGGGTAGCGGGCGAAGATGCATCGCCTCGGACAACTTCCAGCAAACGCATGACATTGGCAGGGCTAAAGAAATGCATGCCACAAACATACTCTGGGCGCGATGTCATGTTCGCTATGGCATCAACGTCTAAACCTGAGGTGTTAGTGGCGAGCAGTGCACCCGGCTTCATAATCTTGTCTAACTTCGCAAATATCTCTTTTTTAAGATCCAAGTTCTCGTATACCGCTTCGATCACGACATCAGCATCACCCAGATCATCAAAGTTCTCCGTGGGAATAATCAATGACATTCGCTTATCCATCGCTTCTTGAGTCAATCTACCTTTGGAAACAGTTCGTGCATAGTTTCCTTCGATAACCTTCAACCCTTCAGCAAGATTTTCTGCATTATTGTCATGTAAACGAACAGGGATACCGGCATTAGCAAAACACATGGCGATGCCACCACCCATGGTGCCAGAGCCAATAACGGAGCCTTTGTTGATGTCAATTAATGGATCGTCTTTGGACAAACCGGGGATCTTGTTAGCGGCTCGTTCTGCGAAGAAAATATGAATTAGTGCTTCACGCTGGGGGTCTTGCATACAAGCCGCAAAACACGCTCTTTCAACCGCCATACCCGCATCAAAACTGTCGGCGTTCACCGCAGCTTCAACGCACTTAAGAATTTGCGCTGGCGCAAACTGTCCTCGATTGGTTTTGTTGAGCTGCGCCGCAGCCGCCTCAAAAACTGCAGTATTACCCTTGTCGCCAGCAATCTTGTCAGTCAGATCTCGAATTTTTCGCGTGGCACTACCCGCTGCAACGATTTCCTCAGCGTACTTAATACCTGCCTCGACAATATCTCCTTCAGCGATTCGGTCAACAATGCCTAGCTTCTGAGCCTGAGGTGCCATAATCGGATCACCAGAGACAATGGCCTTCAATGCTGCTTCGGCACCAATAAGGCGAGGCAGTCTTTGTGTGCCGCCTGCGCCAGGCAACAGTCCTAACTTCACTTCGGGCAAACCAACAGGCGCGGTTGGTGCAGCAATTCGATAGTCACAACACAACGCAGTTTCCAGACCGCCACCAAACGCCGTGCCATTGATCGCCGCGATCACAGGTTTTGTACTGTTCTCCATGATCTCCAGGGCTTCACCAAGCCCAACACCTTCGCTCGCCGCTGCGCCGAATTCACTAATATCAGCACCGGCAATAAAGGCCCTATTGAGACCAGTGATCACGACAGCTTTAACAGCTTCGTCCGCCAACGCCTTGGTCATACCATCAAACAACCCCTGTCGTACGCCAGAGGATAGAGGGTTCACGGGGGGATTATCGATGCTCAGCAAGGCAATTTCGCCCCGGGTTTCATAGTGCACGGTACCTTTCATAGGTATTCTCCGGTAAAGGTTATTTAAATTCTGGCGGGCGAGTATAACCTACAAACTCGGTTCTTCAGGCATGACAATCGCAAATTTTACTACCTTATCGCCATGGCTCAGTACGATGAATAACAACACTCGCAGGAAAAAAATTTGCAAATGCGTAATAAACGAGAGTAAAAACTTTGGCGACATCACCGTTTAAATTGCAAGGAGGTTTAGCGCGTTCAACATTGCGCACGCAGCAGTTGCGAACACTAAATCTAGAAGTGTTGTTTCGGATGAAACCACCGCTAGATAGTGACGCTATCGGTGCTAAAGAAACCGGTCGAGTTCAAATGAATTAAACAAGGTAAGTCGGGCGAACACAAATGACTGGTTATGATGAGATCGCCACGGAGCCGGCCTTGGCAGCCTTGGCAATATCCACAACAATCCGTTTTAAAAAGCCATAAGTTGAAATTTCTTTGGGACTTTCGACCGTCAAATCAATGAATCCCATTTGCCGAACGTCAACGTAGTCAATTATTTGCTCTCCCAACAAAGAAACCTCGACATCAGATTTTGCCCGGAATTCCGTACTGGCAATGAACCCTGATAACAGCACCAACAGTCCAAACAGTTGACCAAAAGATGCGGCTCTAATCTGTCTAATTTTTCTCATTTGATTAAAGTTCATCTGCTTTACCTCTGAAGAAAACTGCACCCGCCATGAAAGCAAAACCAATCACAAGACTGATTAAAAGTTCTATATTCATCACCCGATTGACTATGGGCCCAATGCCTCGCTCTAGATCTTTAGCCATAAAGAGCGGCGCAATATGCTCACTGATAAAACCCTTTACGTGCCCGGTATTTCCAAAAATAGCCTCCAGTAAGATCAACACCAATGGCAAACCGATGATCCAAGCAAGAGGAACAGACTTAGCTCTCGAAGATACAACAAGCAGCCAAGTGTAAAAAGGCAGGCACCATAAACCAACGATCAGCAAATAGCTCGCCATCTCAAGCCAGCGGGTGATAATGCCTGCTGGTGCCCACAGCGTCGACCAAATAGGCACGTCGTAACCCAAGGCACTTAGCGTGCTTACTAACAAGAGCACAAGGTGGAGCGCCATACAACACACAAGATATATCGCTGGCACAATAATCAGCGCTGTGATCACCTTTGACAACACAGTCATAAAATCCGAAACCGGCATGGATTTCCAAAACAGAATGCTTCGGTCCTTTCGATCCTGATACAGGCTGGTGATGAGATAAAAAATGATAACAAGTCTGAGGGTAAGCATTAGCGGGTCAGAAATTGCCAAGTAGACCGCGTTCAGAGCGCTTCTCTTCGCAACTTCTGGCCGACTGGCAAATTCCTGCAATCCTCTTCCTACCACTGAGTCGAACGTATCATTCACATCATAGGTCTTGGTAACTTGATCACTTTGATAATCAACGTCTGCATTAATGGTGATCGAATCACCACCTCTTTGCAGGGCACCAATACCCGAAATGACAAAAAAGGCACAAAGCGAAGCAACCACAATGGGCAGATAAATCATGCTGTTTTTATTTTCCCAAATTTCTCGCCGCAGCAGAATCATCAACTTGTTCATCAGCCAGCCCTCTGTAATTTCGCAACAAACAAATCCGCAACACTTGGCACCTGCAACTCGCCTAATAGTTCCAAATAACTGCGATCAACGTTCTCGAATATCATGCTTTTCTGACCGAGGGACTCACGAATGTGAATAGGATTCAAACCCCGGGCTTTGTCTGTTAGCTCCGGCTTCACAATCACTTCGCAAAATGAATCCGCCAGCTTATCCATTGGACTATCCAATACTATATTCCCTTGATCGATAAACAACAGATGTGAAAGTAAGGTTTCAATCTCTTCCACCTGATGAGTGCTGATAATGATGCTGGTTTCATGATCAAAGTAGTCGTTAAGTAACTGATCATAGAATGCCTTTCTGTAAAGAATGTCGAGTCCAAGTGTAGGCTCGTCAAGCACAAGTAAATCGACACTGATTGACAAGATAAGCGCTAGGTGAAGTTGGGTGACCATACCTTTGGATAACTGTTTCACTCTTTGCTTTGGAGAAATATTAGTCTCTGCAAGCATAGTTTCTGCTTTCTCCCGGCTAAATCCAGCATGCACGCCCTCAATATAATCTAATGCCTCGGATACTTTTAACCATCTAGGCAGGACACCAACGTCGGCAATAAAACATACTCGCTCCATCACATGATGCCGGCCTTTTCTTGGGTCCGTCCCCAATACTTCAAGTTCACCCTCGAATTCGGTCAATCCAAGAATGGACTTTAGAGTCGAGGTCTTACCTGCGCCGTTGGGCCCTATCAGGCCCACGATGGCACCTTTTCCGATGGTAAAGTTAACATTATCCAGCGCTTTAAAATCACCGTAGGACTTTGTCAGCCCATTGGCTTTAACTACTTCACTCATTCCTGATCTCCTTGGCTGGATTTTGTCTCTAGGTTGCTTAACAATTCCTGAATCGACAAATCTAATCTCTCTATCTGTTCACAAATTTGCGGCCACTCAACATTAAGAAACCTGTCCTTCTCAATCTGAGAGAGCTTTTCTCTGGCACCTTCTCTAACAAACATACCCAGACCTCTTTTCTTTTCGACCAACTCATCATCAACAAGAATCTGAAGCGCCTTTGACACTGTAATCGGATTAATCCGATGATCGCTCGATATCTGGCGAACCGAAGGGAGAGCTTCTCCATCACTGAACACTCCCTCGAGAATGAGTTCGACAATGCGATCATGGAGTTGCCGGTAGATCGGGTCCTTTTCGTTCCAACTAATCTGCATAACCGTTTTAGCCATCTAGTTATTCGGTGTTGTACATAACTATATCACTATAACAAAAGAATACAACCCCACGTTTCATATGTCACTGAATCCTGGACTAGTTAGCGGTTAAATTTGAGGTTGCCACGGTGAAATCGACGCATGAATTTACGTGGCGCTTTATCGACTTCTGTATGCAGACAGCACAGGGACTTGGGTCTTGTATTGCAAACCGCGGGTTTTCAACGCGCGATCGAAATAACGTCAAGCAGAATGTCGGAAGTGAGCCGCGTGACCGTCGACTCCGTTGTGTTTAAGAAGATGAAATAGGTTATGCGACCTGTTCCTCGAGCAATGCCACAATACGTCCAACCGAGTCCAATCGCTCAAACTCGGCCAGTTTCTCTTTGACTTGATCCATCTGAGCCATCAATTCATCAAGCTCCTTCACCAAACTCTCCGGATTAAGCTCAGACTCATAAATCACCTGACTATAACCCTCAGCAGAAAAAATCTTTGCATTTTCGATTTGGTCACCACGACTAACCGCCGCCGTCAGTGGCACAAGAATGTGTGGTTTACGCAGTAGAATAAGCTCATAAATAGAATTTGCTCCGGCACGCGAAACAACAACATCTGCCGCGGCAAGCACATCGCCAAATTTATCCTGAATGAACTCTATCTGGCGATACCCTTTTCCAGAATCAAACGCCGCATTCAGAACTGCATTCAAATTCCCGACCCCAACAACATGCAACACAGTAAAATTTTTGACGAGTTCTGGCACCGCCATCTCAACCTGCAGATTAATCGGTCCCGCCCCGAGGCTGCCGCCAAATACCAGCAAACGGGGTTTTCCTGAAATTGCCGGGTAGTAATCGGCGCCAAGATCAGGATCACTTCGGGTAATTGAATCTCGGACTGGGGAACCCGTTATAATTACCTTGTCTGATGGTAAAAATTTTGCGGTTTGCGGAAACGTGACACACACATATCGACAGAAAGGTGTACTTAACTTGTTTGCGAGACCTGGCGTTGTATCTGACTCATGACAGATAACTGGAATACGACACACCCAAGCAGCGATGACGAGAGGCACAGTAACGAATCCGCCCTTTGAAAAAACCACATCGGGTCTGATTCGTAGACAAATCAACAAACTTTGAAAAAAGCCCAGCAAGATAAATAGAGGATCAACAAAATTCTGCCACGAGAAGTACCTCCTTAGCTTACCGGTAGCAATCGCGTGATAGGGAATTTGAAAATTCCCCACTAAATCGTGCTCAATACCAGTCTGGCTGCCAACGTAGTGAATATCCCAGTTTTCATCACGAAACCGTTCCATCAAGGCAATATTGGGCGTGACATGGCCAGCTGTGCCACCACCTGTAAACAGGATCGTCTTCATTAGAGATCCAAGACCTGTTTTACAAATGGAATTGTCAGTATTCGCTGTGCGCGCAATGTTTCCTGACTTAGCTTCTCGAATATGGAAACCAGCGAGCGCATATCACGCCCAGCTCTGGCAAGAATAAAGCGCCCAACCTCGTCAGAAAAATCAAATCCGTGGCGACGCGCTTTCAGTTTGAGCGCATGCAAACGCTCCCTGTCAGATAACCGATCAGTTCTAATGCCGACAATGCCGTTTAATCGGGTCTGAAGATCGGGCAGCTGACAATCCAGCTTGGCCGCAGGATTGGAGGCAGATAGTACAAGGAGATTTTTTGTATTCAAACAATCGTTGATCAAATGAAACCACGCTTCCTGCCAGAATCTATCTGAAACTACCTTGTCCACATCATCGATACACACGAGTTTGAACGATTCCAGACCGCGAAGAATGGAGGTATCCAATGCTGGCAGATCCGAAAGAAAAATGGACGAAGGCTCAGCGTGACAGAAAGCCTGAAGCAAATGCGACTTGCCTGAACCTGCCTCACCCCACACAAAAGCCATGCCTGTCGTAAGCTGCAGGTTTTTAGCCGCATCGCCTACATAGTTTGAGAAAGTTGCGTCATCTCGCAACCGGAAATCAAGCACTGCCTGGTGACCGATGTCACTCATTTCTCAGACTGCTTCGATTCACTCGAATCCGTCACCAATTGTTCGCCACCTTCGATTTCAGACGCTGTCAGCTCAGACATCGAAGCGTTTTCAGACTCCGGCGCGTAGTACTCGCTTTCTTTGTATTGGACGTGAAGATGTCTGATAAAAACCATGGTGACTGCCGCAACCGGCAGTGCCAGCAGCACACCGACAAATCCGAACAATTGGCCACCTGCCAAAACAGCAAAAATGACCGCAACAGGATGCAAGCCAATACGGTCTCCAACCAACAACGGCGTCAGCACGGTGCCTTCAAGTAACTGGCCGACCCCAAAAACGATTGCAACGTACACCAAATAAATTAGATCGTGATACTGAAACATGGCAGCCATCGCCGCCGCGATGATCCCTACGATAAAACCAAGATAGGGCACAATACTCGCAAGCCCCGCTAGCATGCCGATTAAAAATGCCAGGTCAAGACCGACAACATACAATCCAAGCGCATAAATACAACCCAGAATGAACATAATAAGGAGCTGCCCACGGAGAAAAGCACTTAATACCTCATCGCATTCGCTCACGAGCCCAACCGTGGTGTCTTCCATATCACGGGGAATCATTTCTCGAACTTTCCCCACCAAAATGTCCCAGTCGCGCAGCAGATAAAAAGCCACGACTGGAATCAATGCCAGATTAGCGATAGTGGTTAGTAACACAAAACTAGAGGCGGTCACCCGGGTTAACACCTGTCCTGCTATGCCTCCTGCTTGCTGCCAGTTGCTGGCAAGTTTGGCTTTAAGTTCATCCAGATTTAAATCAAATGGGTCAATGCCAAAGTTAGCCATCAAAAAAGGGCTTGTTGTTTCCTGCAGCAACACGATGGCTTGCGGAATATTCTGTATCAGCGCTGCTATCTCTTGCGCAAGTATTGGCAATAAGATGAGAATTACACCCACGATCATCAGCAGAAAAACAACGAACACGATGAACACACCCGTGGTTCGCCCCGCACCAACCCCCTCGAGCCTATCAACCAGCGGATCACCTAGATAGGCTAGTCCCATACCGACAAGAAATGGCGTGAGTATGGGCTGCAGAAAATAGATCGAGACAAACAGACTGAAAATTGTCAGCAATGAAAAGGTTTTTCCCAGAGTAGTCATACGCGTGCGGTGTCCTCTGCCAAAAGTGAATTAAGCAAGTTGCTACTGGTTACTCGGGAGCCACTGATAGTGCAAGAGCTCCTTCCCGCTGGCGTCTTGGCCTCGATTAATCAGCGCCATCTTTTCATCAAGACGAATGATTTCCATTAGCTGCCGGCTTTGGCCTTCTGTACTCAGACGGAACAGAATCTCAGAGCCGATAACCTCTAACACGGAAGAATCAAGAACAGGCGCAAGGGACTCAAGATACCGGGTAACCGATGCGTAATTCTTGAGCGAATCTACCGCTTCTACTCTGACCATCAGACTACCCCTTGAGGAATCAATGGCATAACGCGCGGCGAGCGCATCAGCTAGCTTGTTAATCACCTCAGCAACCAAGTCATTGGCATTAAAAGCCACATTGCTAAAACTGACCCATTTACCCTCAACATTCCAGGCCCAGGTGCCGGTCAGTCGTTCCTGGTCTTTCTGGATGCGCCCAGTGATCACCGCGTCGGGGCTGTATCTTAACGATGCGTTTTCAATGCGGCCCATGAAGGCTCCCCACACTTCAGCGGTAGACAACTTACTTGTATCTTCGAGGTCTAATATAGGATAAAGCAACGGCAAGCCTCTTTGGCGCGCTTGAGTGTTCAGAGCAACGACGACATCACTTTGTTCCTGCTCCGCGAGCAACCGACGATCGACACCGTCACTCTCAGCAACCCAGAGCAATACGCTTGGTCTATTACTGCCCCAGACTGGATAGCCTGCTTGCCGCACGAGCTGGGCAATGCTCGAGGGTTCGAACTCAATGCGCAAATTGTGCGCCGGCACAAGCTCGCCGCGAATCTGAAAACTACGATCGGTGGTCTCGTAACTGTACTGGTAGTAGTAGGACTCGGGTCGTTTTAAGGAGCTCACCACTATCGGGCTCGTTTCTATTTGCTGATTACCAGACACTCTAATCAGCACCTGCAGCAACCCGGCCTGCGCGCCTCTCTTGAGTTGAATAGCATCCTGAGAAGACACCAGCACCTCGGCGGTGTACAGATCATCAACAGGCACTGCATGGGCTGGCGCAGCTAGCAGCAAAAGTGTGATGCAGCCTAACAGCCATTGACACGGCAAGTGGCCCCCGCCCGGCCGGAAACTCATGCCTGTTGAGGAACTTTTGCTAATTTTTAGGATCACTATGATTAATTCCCAAATATTTCTAATTCTTGGCATCTCGGCCCCAAATACGCCTAGAATGCGGAATTGTCATTGACTCGAAGAGGATTTACAAGACAAGTATGCTGACACCTACGCTAAATCATCGAGTTGCCAACGCGGCGTGCCTGCTATTGATCTGTATATTTGCAATGGATCAGGCGATTGCAGAACCTGTGCCTTTCCGAGCGACCTACAAAGCTGATTACAAAGGTCTCCCTGTCAGCGCGACTGGCATCAGAGAACTCACCAAACTTGGCGACAATCGTTTTTTGTTATCGTCAACTGCAAAATCCTTTTTCGCCTCCATCGTCGAACAAACGGTCTTTCAGCTGGATGAAAACGACAACGCAATGCCTTTAGAATATCAATATCACCGAACGGGTATTGGCAAAAACAGACATGATGTACTAGCGTTCGATTGGGAAAGCATGCTGGTACAGAATGAAGTGCCAGAAAAACACTGGAACATGGAAATCGATTTTGGCGTATTCGATAAGCTCTTATACCAATATCAAATGCGCGCAGATCTCAAAAAAGTACAAAGCAAAGGCCAACCCTGGCCAGCGCTCACCTATCACGTAGCGGACAAAAGAAAACTAAAGCAATATGACTTTGAAGCCCTCCAGCAGGAAATCGTCAAAACAGATATCGGTGACTTAAAGACACTGAAAATCACTCGAAAAAGACCGGCAGGCGACACTAGAAGTACCATTTTTTGGCTGGCGCTTGAATACGACTTTATGCTGGTGCGCTTTCAGCAACTCAAAGATGATGGTAGCGGCTTTGAGCTGCTACTTTCAGACGCTGAGTTTGACGGCGAAAAAATCTCAACCAACTAGGTTTTTGGCAACGTCACACCGGTTTGCCCCTGATATTTACCACCCCGATCTTTGTAAGAGGTCTCGCAAACTTCGTCAGACTCAAAAAACAGCATTTGGGCCACACCCTCGTTTGCATAAATCTTTGCCGGCAAGGTGGTCGTGTTCGAGAACTCAAGCGTGACGTGTCCTTCCCATTCAGGCTCCAGCGGCGTAACGTTTACAATAATGCCACATCTCGCGTAGGTTGATTTACCCAGACATATCGTCAGCACACTCCGGGGAATCTTGAAGAATTCGACTGTACGGGCAAGTGCAAATGAATTTGGCGGGATGACACAAACATCGCTTTTTACATCGACGAAACTTTTTTCATCAAAGGCTTTTGGATCTACCGTCGCCGAATGAATGTTTGTGAAAACCTTGAATTCATCACTACAGCGCACATCATAGCCGTAACTCGAGGTGCCATAGGAAATTATTCTGTCGCCCCCAGATTCCCTTACCTGGCCCGCTTCGAAAGGCGAAATCATGTCATTGCTCTCCGACATTCGGCGTATCCACAGATCAGACTTAATCGACATTCGTATTCCCGTAAATCAAAAGTGAACGCATCATACTGATGCGATGGTTAGTCGTCCAGAATCTGTATTTTTGGACCCTGATGACTGTCACTATTTGTTAGCTCTGACATTTTTTCATCAACCTTAACCGCTATGTCGCGGAAGCATTTGGCTGCAGCCCCATCGGGCTCACTAATAACCGTTGGTTTACCCCCGTCAGATTGCTGTCGCACGGACAAAGACAATGGCAACTTACCCAAAAGATCAATCTGGTATTCTTCCGCAACAGAAAACCCGCCGCCTTCTCCAAAAATTGCCTCCTCATATCCGCACTGACTACAGACGTGGGTGCTCATGTTTTCAACTACCCCAAGTATAGGCACCTCCACCTTGAGGAACATTTCGATGGCTTTTCGGGCATCCAGCAACGCTATGTCCTGAGGTGTTGTCACAATAACTGCACCAGCAAGCGCCGTGTTCTGGGACAGAGTCAACTGAATGTCCCCTGTTCCCGGCGGCATATCAACAATAAGATAATCAACATTTTGCCAATAAGTTTGCGATATCAGTTGCTGAAGCGCACCGCTCGCCATGGGCCCTCGCCACACAGCTGGCGTACGGTCAGACGCGACAAAACTCATTGACATGCACTGAACACCATTTGCGATAACAGGCATGATCGCGTTTTCGGTGACTTCTGGCTTTGTGCCGGACGCAACGCCCATCATCAGCCCCTGACTGGGGCCATAAATGTCCGCATCCAGCAGGCCAACGGTATGACCAGCAGCTTGCAAAGCCAGGGCAAGATTTGACGATACAGTAGACTTACCCACCCCGCCTTTTCCCGAACCTACGGCGATAATGTGACGTACCCCGGGTAACTTTGACTTGTTTATGGTTTCACTATTGATAGCTTCACTCCTGTTATCTTCACTGTAATCCTGAACTTATCTTAATGGGTTGTCCCACCATCTCGGACTAACTCCGCCAGCGTTTCACGAGAAAAATCATACGCGGTTTGACAAAACTCGCAGTGCATTGAAATTGTCCCGAGATCATCGAAAAGGCCTTCAAGTTCAGCCGGGTCAAGCACAACCAACGCGCCGGCTGTTCTCTGCGCACTACAACTGCATTGAAATACCACATCCTGGGTTTTCATTAACCGAATCGTTTTGCCCCAAAACCATCCTTCGCGCCAATAAATCCGCGATAGAGCTCCCCGAATCCGTCAACAACTGAATTCTTAACAGACTCGCGCTGCATCAGATTGTCGGACCATGCCTTAACTTTGGG
>CAXRCG010000250.1:0-3542 GCA_964228885.1 Pseudomonadales bacterium | reverse complement strand
TCACCTGTCTTGAGACCTTTGTCTCTCAAAGCATGCACCAATTGATTGACTCGCTCGTTGAAATCAGACCAAGTGGTTTCACCAAAGTCATCTACAAGCGCTATTTCCTCGGGCTTTTCATTTGCAAAAGGTGCTATTAGGTTTGCCATGTTTTTTTGGTCCTACGAAAAGCATCATCATAACATGGCATTAATCATCAGGCCCCACCCGACAATGTATGGCAGTGAGAGTGACGAAATGACAAAACCACTTTCAAAGCTTCAAGTATTAGTCAGAACGCATGATCTGGCCATCGCCTACCGCGCCTATCAGCTCGGAATTTCGCGATTTTTCTGATGGGCACGAAGTGGGAATCAGTTTACCATTGTAATTTGAGCTGATCGCCAAATCGGTACCTTATTGCAAGATTTACATCCGCACGGCACAGCGCCGCATTTCTGCTAATGTCACACTTTAAGGATTCATCTATGAAGTTGTATCACAACCCACTTTCCTCCTGCTCCCAAAAAGTCCGCATGGTGCTCCATGAGAAGAAAATCAACTGGGAAAGCGAGGTGATCGACTTGCAAAAAGGTGAACAGTTTACGGCTGAATATCTCGCACTGAATCCTAATGCGGTTGTACCAACACTTGAACACGAAGGACATACCGTCATTGAGTCTACGCTAATCAACGAGTACCTTGACGATACCTACGCCGACATTGCTTTGAAGCCCGCTAATGCTGCCTCACGCTATCAAATGCGCTACCTGACGAAACGAATCGACGACGATTTGCACGGCGCATGCGGCGTGATTACATATGCGATAGGAGTAAGGCCCTCATTGATGAGTCGACCCAGCGGGGAAGTAGATGCCCTGATAAACAAGATTCCCGACCCTTCCAGACGAGAGACGCGGCGGTCTGTCGTTCAACTGGGTGTGCAGGCGCCGGAGTTCGTTACAGCTCTGAATATACACAGTTCAGTTTTCGACCTCGCAGCATCTTTTCTGCAATCGCAACCATGGCTCGCAGGCGATTCCTTTAGCCTTGCCGACTGTGCGTTACTGCCCTACGCCTTAAGAGTCGACCACCTTGGACTTGCGAGTGAAATAAGTGACCGTCCCGCCTTGTCGCGCTGGTATGATTCGATACGGGCGCGGCCAGCGTTTACAGATGCAGTGACAGCCTGGCTGCCAGAGCCTGCAATCGCTGGATTCCGTGCTGCGGGTGACGCGGTAGCAGACGAGATCGCCAGCCTGCCACGCTAATGCATGCAGTCACCTTTCAGGATATCTGACGCTGGACAATTTGAATCTAATATCAAAGTATTTCCTGATAAGTGTTTTGGTTCTGCTACCGATTACACCTAGCGATGGGCATGATTCAGACCACCAGATGATTTTAAGTAGGCACCTTTTCTTTGACGGAAATAGCGCTGATCACGCGTTCTGGGTATAGGTTCATATTTAAAAACGGATGATACCTTCCAGTGTCACAGTTCTGCCGATGCTAAGGTTCTGAAATGCGCTGCCCGCAATCTCATAGGCATGCTGAATCGTCATCTCATCGCTAAGATTACGACCATTCAGCGCAACCTCCCATTTCTCATCGCTAGATAAGAGTGAAATTCGAGTATCATATTTTGTGAAAGAGCTCTGAATGCCTCTTGGAGAAATGTCCGCACGTACATGGTATTCATCTGAACGATAAATCGAACCCATTGCTCTAATCATAAGAGAATCGGAAATCTCCGATTCCCATATCGCGGTTATATTCATTTCCAGATCAGGAGAGCGCTCAAGACGTTCTCCAGACTGGTTCTCTGTACCACTCACAGCGTCACAATCGCTATTAATTGTTGCACCGGTGCTATCGATCACACACTGAGCACCCGCATAATCATCGTAGACAGCATCAATCCAAGCCAACGAACCGTTTAGGCGCAGATTCTCGGTGGCTTGCCATGCCAGCTCAATTTCAAAACCGTTAACGGTCGCGACACCTGCATTACCGATGATAAATTGTGTGCCATCGTAGGATGATGTTTGAAGGTTCTCGAACTCCGTAGTGAATACTGCCAAGTTCAAGTTTGCTGCGCCATTGGCAAGAGAGGTTTTCAATCCAGCTTCCCAACTCGTCGCCTCCTCATTTTCAAAATCAAACACACCATTACCCTGTTTCAGGGTCAGCCCACCCAGCACGGCCGCAGCATCAATGGTCGATGTGCCGACAAATTGCTGTAGGTAAGCAGCATCTTCTGCCCTTTGAAGCAATTGTGCACCAAGCTTGGAGTCGTTAGCCTTCATTCCACCAGCTTTGGAACCTCGAGCGTAAACCCCGTAGATCATCATGTCATCATTGACGTCGTACTGAACGCGTAGCGATGGGTCAACGCTATCGTCTTCACGCGTTTGTCGAAACAGGTATTCAGGATCGTGGCCTGCTGTGCTCTGTAATACTCGCTGTGGATCAAAAGCACCGTTAGGAAACAATAGGGGCCAAGAGGCGCCAACCGCCTCTTGTTCTTCATCAGTATACCGAATGTCGAATATCGCACGTAACCTATCATTCATATTCCAAGTCAACTGAGCGTATGCTGAAAAAGCATCACTCTCACGCAGAAAGTTTCGATCCATACCCGAACCATTGGTAAACGCGAGCGCCAAGGGTGGAATATTGACACCGACTGCAATAGGAATACCGGTAACTGCATTCCAAAAGTTTGGATAGAAAGGAGAATACTGACGCGTTTGCAAGTTCGAGTTTTGGTACCAGATGCCAGCAATATACTCGAAGGTTTCGTTGGCAGGAGAAAGTACCCTCACCTCAAAACTCGTCTGATCGTAATCGTCGAACAACCTCGTGTTAAGGATGGCCTCGGGGTGACCATCTACATCAAGAAACCATTCATTTTCATATTCCCAATAACTGGCTATGGCTTTTACTGTGTGCTCTGCGACTTCGGTATCTACCGTGAAAGTCGCCAACGACCATTCGTAGTCGTAGTAGTCTTCTCGTGCATCACCGGTGCTCACTCGACGAACATCATCCGCGGTATATTCTGCGTCTGCATCCAGCGTCACGCTTGACATAGCGCCTGGATTGATCAACTGATTGTTACGGCCGTCGGTAGAAGATTGCCCACCCTCGAGTTTCAACGAAAGCATCGTTACGTCAGTGACATCGAATTCAAAACTCAGTCGCCCAACGGTAGATTCTTTTGCGCCATCGTCGCTACCGGTAAAAGTATTATCGGTATAGCCATCGAGATTATCTGTTTTGACCGCTAGGCGAGCACGAAAGTTGTCAGACAAGGCCCCGGACACATAAGCACTGGAGGAGAACCCACCGTTCTGCCCCTCGTAGCCGACCTTAAATTCACCTTCGAACTCTTCAGTGGGTTTGCCGGTAACCGCCGTTATGGCCCCTGCAATGGTGCTCTTTCCAAACAGTGCGCCCTGAGGTCCTCGAGCTACTTCAAGTCTTGTTACATCCAGAAACGAAGATTCCATACACTTGCCCCGGCCACAATAAACATCATCAATATAAATGGGTACAGA
>CAXRCG010000249.1:0-8877 GCA_964228885.1 Pseudomonadales bacterium | reverse complement strand
CTGTATTAAGTGGTGAGTCAGACAACTTTGGTAAGCCGTCATCAGAACTTCGTGAACTGAACCTACCGGTTCACGTGATTGATGTCTCACTGGGCGCCCGTCTGTTGCCCTGCACTGTGCTAACTATGGGTGGGCTGGTCGTCAATGAAGAAACTGGCCAAGTGCGTGATGAAAATGGAAAGGAAATTGGTGGACTCTATGCCGCCGGCCGAACGGCGGTGGGTATTCCTTCCTGGTTATATATGAGTGGTCTGTCGATTGCGGATTGTGTGTTCTCTGGTTTAAGAGCTGCCGATCACGTTGCTGAACAGGCCCAAAACAAATAAGCGAGCTAACAAGAACAAGAGCGTAAAAAATGCGCACGTTTAATTTTGCTGACCTTCTTGAAATAGTCGCAGAAACCGTGCCAGAGCGGATTGCACTGGTCCACGGTAAAACCGAGCTCAGTTATGCAGCACTAAACGAGCAGTCTAAAAGTGTGGCGGCTGTTCTGTCGAGGCATGGTGTCGATCGGGGAGATCAAGTCGGTTTGCAGCTTATCAACTCTCCGGAATATCTGACAGGCTTTTTTGGTGCCTGTCGAATTGGTGCGGTGCCGTTCAATGTGAATTACCGCTACTCAGCGAATGAGTTACATCATTTGTATAAAACTTCGCGGGCTAAAGCGCTGATATTCAACCGGCAGTTTTCGAACAAAATTAAAGAAGCCTGTGTTGAGCGATATATGCCGCCGGTGCTGTTGGAAGTTGATGGTAGCGAACTGGGTTTGAATCTGGCTGATGAGATCGCAAGCGTGTCTGTTGGGCGTGGAGAGAGGCTGACCGACGCTGATCTCATTATCATATATACCGGCGGCACGACGGGCTTTCCCAAGGGTGTCATGTGGCCGCACAAACATCTGTTTTTTTCGGCACTGGGCGGTGGTGGTTTTTTTCACGCTGATGGCGCGATAGGCACGCCTGACGAGCTGGTGACTCGAGTATCTGAAGGGTTGTCGCTGGTGACGATGCCGCTTGCTCCTTTGATGCACGGTGCCGCATTGTGGACGACACTGATTGCTTTGTTTGCAGGGCATAAAGTTGTTCTTTCTGACCAGACTAACTTTAATGCCGCGCATGCCTGGCAATTAATCCGGGAACAACAGGTCAATATTGTTTCTATCGTTGGCGATGCGATGGCATTGCCGCTTGTGGAAGCGCTGGAGGAAAACCAGGCAGGTCTGCAACAGGACCAGTGGAAGCTGGATAGCCTGTTTCATATCGGTTCAGGTGGGGCGATTTTCTCGCAGATTCTGCAAGAGCGGTTCACGAATGTGTTACCCAATCTGATCGTTTCTAGTTCACTCGGGGCGACAGAAACAGGCACACTTGGCGCCGGTGATGTCGAGACAGATGAGGGCATTATGCGCTATGCCCCGAGGCACGACCTTGAAATTGTCGTTGATGGAATGCGGCTGGCTACGAAGGGTGAGGAAGGGGTTCTTGCCAGGTCCGGAATGGTGCCGGTAGGTTATTTCGGTGATGAGGAAAAATCTCGAGAAACTTTCGTCACCATTAATGGGGTTAACTACGCACTGGGTGGCGACGCAGCGCGCCGTGAGGAAGATGGGTCGATCACAGTACTGGGACGAGGTTCCATGTGCATTAACACCGGTGGTGAAAAAGTGTTTCCGGAAGAAGTGGAATCGACTATGAAGGCGCATGCTGTGATTGATGATGTACTTGTCGTAGGGTTGGCTCATGAAAAATGGGGTGAGCAGGTGGCTGCAATTTACTGTGCCAATGTGCCGGAAGTAGACGAACACCAACTGCGTAAATACTGTCGCGAATCCTTGGCTGATTACAAGGTGCCAAAGGTGTTTTTCCGGGTCGATACAGTTCAGCGTAATGTGGTAGGTAAACCGGACTATGTCTGGGCGAAGTCTGTCGCTGAAGACGCAATGAGCTGAGAGCGGAACAACGTGTTCAATGACAGTAATCGAAGCCATTAAAACACGGTTGTCGGCTCGTCGCTGTGATCAGTACCGGTCCCTCTTCTGAGTCAAATGTTTATGGGGCAGGAGAGGTAGTTTCAGTTGCGGGTTGTGCTGCATTGTGATGTATCCCCAAGCATCCGTTCTTTCTAGATAAATGAAAACAAGCGCGACCATAGTGACGGTCTAGGGCTAAAATTCGGCTCGACGTGCCATTGCATCGCTGCCGCCATCGACAAACAGAACCGAGCCGCAGATGTATCTTGCCTGGGGGCTCAAGAGGAAGCAGGCTGCAGATGCCTGATCTTCAGGCGTGCCAGCAAACCCAACGGGAATAGAGGCTTTGTATTGTGCGATCGCATCGCCGTAGTCAGGGTGATTTGCAATGGGTGCGGTAAGTGGTGTCTCTGTATATCCAGGCGCAATAGCGTTAAGTCGTACACCGTTTCTGGCGTACTCAACACATTGAAGTCGCATCCATCGAGTCAGTGCCAATTTGCCACCGGCGTAAGCGGAATGACCATCCAGGGCATCGGCGGCTGCACAAGCGGCTCTTTCATCGCCTTGCTCTAGTAGCGCAACGAGTTCCGCGTTGTGGCCAAGCATCGCAGAGGTGGAGGAGACTATGAGCATGGCGCCCCTCTTTTTCGCTACTAGGTCGCGCGCGCCTTCAATGCTGGCGATAGCGCCAAAATAATTGATTCTTGCGATCAGCGAGGGCGGATTGATGTGTGAGCCCACTCCAGCGCAAGCAATGAATCCATCTAGGCCTGCGGCAGCGCGCTTTGCAAGCTTGGTGTTCGCGAGCTCACGGCCCTCTTTAGAGGATAGGTCTGCTACGATATCGGCATTTTTGACATCGATAACAATGACTTCATGACCTTCGCTTCTGAGTTGCGTTTTTATGGCAGCGCCAATGCCTGTAGCCCCGCCTGTCATCGCGTACATTCCCATAGCTATATACCTATTGTTGCATGTTGATTGGTCTGATAATTGTTGAGTTAGAGTGTCGCCGTTAACTCTGCAGCTGCTTTCATGGCGCCTTCAATATACGAAACACTGTTGCAATCACCAACTACATGAGTTTTGAAACCTGCTTCTTTGAACGCTTCTGCGAGCGAAGTGTTTCCAGTAGCGCCCTTGGCAACGATGACATGATCCGCATCAATGCAGCCTTTGTCGCCCTGTTTGCTAATGTAGGTAACAGCCTGATCGTTGATGGTAATCTTATCGGCTTTGTTGATGATGACGACGCCCAGATCTTCCAGTTCTTCGAGCATGCGCAAACGACGAACCAGATATAGACCTTTTCCGGCACGTCCGGCATTGTCGATAACGGTAACTTTACGACCGCGCTCGGCAAGAAACTCGGCGAGTTCTAGACCAACTAATTCGTTGCCAATAATTGTGATTTTTTTACCAAGCGGTAGCCACGCGCGCGTCGCTTGCCTGAGGAGGCCAGGAAATCCGGTAGCGCCTGTCAGCGAACCAGCGAGAACCATTAACCGTGTAAAAAAGCTAGTTTTGCGCTTAAGTTCTGGATGTTGTTCAGAAAGTACGAGGGCACGCATTTCTTCGCCGCTTAAGACGAAATCGCGATGGGAGCCGGGAATGCTGGATGGCATGTCGCGAGTCGCGCCTGTTGCAACGATGACTTCTTCAACGTTCAACCTTGTGATTGTTTCAACGGTAGCAGTGGTATTTAGATTTACCTCGACATCGGAGTTTTTGATCTGCAGTCGCAACCAGTCCATCAGGCGTTCGTTGGGTGTGTACGCAATGCTGGCAAATTGAAGCGTACCACCGAGACGTTTGCCAGATTCGAAAAGACTTACTTTAAACCCTCTGATTGACAATCGTCGCGCGGTCTCCATTCCCCCAGGACCTCCGCCGATAACGGCAATGTGTCTTGGTTTGTCGGTTGCTATAAGTTGACGGGTTGTGTTCTCAAAAGCCGTTTCGGGATTAACTGCGCACTTCACGGGTTTCAAAATGTAGATCTGACTGACGCAGCAGTAGCAGTAAACGCAGGGGCGGATTTGTTCTGTCTCCCCTATTGTTATCTTGTTGGGAAGGTCAGGATCCGCAAGCATCTTGCGCCCCATACCCAGAAAGTCGTAGTAGCCTTTGCGGATATGTTGCTCTGCTGAGTCTGGCTCAATGCGACCCGAAGCGATAACAGGAATCGAAATTCCGTCCTTTATTGCTGCGGCATTAGTGACCATGCGATTCGGGACATGTGGTATGTTTGACTCAGAATGAAGCGCACCGCGGTTAGGGTCATGGTAAGACGAAACCGTAATGGCGTTGGCACCAGCCTGCTCGGCGAGTTGAGCTGTGACCTTGGCGTCATCGAGGGTAATGCCGTCTTCTTTGCCGTATTCAACAGAGTCAAGCTTGCACCAGACGGGGAAGTCGCTACCTACTCTTTGCCGAATGGCGTACAGGATCTCAGTTAGCAAGCGTGCTCGATTTTCAAGGCTGCCGCCGTATTTGTCTTCTCTATTATTCATTGCGGGTGAAATGAATTCGGAAATAATATAGCCGTGCCCACCGTGGATCTCTATCGCGTCGAAACCGGCTCGTTGTGCCCTCCCTGCTGCATCGGCGAAGTGCTTCACGAGCAAATTAATATCTTCCTGTGTCATCACATGTAATTGAGGTGGTGGTGCATCCGGATCATAGAAAGCCATGAGCTCGGTTTCCAGCATACCGTCAGTAAGATTGTTTACCTTCGGAGGTTTCGGAAAAGACGGCACCCAGATAGGACGTCCTTCTTTAGCATCTTGGGCTGCGACGAGGCCAGCATGGTGCAGTTGTGCTGCGATTTTTGTACCGTGCTGCTGAACCCTGCTGGTTAATGTTTTTAGGCCTGCGATGAAGCGGTCGTCTGAAATTGCCACCTGTCGTGGCATGTTGCCACCATGTGGCCACGCGACGCCTGTCACGCCAAGTACAATCAGTCCGGCACCACCCCGTGCCTGGCGTTCGTGAAAGGAGGTGATGCGCTCCCCACAAATGCCCCCTTCTTCGGCCAGATTCACTCCCATAGCCGAGACTATCATTCGGTTTTTCACTTCCATAGAACCAATTCGGCCAGGTTGCGTCAGGTGTGAAAATTTATCGCTCATATGAATATCCTACTTTGGTGCCCCGGGCAGACCGGGAAAGTAAATGCCTGCTGTCATACCGCCGTCTATGACAAGCTCTGTACCGTTACAGTAGCTGGCCGCATTAGATGCAAGGTAAGTGACTCCCTTTGCTATTTCTTCCGCACTGCAGCCACGTTGCTGGGGAACAAACTGGTAACCCTTGTCGACGTCATCTTGATTCGCGCTCATTGGATTCGTCATAGGGGTGTTGACGCCGCCAGGGTGGACAGTGTTGACGCGAATGCCGAACGGGCCGAGTTCTAATGCGGCTGATCGGCTGAGGCCTCTGACCGCAAATTTGCTGGCAGCATAGGCGCTAATAAAGTTGCTAGGCAGCATGCCTGAGGCGGAAGACGTATTGATAATGGCGCCGCTACCAGCGGTCTTCATGCAAGGAATTACCGCCTGCATACCAAGAAAGGTGCCGGTGACATTGACTTCCAGCAACCGGCGGAACTCGTCCGGTTTAATATCTTCAATAAGCCCGAATGAAAGTATCCCTGCATTGTTAACCAGGATATCAATACCCCCATATTTATCTTGAGTTTGTTTGATTAGTATCTGCCACTGGGATTCATCGCACACGTTGAGTTCGACCGTGCTGATCGCGGCACTTTGATTAATTTGCGTCAGTTCTTGTTTTAGAATGTCTGCGCAGATAACGTGCTTTATGCCGGCCTCAATAAAGTCGCCAGCAATAGCGAGACCGATGCCTCTGGCTGCCCCCGTCACGATGGCAACCTTACCTTCGAGTGAATGTGGATGATTCATAGTTCTGCCTTGGACTTTGTGTGTTGGTTCAGATTAAGGTTTGTGCAGCGTGATGAGCGGCAAGATAACCAAAAGTCATGGCGGGACCAAGTGTGGAACCCGCGCCGGGATAGGTGCGCCCCATGACTGATGCAGAAGAGTTGCCTATCGCGTATAGACCGGGGATCAGCTTGCCATCACTGTCGATAGCCTGTCCGTTTTCGTCAGTGGATACGCCGCCTTTGGTGCCAATGTCTCCGGGAAAGATCTTAATGGCGTAGTAAGGCGCTTTAACTAGTGGTGCCATACAGGAGTTTGGTTCATTGCGAGGATCGCCGTAATAGCGGTCATAGCCGTTGACGCCCCGCTGGAAGTCAGGATCTTCGCCGTTGGCTGCATGCTCATTGAAGCGGCTAAAGGTTTCTTCCAGAACGACCGTATCGACATCAATCTTTTTCGCCAAGTCTGCAATCGTGTCTCCTTTGTGCATAATGTCTTTCATGCTAGCCTTAACCATACCGTCAGTCGCGGGTGGTCCTGGCATTAAAGGACCGACCGGGTAGTTGCCACGGTATTTGGCATCGAAGATAAACCATGACGGGATGGTGGTGCAGGCTTCAGAATTGCCTCGCATCATTTCACCGCCAGCAACATGATAAGATGCTGACTCATTCATGTAACGCTTGCCCTGTTGATTGACTATGATACAGCCAGGCAGTGAGCGTTCGACAAACATGGGTCTTGCTCTGTCTTCGTCACCTAGTTTCATCGAGGGCGCCCACCAAGCGCTGTCCATAAATTCCAGTTTGGCACCTATGCGGGTTGCTGAAGCTATAGCATCACCTGTATTGTTAGATTGAGAGGCCGACCACGATGGAGATGATTTCGCGACGAAGTTGTCCTCGCGCATGATTTGATTGCGTTCAAAGCCGCCTGCAGCCAGAATCACCCCGCGATTTGCCTTGATATGAATTGTTTGACCACTATAGTCAACAAGCGCGCCAGTGACTCGGCTTCCATCGCTCACTAGATCTTTAATCGAAACACCTAGACGCAATATCGCATTTCGTTTGTTTAGTGCAGCTCTAAGTTGACCCAACAGCGAATTACCAGCAGTTAGACGTCTATCTTTAATCGTGCGGTATCTCTGTGGCAAGTCGAGATAATATCGTGCCATGACTTTAAACGTGGTCCACATCCACCCTGGTCGCTTGGTAATTATTGGGCGTGCTTCGCCAATCGTCCAATTGACGCGGCCGAATGCCTGAGCAGCTTGGTGCATAGGTTGTAGGGTGCTGTAGTGACGGCCCAGTTTTTTTGCATTGATGGGGAGCGGTTCGTGTGATCGGTTCTCTTTAGCGCCCGGCAAATCCATGTGGTAATCCGCGTACTGAACGGAGCGAAATTTTGCTTCACACTTGTCCTCAAGGTAGTGCAGCATTTTGCTAGCATTCTCGATATAAGCGTGTAGTTTGGTTTCTGGGACTTCATCTCCGATTAAGCCTTTTAAATACGCGAATGCATCATCCGCGGAATCGGGCGCGCCGGCCTCTGCCATGTGGCGCGTACAGGGAATCCAAAGAGTCCCGCCAGAGGTTGCTGAGGTACCGCCCCACAGGTGACCTTTCTCGATCACCATGACTTGTAGGCCAAGGTCTGCCGCAGTGATTGCAGCTGTCAGGGCACCAGCCCCTGAACCGACGATGAGAAGATCTGTTGTCCACTTTGTTGTTGTCTCTGGGTGATCAGTCGCCATATCTGCCTCATATTTACGCGTTTGGTTAATTTTTTATCTTAAATATATCACTATGCGTGAAAAAATAACAAAAAATAACTAATATGGTTTATATTGGGAGAAGACAGAACCATAATGCTTCCATCTTGGATGAGGATGCCCACAAGTGCAATTTGAGTTTACAGAAGAACAAACAATGATTTCCTCCATGGTTGAGGAGTTTTCTCAGACCCAAGGTACCAGTGAGAGAGTTCGCTTGGCGATGGAATCAGAACTCGGCTATTTGCCGGAAGTGTGGCAATCAATGGCCGAAGAACTTTGTCTATGCGGTCTGTTGGTACCTGAAACCGCAGGCGGTCAGGGTCTGACGATGGTTGAAATGGCGCTGGTGTTTGAGCAGTTGGGCAAGACGCTACTGCCATCACCGATGCTGGCCACAGCTGTTCAAAGTGTTGCCTTGCTGAATGCGCTCGGTGATCAACAAACGGATCTTTTAAAAACAATCGCTCGGGGCGAAGCAAGAACAACCGTTGCGGTCTGCCAAAATGGCCGCGCTGAGTACGTGTTGGATGTCTGCTCGGCTGATGTCCTGTTGCTAGTCGAATCGGACCGATTGTTTCTGGTTCGCGCAGATGAACCCGGTGTTTTCTCTGGTCTAGGCGTGACCCCGGTCTTCATCATGGATCAGACCCGCAGAATGGGTCAAGTTGTTGTTGAAGATGAAGCGCTGATCAGCGCGTGCAAGATTGCGGAAGGCGATGAAGTACTCAAAGCAGTTGATGAGGGTCTTGATATGGCGCGGATTGCGCTGGGTGCAGAGGCTGTCGGCGCTGCCCAGACCTGTCTTGCGAGAACAGTTGAATACGCCAGTGAGCGTGTCCAATTTGGCCGTGAGATTGGCAGCTTTCAGGCTGTCAAGCATCAATGTGCAGACATGATGGTTGCTATTGAAGCGGCAATTTCTGCAGTTTTCTTCGCTGCTTGTGCAGTATCAGAAGACCTAGCTCAAAGCAGGTCCATGGCAGCACTGGCCAAGGTTCATGCCAGCGAGGCCTTGTCGTTTTGTTCCGCTAGAATGATCCAACTGCACGGCGGTATTGGGTTTACTTGGGAGCATGATGCGCACCTTTATTTTAAACGCGCCCGTTCTACAGCAACGATGTTAGGGCTGAATTTCGATTTGGACGAAGTCATTGCTAAGGACATAGGCTTGGATCAAATGAGGGCGACACCATGAAACTTTCATTTACTGCAGAACAGGAAGCATT
>CAXRCG010000248.1:0-11775 GCA_964228885.1 Pseudomonadales bacterium | reverse complement strand
AAGCGGGGCGCCTGACTGTGACGCGGAATCGGACCGAGGTGTTTCGTTACTTTTCGGGCTGGGAGCTTTTCTTTTTTACCCTTGAAAGTCCCTACCATGATCTAAGCTGGAATGAGATCCTGACGCGGGCATTTACGGGAGAATCTGCCCAAATTCTGAACGATTTTTGGAACAATAAAATGTGGCGTCATAAAGACGTGGCATGGGCCATTGGGGAAACCATCCTTATGGCCTTTATTGGAACCTTTGGAGGCGCGCTCATCGCACTTCCCCTCGCGTTTCTGGCCGCAAAAAACTTCAGTCCTTTTCGCGCGGTCCGTTTTTTCATGCGGCGCATATTCGACTTTATTCGCGGCGTAGATGCACTGATTTTCACGATTATGCTCGCGCGTGCTTTTGGCCCTGGTCCTATGACGGGTGCATTGGCAATCTTGATCACAGATACTGGTACATTTGGCAAATTGTTCTCAGAAACTCTTGAGAATGTGGATAATAAGCAGATTGAAGGCGTTAAATCCACAGGCGCGCGCAAGCTTCAGCAATACCGTTTTGGCGTTTTGCCGCAAGTGACCCCAGTCATTCTATCCTTGGTTCTATATTACTTTGAATCCAACACGCGCAGCGCGACGATCATTGGTGCGATTACGGGTGGCGGCATCGGTTTGATGTTGACGCAAGCGATGATTACTCAGAAAGATTGGGAAGAAGTCAGTTATTACATCATATTGATTATTTTGATGGTCATGTTGATGGATTGGGTGTCGGGTCAGATAAGAACCCGCCTGATCAAAGGCACTGAAAGTCTGGAACTTTGAAAATGACCAGACTTACACCCGATAGCCCCTATCTTCATCCTGATGTGGAACATCAAAACTGCACCTTTGGGCGTTTTTGCGAAATCGGCAGAGGTTCGCGCCTGCAAAATGCGGATTTGGATGATTATTCATACTGTGATCGCTATGCGGATATCGCGAATGCGCGTATTGGCAAATTTTCAAATATCGCAAGTTTTGTGCGCATCGGGGCGAGCGATCATCCCATGAACAGAGCAAGCTTGCATCATTTTTTGTATCGTTCACCCGATTATTGGGATGATACAGAGGTTGATCATCTTTGGTTTGAAAAGCGTGCATCGCGCCTTGTGACCATTGGACATGATACTTGGATCGGTCACAACGCACAGATCAAACCCGAAGTGACTTTGGGTCATGGTGCCATCGTCGCCTCTGGGGCAATTGTGACCAAAGATGTGGCCCCATTTACAATTGTTGCAGGTGTTCCCGCATCACCGATGCGCGAACGCGTCTCGCCCAAGCTGGCTGAAAGATTGCTTTCACTTTCATGGTGGGATTGGACGCATGACACCTTGCGTGATGCGTTGATTGATTTCCGAACTCTGACGGTTGAGCAGTTTCTGGAAAAATATGAGTAAGACAAACAGAAAATGGCAATTTCTACGAGGTAACAGTGTATGAATAATGATCGAAAATCATGGATGTCTGTCCTTGCGAAATCGCGCGCAAACGACGTGGACAGGTTTTGGACAACGATAGAAGATCAACCAAACTTCAAATTCTTGAGAGTCCCTGAAATCGGTGCGGTGATGGTGCGTGGCCGGATGGGGGCGACAGGTGACGCATTCAATCTTGGTGAGATGACGATCACACGGTGCTCTGTAGAATTAGCCACGGGGGAAATTGGCCATGGCTATGTACAAGGACGAGATCGCAAGCATTCAGAGCGCGCTGCAATACTTGACGCCTTACTACAGGGGTCACGGAGCACAGAGGTCGACAGTAAAGTTATCACGCCACTGCGTGAACTCAGGCTCGGCAGAAAAGATGTGAAGGCAAAAAAAGCTGCAGCGACCAAGGTTGATTTCTTTACGCTTGCAAGAGGAGAGGATGAATGAACACTCATGTACTACAAGGCGGTTTCAACGCCCCTCCCCAAGACGGCGCGCGGGCATTTCGATCTATCATGAACGCCATGGCACGGCCGGGTCGTATATTTGATGTTTCAGGCGCCTTACCACCCACCCCAATGTCAGTTGCATGCGGCACAGTAATTCTGACACTCTGCGATCCTGAAACGCCTATCCATCTTGCGCCTTCACGCGATATTGAGGAAATTCGTCATTGGATAACCTTCCATTGTGGTGCACCCTTTGTCCGTGCAAGTGAGGCCCAATTTGTCATCGGTAATTGGGAAGAAATGTTACCACTCAAGCAGTTCAAACAGGGTGAAGCACAATATCCTGATCGATCTGCGACTTTGATTATAGAAGAGCCTGAATTTAGAAATTCAGGAGCTGCTTTACGGGGCCCTGGCATCAAAGATGTTCAATATTTTTCACTCCCCACTATTGCTGCGTTTCAGCAGAATGCAGCACTCTATCCGCTTGGTATAGATTTTATATTTTGTGCGGATAGCCAGATCGCGGGGCTGGCACGCACCACCCGAGTGAGCGAGGAATAAATCATGTATGTCGCTGTAAAAGGGGGTGAAAAGGCAATTGATAATGCCCATGCCTGGCTCGCCGAAGACCGCCGTGGAGATCCCTCTATCGATGTACTTTCTGTGGCGCAGATCCGGGAACAGTTAAGCTTTGCTGTCAATCGTGTAATGGCCGAAGGATCTCTTTATGATCCGCAGCTTGCTGCACTTGCCATAAAGCAGGCGCGTGGTGATTTGATTGAAGCTATTTTTCTGCTTCGCGCTTATCGCACGACGCTGCCTAGATTCGGCACCAGTCATCCCATCGAAACCGAAAAAATGTCCTGTATTCGGCGCATTTCTGCGACCTTCAAGGATGCGCCGGGTGGGCAAGTACTTGGGCCAACATTTGACTATACCCACCGGCTCTTGGACTTCAAACTGGCAGCAGACGGGGACATTGAAGAAGCTGAACTTGCGAGCAAACCCTTGGACGAAGCCGTCCCGCACATCACAAATTTTTTGAATGCCGAAGGGTTAATTCAGCAAGAACCAAACACGGATACGGAACCAGGTGATCTGACCCGTGAACCTTTGGAACTACCCGCAAACCGCGCACTCCGGCTACAGTCTCTGGCACGTGGGGATGAGGGATTTGTTCTGGGAATGGCCTATTCAACCCAGCGTGGATACGCCCGCAATCACGCATTTGTCGGTGAACTCCGTATCGGGGATGTGACCGTTGAAATGGATATCCCCGAATTGGGTTTTTCTATTGAAATAGGCGAAGTTGAAGTCACCGAATGTGAAACCGTAAACCAATTTCAGGGAAGCAAGACAGAACCGCCACAGTTCACACGGGGATATGGGCTGGTTTTGGGTCAGTCAGAAAGAAAATCCATCTCAATGGCATTGGTTGATCGGGCTTTGCGTTGGAAAGAGCTTGGCGAAGACAATCTTGGTGCGCCGGCACAGGACGAGGAATTTGTACTTTACCATTGCGACAATATTCAAGCGACCGGCTTTTTGGAGCATATCAAGCTTCCTCATTATGTGGACTTCCAATCCGAATTGGAACTGATCCGTAACTTGCGTCGAGAAGCACAATCTCACCTGCAAACTCAGGAGGCGGCGGAATGAGCGAGTATAATTTTGCATATCTGGACGAACAAACAAAACGGATGATCCGCCGCTCCATTTTGAAGGGTTTGGCAATTCCAGGCTATCAAGTGCCTTTTGCAAGTCGTGAAATGCCAATGCCATACGGTTGGGGTACTGGCGGCGTGCAGGTGTCGGCAGCCACATTGACGCCTGACGACACGCTTAAGGTTATCGACCAAGGTGCAGACGACACCACAAATGCAATTTCCATTAGAAAGTTTTTTCAAAAAACGGCAGGCGTGAATGTTACAGAAAAAACAGCCGAAGCGAGCCTCATACAAACAAGACATAGGATACCCGAGGTTACGCTGAGGGAAGACCAAATTCTTGTTTATCAGGTTCCGATTCCTGAACCATTACGATTTTTGGAGCCCTCAGAAGTTGAAACACGAAAAATGCATGCCCTCGAAGAATATGGTCTGATGCATGTGAAACTTTACGAAGACATCAGTAAACATGGGGCCATTGCAACGTCTTATGCCTATCCCGTTCGAG
Source organism: Pseudomonadales bacterium (assembly GCA_964228885.1). GTDB lineage: Bacteria > Pseudomonadota > Gammaproteobacteria > Pseudomonadales > Azotimanducaceae > UBA4582. The sequence goes on along the minus strand of CAXRCG010000248.1, from coordinate 7,683 downwards.
TAGAGGGTCGCTATGTCATGGATCCGTCACCCATCCCTAAGTTTGACAATCCAAAAATGGAAATGGCCGCCGTCCAGCTATTTGGCGCAGGACGCGAACAGCGGATTTATGCGCTTCCCCCATATACAGAAGTGATCAGCCTTGATTTTGAAGATTATCCCTTTGAGGCCAGCAAAGCTGATCACGCCTGCGACCTATGCGGGGCGGAAAACAGTTACTTGGATGAGGTGATTATCGACGATCAGGGCGGACGGATCTTTGTTTGCTCTGACACGGATTTCTGCACCTCCCGCCAAGATCAGACAAAGGAAGAAGCCGCATGACACAACCACTTTTAGACGTACGCAGGATTGCAAAATTTTATGGTGCACGAATTGGCTGCGCGGATGTCAGCTTTGATTTGTGGCCTGGCGAAGTTATGGGAATTGTTGGCGAAAGTGGGTCTGGTAAATCCACGTTGCTCAATTGTATTGCAGGGCATCTAGAACCTGATGCAGGCGAAGTGTTTTTCGATACGCGTGTCGATGGTATGAAAGACACACTCTTAATGAGTGAGCCTGAACGACGCATGTTGTCGCGCACTGACTGGGCGTTCGTACATCAACATGCTCGTGATGGCCTGAGAATGAGTGTGAGCGCCGGTGGAAACGTGGGTGAGCGGCTAATGGCCGTAGGCGCGCGCCACTATGGGGATATTCGCGCACGCGCGATTGACTGGCTCGGACGGGTAGAAATTAGCGAAAGCCGAATTGACGATCGTCCCACGGCCTTTTCGGGTGGCATGCAACAAAGGTTGCAGATCGCACGCAATCTTGTGACAGGACCCCGGTTGATCTTTATGGACGAACCGACGGGTGGTCTTGATGTATCTGTTCAGGCACGTTTGCTTGATCTGCTGAGATCCTTGGTGCGTGAAATGGGACTGAGTGCAATTATTGTCACGCACGACCTTGCTGTAGTTCGCCTGCTCGCAGACCGTCTCATGGTGATGAAAGATGGTCGTGTCGTTGAAGCTGGGCTTACGGATCAGGTCTTGGATGACCCTCAGCATGCCTACACACAATTGCTTGTTTCATCTGTTTTGCAAGTCTGAGGGGATCGGTATGATTACAGTTTCTAATCTGACAAAGAATTTCGTACTACACAATCAAAACAGTGCCGTTATCCCAGTGATGGTTAAGGCATCACTTGATGTGAAGGCTGGCGAATGTGTGGCGCTTATCGGTCAGTCTGGTGCAGGAAAATCGACCCTGATGCGGATGATTTATGGAAATTATCTCGCGCAAGGGGGAGATATCTGGATCGGCCAGACCAATGTTGTTGGCGCAAGCGCACGTGACATTATTGCGCTGCGCCGTGAAACGCTTGGTTACGTCAGCCAATTCTTGCGCGTTGTCCCGCGTGTGGCGACCCGAGATGTAGTTGCTGAACCTTTGATGGCTGTAGGTGTTGATGCCCCCCTTGCGCGACAAAGGGCCGAAAACATCCTGTCATTGCTGAACATTCCTGAAAGGCTATGGGATCTTTCACCCACGACGTTTTCCGGAGGTGAGCAACAACGGGTGAATATCGCACGCGGGTTTGTTTACGAATATCCTGCAATTCTCTTGGATGAACCAACAGCAAGCCTTGATGCCGTGAACCGCTCCATTGTTCTTGAGCTCATTGAGCATGCAAAATCACGTGGTGCGGCAATTGTTGGTATCTTTCATGATGAATCTGCGCGCGCTCAGGTGTGTGATCGGGAAATTGATGTAAGCGCCTTTACGCCTCAGGTGAATTAAACCATGCAAGGAAGAATGATCGCCATTGTTGGACCTTCTGGTGTTGGAAAAGATACGGTCATGGCTGCTTTGCAGAAATCTCGACCCGATCTTTCGCTTGTAAAACGGCATATCACACGTCCCTCAGGTTCGATTGGTGAAGATCACTACGCTCTATCAAGTGAAGAATTTTCCAAAGCAGTTGTTCAGCAAAGACTTGTTCTCTCGTGGACAGCGCACGGGCTGTTCTATGGCGTTTCACATGAGGCCGTTCAGAAGCTCTACCGAGGTCAAGATATGTTGATCAATTTGTCACGGAACATGTTGGAAGCCGCTGATGATGTTTTTGATCATTTTATTGTAATCAATCTCACTGCGCCAAAAGAGGTGTTATTGAGCCGATTGGAAAAACGCGGACGGGAGCAAACAATAGACATCAAAGAACGACTTCAACGTCAAATCGCGCCTTTGCCAAAATCATTACAAGCATATGACGTGTCAAACGACCGCGATCTTACTTCAACACTCCATGAAATAGAAACCCTGCTCTTTAACGAAAGCCAAACTGATGAACGCAATTTTGCCTGAAACTGTTCTCATAAACGGTCAACTTGTTCTCGACGACGAAGTGGTTCGGGGCAACTTGGTGTTGCGCGACGGTGTGATAGCAGAAATAGATACGTCTCCCTCCCGCATCGCGAATGCCCATGATTGTGAAGGAAGTTATATCGCACCAGGCCTGATAGAATTGCACACAGACAACCTTGAACGTCATTTGGAGCCGCGTCCTGGCGTTTCATGGCCTGATGAGGCAGCAGCCATCGCACATGACGCAGAACTCGCTGGATGTGGTATCACAACGGTTTTTGATGCGATGCGCGTTGGTTCTATCCCATCGGGAAAAGCCGAATATGACGCTTATGCGAGAAGACTGGCAGATGTCATGCTCTCGTTAAAGGCGGCAGACCATTTAAAGATATCACATTTCATCCATCTGCGGGCAGAAGTTTGCTCCGAAACCTTGGCCGAAGAATTGGCGGCCTTTGGGCCAGATGATCGTATCGGCATTGTAAGTCTTATGGATCATACACCAGGCCAACGCCAATTTCGCGATTTAAGCAAATTTAAAGCCTATGTCACTGGTAAGAAAAATCTCGATGATGCTGGATTTCAGGCGCATGTGAAAATGCTGATGGATCTGCGCACCCGCAACGGTGACATGCACGAAACACTGACCTGCGCTGAAGCGGAGAGGCTCGGTGCAGTGCTGGCCAGCCATGATGATACAACACAAGAGCATGTTCAAACATCCGCCTTTCGCGGCGTGAAAGTGGCCGAATTTCCAACAACAGTAGAAGCCGCATCAGCATGCCGTGAAAATGGGATTGCGATCATGATGGGGGCACCAAACCTTATCCGTGGTGGGTCTCATTCTGTGAATGTTTCGGCGCTAGAGCTGGCAAAATTGGATTTACTGGACATTATTTCATCAGATTATGTGCCTGCGGCACTTTTTCAATCAGTTCTTTTGTTGGCAGAACTCTGGGGAGATTTACCCAAAGCCATGCGCACGGTGACATCCAAACCCGCCAAAGCCGCAGGTCTGACAGATCGTGGACAAATTGCGATCGGAAAACGAGCGGATCTGACAGTTTTCCGGAAAACTGAAAATTTCGGTCACATGCAAATGGTCGTATGTCGCGGCAAGGGAATTTTTTCACCAAAGTTGCAACCCTACAAAATCAATATTAGTCAATCTGTTTTTTGACGCTCGGCATACTTCTTTTTGATCTTGCGTGGACGGTAAGAAACACTTTTAGGATAGAGTGAATGCGTTGACAAACACGATATAAATAATGGAAGCCTTGTGGAAAATTCTTCAGGATCGCATTGTCTTTTGCGAGATAGCCCACAACCGTCCAAGATAAAGCACCCAACCCATGCGGGACGATATTACCAGGTTCAATATTCAAGTTAATCAACAAACGCTCTCTGCAAACCCGCGGATATGTTATTCACATCAACGCACTAAAGAAAGACTAATCCATGCCCCGTATTGCTATTAACGGTCTAGGTCGGATCGGAAAACTCGTACTACGTGACATCATCGACACCGGTATAGACGGCGACATTGTGCTGTTGAACGATCCTGTCGGAGACGTCAAGCAACATGCACTCCTGATGGAGTTTGACTCGGTCCATGGCCGCTGGAGCACACCCGTGGTAGCGTCGAACGGCGCACTCGAGCTGAACGGGCAGCGCATCCGTCTGATGCATGAAAAAACAATTGAGGCCCTACCTTTGGCCGAGCTAGGCGTCGACCTAGTGATCGACTGTACGGGCGTGTTCAAGACCGGAGCCAAGATTGCGCCCTACTATGCCAGCGGAGTGAAAAAGGTCGTCGTTTCCGCGCCGGTAAAGGACGGCGGCGCGCTGAACCTCGTCTATGGAGTTAATCACGATCTTTATGACGGCTCACAGAGGCTCATTACGGCTGCTTCCTGTACCACAAATTGCCTTGCACCAATAGTGAAGGTAATCCATGAAAACCTACTCATCAGGCATGGCTCAATCACTACGATCCATGACGTCACCAACACCCAAACTATCGTCGACCGGCCCGCCAAGGACATGCGCCGCGCAAGGTCTGCTCTGATGAATTTGGTTCCAACAACCACGGGAAGTGCAGCAGCGATCACGCTTATTTATCCCGAACTGAAGGGGCGCTTGAACGGTCACGCAGTGCGCGTACCACTCTTGAACGCCTCGCTGACCGATTGCGTCTTTGAGGTTGAGCAGGCCACCAACACTGAGGAGGTTAACGGGCTGTTCAAGGCTGCCGCGGAAGGACCACTGAAAGGCATTTTAGGTTTCGAGACGCGGCCACTCGTGTCCTGCGATTATATCAACGATCCGCGCTCATCGATTATCGATGGACCATCCACCATGGTGATCAATGGTACGCAAGTGAAGATCTACGCCTGGTATGACAACGAATGGGGCTATGCCTGCCGTCTAGCCGATATCGCCCGCATGGTCGCGAGATCGATGTGAGCCATATGACAGGTTCCCCAAACCCGTTGCGTTCCTATGCAGCGGTGACGGCTGCTTATTGGGCCTTCATGCTTTCGGATGGCGCACTACGTATGCTGGTGTTGTTGCACTTCAACGCTTTGGGATTTTCGCCATTGCAATTGGCTTGGTTGTTCTTGCTCTACGAAGTGGCTGGTATTGTGACAAACCTTGCTGCAGGCTGGCTTGCGGCGCGGTTTGGACTGGCGGCAACACTCTATGGTGGGTTGGCTCTGCAAATTGGAGCGCTTGTGGCTCTGGCGCAGCTCGACCCTTTATGGTCCGTAGGAGCCTCAGTCGCCTTCGTCATGGCTGTGCAGGGTGTCTCGGGCGTAGCCAAGGACTTAGCCAAGATGTCATCTAAATCGGCAGTCAAGCTTTTGGCGCCCTCCAAGGATGGAGGACTATTCCGCTGGGTTGCAGCGCTGACGGGTTCGAAGAACGCTGTGAAGGGTCTCGGCTTCTTTCTTGGCGCTGCACTTCTCGGTCTCGCCGGTTTCAAGCCAGCGGTCTGGGGCATGGCGGCGCTTTTAACCATTATCTTGATTTCAGTCGTGTTGTTCCTGCCCGCAGGTCTTCCCGGTCGGATAAAACCTGAAGAAAGCTGGGCAGGTTGGAGGTCGAAAGATATTCGCGTGAACCGCCTGTCGCTGGCGCGGATGTTTCTTTTCGGTGCGCGGGATGTTTGGTTCGTCGTGGGTATTCCGGTCTATTTCCAGGCGGTGCTTTCAGATGGAACCGCCGAAGGGCGGCGCGAGGCCTTCTTTCTCGTCGGTGGTTTCATGGCGCTCTGGATCATCGCCTATGGCATCGTGCAGGGCTTTGCGCCGCGTCTACTTGGTCGGAGAGATCAATCCGAAGCAGAAATCGTCCAGAAGGCGGTATGGTGGTCTGGACTTCTCGTGCCTGTACCTTTCGCACTGGCGATCGCGGCTTGGACTTCAGGTGAAACTGCGCTCTGGTTGACAGTCCTGCTGGTCGCTGGCCTCCTTATATTCGGCTTCATTTTCGCAGTGAACTCGTCGGTTCATTCCTATCTGATCCTTGCCTTTGGATCCGCTGACCGGATCACCCGCGACGTGGGCTTCTATTACATGGCCAATGCTACGGGCCGGCTGATCGGCACATTGCTGTCGGGGCTGAGCTTCCAGCTTGGCGGCCTACCGCTATGCCTCGCGACTGCAGGGGCAATGGCTCTGGCCAACTGGTTTGCGGCACGGCGTCTCATCCGTTTGAGTTCCATTATATGAAGGATAAGCCAAGCATGCTTTAACTTAAAGGCAAGAATAGCCGAAATCTCGTACCTGCGGCCGATACAAACGTAAATCGCCCCACGTTATATGTGAATGCTCTCTAAGTGGTTTTTGAGTTCCCTTTCGAGTTTGGTTTGCAAAATGCCGACAGGCCTTCGATTTCTTATCTCGTCTTTGGACTTAAACAAAATCGGGATATTGAGGCCTTACAGCTTTGGGTCCGAAATAGTCTCCTGTTTCCTTTAACGGATCTTTAGATCGTTCTCTGGGGATGCTAATCCTTCACTTTTCATTAGATCAGCACCAAAGTTAGTGGAAAAATATTGAAATAGCCGGATGAAACTGGGCTTAAGTTAGGCAAAGTGCTAGGTATGACACATTGAGTGTGAACCAGAAAAATTCTTAAATTTCCGATTTGCTGAAGATTTCATAATTTACAGGATTGTCACATTTTCGTTTCATAAACGTCATAATACTGACTTAAATCCTGTAACATAATCTTTAAACTAGATGCTTTTTCGGGGGAGCTATAATAAGTGACTGTGCGTAGATTAAATCTACAGTGCTTCGTCTCTTAAGTAATTGCTTAACATGCTAAAAGATCCGCGCAATACAACGTCCTTCACGCATCTCCACCTGATGGCAAGGAATATCGACCACTTTAGGGATCTCCTGAACTCAAGGGTTGCACAAGTCACTTTTTTTAAACTCGCGACCGGCCTGGAAATAAGCACCTCATACCAGATCAGACTTCATCTGATCAAAATCTCATGAAATTGGAGTATTTGAAATGATACGTCCTACAGTCCTCCTTGTAGAAGATGAGCCGGCACAACGTGAGGTGCTGGTTTATAACCTTGGAGCGGAAGGTTTCGATGTCATTACCGCTGATAACGGTGAAGACGGTCTATTACTCGTTGAGGAGAACCATCCAGACCTGATCATATTGGATTGGATGATACCACAGCTGTCTGGCTTAGAAGTTTGCCGTAGATTAAAGTCAAATCCAAAGACACGCCAAATCCCTGTAATTATGCTTTCAGCTCGTGCGGAAGATGTAGATCGTGTCCGTGGTCTGGAAACGGGCGCGGATGATTATGTCGTTAAGCCATTTTCAGTCATTGAATTTACTGCACGAGTGAAGGCGCATTTTCGTAGAGCTAATGTGGCCACGGCAGGTACCAAGCTAACATACGATGACATGGTAGTCGATTTGGAGACCTACAGAGTTTATCGCGATAATTTGGAAATCAAGTTGGGGCCAACTGAATTTAAGTTACTCACCGAATTAATGGAGAAACCTAGACGAGTTTTGCAGCGTGACCAGTTGCTAGACCGTGTGTGGGGTCAAGAGGTTTACGTTGATACACGCACGGTAGATGTACATATCGGACGGCTACGCAAAGCTTTAAAACAACATGGCGGTAAGGATCCTATAAGAACAGTTCGAGGGATAGGATACGCTCTTGGTTAGCTTCAATTTAAAAATAGTTGTCTGTCCAGCCCCCTATATTCGCCCATTCATTTTTGGTTTCTCTAATAGGGTTTCTGGGGCGGGTGGGCGCATGTTTAATGCGTGATGAGGTCTGATCTGG
>CAXRCG010000247.1:0-4062 GCA_964228885.1 Pseudomonadales bacterium | reverse complement strand
CTCTCCGCCAAAGATATTGAATTGGCGGTGAAAATGATCTTGGATTATATGGCTGAAGCACTGGCTCAAGGAGAGCGGATCGAAATTCGTGGCTTCGGCAGTTTTTCGCTTCACTATCGCTCGCCAAGGCTTGGCCGTAATCCAAAAAGCGGTGAAAAGGTCGAGTTGGCGGGTAAATATGTGCCCCATTTCAAACCCGGCAAAGAGCTGAGAGACAGGGTGAATTTAGGTCTGGCGGCTGAAAGCCAACCTGAGGCAGACACGCCCGCATCTTCTTAATGCTCCTTTGAACCAATTAATTCCACGCTGAAACACTTAATTCTTCTCTAAAACAAAAGCCAAGTCGCACCGCTTGTCTCAAGTTGATGTTGGTTCAAAACGCCCTAGTGCAACCTGATTTCCGGGGCTGGCCTTGCCGGTCGATATGTCAAGCAAAGCACTTGGTCTCATCCCTGTGTTTGAATTAAACTAAGGCAATTGATTGCACGATTGGCTGCCTATGACTTTCATCAAAAAATGGCTGTTTCGGCTCTTCCTGTTCGTTGTTTGTGTGTTGGCTTTTTTGGCCGCTTCTGACAACAGTGCTGAAGTGACGTTGGTTTTTCTGGACGCAGAGTCACCCAAGTGGCCGATCTCCTGGTGGATACTGTCGGGATTTGTGATTGGTATTTTCTTTGGGCTTGCATTGAGTGCAGTATCGACGACGAAGATGAAACTTGAAGTTCGCAAGGTGAAAAAGCAGGTATCAAAGTCACACGATGCGCTAGATAATCTGCGAGCGACGAATAGTTACCCTAACGTTTCGTGGTGAAAGACCTGTCGTCTTTGGGGTCGATTTTTTGGAAGATGGGTTGTTGTTTCATAATTGTTCAGTTTCGGTTAACGCTGAGCCTGATATGATTTCTCCAAGTTATTTTAACGATCTATTTAGATTCTGACGCCGCTGGTGCTTATTTTGGATAATGTATTACTCTATTTGTTAATTTTCCTCGCAATTGCGGCGGGTTGGTGGTTAGGTCGTCGTGATCGGCGCAAAGTCTCCCCAACGGTTAGTGCGAACTATTTTACCGGGCTTAATTATCTGCTGAATGAAGAGCCTGACCGGGCAGTTTCTACCTTTGTTGAGGAATTGGAGGTTAATGGAGACACACTTGAAACGCATCTTGCGCTAGGTAACCTCCTGCGGCGTCGAGGCGAAATTGATAAAGCGATCATTGTCCATAAGAATATATTAAAGAACAATGCCATCACCCCAGATGATAGTCGTTTGGTGCAACTCGAATTGGCAAGGGACTACTTGTTGGCGGGCCTTCTTGACCGGTCTGAGGAACTGCTGATGGATATGATTGCCAAATCTGGTCCTCTCAAGAACGAAAGTCGCAAACTGCTGCTTGAAATTTTTGAACAGGGTAAAGAGTGGCGAAAGGCGATTGAGATAGCAGAGATGCTCGCCACTGGTACCGAAACGGAGCATTTCGAAGAGGCCATTTCCCAGTACCATTGTGAACTAGCTGAAGTGTATCTGGCATCTAATCGATTTGACGATGCAAGATCAGCGCTTTCTGATGCAATGGGCCACGACGCGCGCAACGCGAGAGTGAGTCTCCTGGTGGGAAATTTGGAGTTTAAGCAGGGGAATTACGAAGAGGCGATCCGCTCGCTTGTGCGCATCAAGGAACAAAAAGCGATCTATGTGCCTGAATCTCTAGACCTTCTTGCGCGATCCTATGAAGCGTCAGGCGCTGACCCGCAAGCATTACATGACTATCTGAAGACTTGCCTTGAAATTGTCCCTTCCATTTCTATCGTACTGTTTCTCGCAAAAAGTATTCGGGAAGAATTTGGCGACGAAGCGGTTGCGAGATTTATCGCTGATCATCTAAAGCGAAACCCAACGATCCGGGGGTTAAGTCAGCTGATCGATCTTCATATTGATAACACGCAGGGTGTCGCAAAAGAAAACCTCGCGATCCTTCGCAGCTTCACCGAAGCGTTAGTTGCGGGCAAGCCGGCCTACCAGTGTAAGTCTTGTGGTTTTGAAGGGAAGGTGTTGCGCTGGTCTTGCCCAAGTTGTAAAAGCTGGGGAAAAACAGAACCCATTTTCGGGTTGGAAGGGGAATAAATGCCACCGAGTTCTGTGCTTATTCCGGTGTAAAACCTCGTGACCTAGCCCTGTATCAAAGCGAGTTAATCGCTCACATCATTTTAAGCAATCGCTTATTTTTTTCCTGCTTACGACTTCGTACTCTTTTCCTGCGACTAAACGCAAATCTAATCTTATTTCTGAGGAAAAAGTATGAACGCTAAGAATCTATTTTTAACCTGTATCACTGGCTTGCTACTCAGCTATGGAAACCTGCTGATGGCTGATGACATACCAAGCGATATTGCCGCAACAACGGTCAATATTAACGAAGCAGACGCGAAGACACTTTCGAAAATGCTTGACGGCATAGGCATGCGTAAGGCCAAGGATATTATTGCTTATCGAGAGAAAAACGGTCGATTTTTTCTCGCGGAGGAGTTGTCAGCTGTTAAAGGCATAGGCAGAACGACGGTGATGAAGAATGAGGGGAAGATAGTGGTTGATTAGCGACGAAATACGCCATGTTGACTGCTCGTCTGATCTGGCCCGCTAATTTGGCGGGCTTTTTCTTGGAATCGCTTCTATAATGTACGCTCAATTTCTGCTGCTATCTAAGGAAGATCACGAAAAATGACTGAACAAAACCAAGCTGAAGCGTACGCGTCGGATGAAATAGACCTAAAAGAGCTGCTTCGTAGCGTGCTCGCGACTAGAGTACCTGTTGTTATATCGTTGCTTGTCGTCTCAGTTGTTTTTTGGGTTGCGCAAATAGCATTAAACGTCGCAAACCCTGAAGTTTATCGTTACGAAAGCAGAATTGACTTTATCTTTGACGGGGTGCAAGAGGGTCAGTATCCAAACGGATCTCCGTTTGCGCTGCCCGATTTAGTGGCTCCTGCTGTGCTCAACGCGGTTTACGATGCTAATTCACTAGCGGATTATTCCTCTCGTAAACATTTTGTTAACGCTTTTATTGTCGAACCTTATACGCCAGACAGAGAGTTTATTTTGTCGCGTTATCAACAGTTGTTAGCGAACAAGAAATTATCCCCTGCTGAAACACAAGAATTGCAAGACCAACTTGAGGTCGAGTTAAAGCAGGCTGCGTTAGGGAGTGCGAAACTTTCGTTCCTAAAAACCGGCGGTAGTGAGATACCTGAGGAGTTGATTCAAAAGTTCTTGCGTGAAGTCCCTCTGGAATGGTCCAGACACATGATTAATGATAAGGGCGTTGAACGTCATGATGTGACTTTTTATTCAGTAAGTGTTGTTAATGAAGAATTGGTAAACTCCCTCGACTATCTCATTAGTTTCGAAATTATCTTAGATCGCCTGCTTTTGCTGGAAAAGAATATAAGTACGCTCAAGAATTTGCCCAACGGCCTCGTGGTTGCTGATGAAGTTACAGGGTTAAGGGTGGCCGATCTTGAAAGAGCGGTACTCGATATTAAAAGGTACGCGATAACGCCATTGGTCAATCCGATAAGAACACTGGGCATCGCTAAAGATGCGGCGAATGTGGAGCTATATTTTAAAAATGAGTTGATCGAGCTTGACCGGGAAACCAAAGTTCTTGAGCTCAAACAAGAAAATGTCAAAACTGCTTATGCAAATTACGCCGAATTTGATACGTTGAGTGCTGGAAAATCCAGCGCGCCAGCCAGTAGTTCGATCATTCCACAGTTTGGTTCAGAATTTCTCGATAGAATTTTGGATCTGAGTAATATGGGCGCTGATATCTCATATAGACAGACACTCAATAGGGAGTTGCTTGATATCTCGAACCAACTGGCGGATTTGGAAGGGGAGAGACAACGCATTCAAGATCTCCTCGACTCGTTGAAATCTAGAGCTCAAGTTGACGTCAGTGCCGAGCTAAGACAACGTTATGAAGCTCAGATTACAACTCAGATGCCGATAGTGATTAATGAAATAAAAAATTACTTTGCGATTGCCAATCGCGTCTATCAAGTGGT
>CAXRCG010000246.1:0-4539 GCA_964228885.1 Pseudomonadales bacterium | reverse complement strand
CGAAGCAAATCACTACCTACACTTTTTCGGCACAGATAAACTAGGGCGAGATATTTTTAGCCGCGTCATTTATGGTGCTCGTATATCCCTCAGCCTCGGATTAATTGGCGTCGCTTTAACGATTGTACTCGGCGTTCTTATTGGTGGGCTCGCAGGGTATCTCGGCGGTCGTGTTGATAATTTGATTCAACGATCAATCGAAGTGCTTCAAAGCATTCCTACGCTACCTTTATGGATGGCGCTCTCTGCAGCTCTACCCGTACATTGGTCGCCCCTTACCGTGTATTTTGGCATCATTGTCATCCTGTCTCTGATTCAATGGACGGGACTCGCTCGCGTCGTTAGGGGGCGATTTTTGGCATTGCGTGAAGAAGACTTTGTCGTTGCCGCAAGACTGATGGGGGCTAGTCAGTTCAGAATCATCACACGGCACCTGCTGCCGTCGTTTATGAGTCACATTATAAACACAGCAACATTGGCAATTCCGGGTATGATTCTCGCGGAAACTGCTTTGTCATTTTTGGGTGTTGGGCTACGTTCCCCGGTTGTCAGCTGGGGCGTGCTGCTACAGCAAGCGCAAAATTATCAGGTGATCGTCTTGACTCCCTGGTTACTTATTCCTGGCGTGTTTGTGATTCTCGTTGTGATTGCTTTTAACCTGTTAGGCGACGGTATGCGAGACGCAGCTGATCCCTATGGAGGGCGAGGCGCGTGACGAATCGAAACCTAGTCTCCATCCAAAATTTGCGTGTCATGTTCGATAGTGAGACCGGCAGCACTGAGGCGCTAAAGGGCATTGACCTAGAACTCAAACAAGGCCGAACGACCGCTATTGTTGGCGAGTCCGGATCGGGAAAATCTGTGACCGCATTAGCCATGATGAGACTCATCCAGCGACCGGGCCGAATCACACACGGTAAGATATTATTTACACCTGCAGGCAAAGCAACTGTGGACGTCTTACAGATTCCCGATAACAGTGACGAGCTTTTCGATTTACGTGGTGGAAAAATGGCCATGATATTTCAGGAACCGATGACAGCACTATCTCCGGTGCATACCATTGGCGATCAAGTCACGGAGGCGATTTTGACCCACCGCCAGGTTACAAAAGCAGAGGCTTTTGCCCGTGCCTGTGAGATGTTAAAACGGGTAGGCATAAATGATGCCGAACAGCGGATGAACCAATACCCGTTTGAGTTCTCGGGTGGTATGCGTCAGCGCGTAGTCATCGCGATGGCACTGGTCTGCGATCCCGAATTGCTAATCTGCGACGAACCTACAACTGCGCTTGACGTCACTATCCAAGCAGAGATTCTTGCGCTCATTCGAGAATTGAAGTCAGCGCTTGATACTAGCGTACTGTTTATCACCCACGATTTAGCAGTGGTCGCGCAACTCGCAGACGACGTGGTGGTTATGCACAGGGGGCGGGTACTCGAGGTAGGCACGGTACGGCAGATACTGAAGCGCCCGGTTCACCCATACACCCAAGCGCTATTGGCGGCGATTCCAACATCCGCGACAACGGGTCGACTGGACACAGTGGCCGAGCTACTAACCGAGGAAAATTTGATGCCCCATCCGCTCGTCACTATCAAGGATGACCAAAAGGTCGCCTTGCCGATTGACCAGATCCCCGAGGCGCTGCGGTTATGACGGCCTTACTCGACGTCTCTAACCTTAGCGTGCACTTTCCTGTGATGGAGCAAGGCATTTTTCGTCGGCAGGTGTCAGAAATGACCGCCGTCAACAAGGTCTCCTTCTCACTGCCGCAAGGCGGGAACCTTGGCATTGTCGGAGAATCTGGATCAGGTAAAACAACCCTGGTGCGTGCCATACTTCGCGCGCTAGACCCAAGCGAGGGTGCTGCCATTTTCCAGAGTCAACACGGCGCGGTCGATCTCTGCCAGCTGAATCAGGATCAACTGAAGCCTCTCCGCAAAGAAATGCAAATGATCTTTCAGGACCCCTTCGCATCGTTAAACCCCAGAATGAAGGTGGGTGAGATTGTCGCGGAACCGTTGGTGATTCATGAACCTGAATCTGCGGACAGTCACAGAGAGCGGGTGATTGATATGCTTGAACGCGTCGGCTTAGATCGTGACGCCGTCAGCCGGTTTCCCCACGCATTCTCAGGCGGACAACGCCAACGGATTGGTATCGCGCGCGCGCTGATTCTGAATCCGGCATTGGTGGTGTGTGACGAGGCTGTTTCTGCTTTGGATGTCTCGGTGCAAGCGCAGGTACTAAATTTACTTAAAGACTTACAGCAAGACATGAACCTGACTTATCTGTTCGTTGCGCACGATCTGAACGTGGTGCGTTATTTCTGTGATGAGACGCTGGTAATGTACCGGGGCAGCGTTGTTGAATCTGGGCCGGTCGACATGCTATTTGAACACCCGGTTCACGATTATACAAAGCTACTGCTTTCCGCTATTCCTTCCATTGACCCTGATCAGAAACTGACCCCGCTTGATCGCTCAACACTTGGGCTAGACTAAACTAAACCTGCGACGGTCGTCGCTAGACAGGCAAGATAAGACGACTTGCACATACCCTGTGCAAGTCGTCTAGCCGGCCGTTTTGTTCAGTTTACTGCTTGCGGAAGACCTGAACAGGCAGATGCGTGTAACCATTTACAAATGAAGAAAGCGTGCGTTTAGGTTCAGCCTGCACAACAATGTTGTCGAATCGAGCGAGAATCTCTTCCCAAAGGATCTTTAACTGTAGCTCCGCAAGACGATTACCCATGCAGCGATGAATGCCGAAACCAAATGAAAGATGCTGGCGTGAATTCGGACGCTCTATGTCAATGTCGTTCGCATTGTCGAATACCGCGTCATCGCGATTACCGGATGCGTACCACATCAGAATCTGGTCATCTTTCTTGATTTGCTTACCACCGATTTCACAATCGTTGTTTGCGGTTCTGCGCATGTAAGCGAGCGGCGTTTGCCAACGAATCAACTCTGCAACCATCTTTGGTATCAAACCGGGATTAGCTTTTAGCTTCTGGTACTGATCAGGAAATTTATTCATGCCATAGACGCTGCCAGACATACTGTTGCGGGTCGTGTCATTACCACCCACAATCAGCAGCAACAAATTACCCAAATAATGCATGGGTTGCATATTTTTTGTGTCTTCCCCATGAGCCAACATTGACACGAGATCGCTACCCGGATTTTTCAGCCGTTCTTGCCACAGGCCAGAAAAATACTCCAGACACTCTAGCAATCCGTCTCGCCTCTCTTCTTCAGATTCAATAATACCGCCTGGTTGAGGGATAGCGAACACGATGTCTGACCAAAAAGTCAGTTTACGACGATCTTCCAATGGAAAATCAAAGAGGCTCGCCAGCATTAACGTCGTGAGTTCTATTGATACCTTGTCTACCCAGTCGAAGGTCTCGCCTTCAGGCAGCGATTCGAGTACGTCGATGGTACGTTGACGAATCAATGGTTCCATCGTGGCAAGGTTGCTTGGCGCGACAACCCCCGTGACTGTTTTGCGCTGCACATCATGCTCAGGTGGGTCTTGCGCGATAAAAGTGGTCGTCTTTAGGGCACCCTCAGGTAGCTCAGTTCCCACCGGAAAGCCCAATGTGATGCCATGCGCAGAACTAAAGTTATGATGATCTGCATCAACCTTTTTTATGTCTTCATATCTGGTTAGCGACCAGTAACGACCCGCAATTTCAGTTTCATTAAAGTGAACAGGGTCCTCTGCGCGTAACCGCTCAAAACACTCTTGCCATTGATGCTCACTCCATAAACGGGGATTTATGGGATTCAGTTTCTCTAGTGGCAGGTCATAAGCAGACTTATGCTCTATGCCGTCATCAGAAAAATCGGCACCCGGTCTTGGCGGGAGTGCCTCTGCATTTTTGGCCGTTTTTTGTACTTCGCTCATCAAGAATTTCTCAGAATACTATTTGATGCGCTAGGATAAGTGGATGTTGTCGATTTGTCGACAATATCGGTTCGGATAACCAGACGAAATCAAACTGACAGCGCTGTGGTTTGTCTATCTGCGTCGTACCACCCATTGTGCTGATCGTCTGCAGAAAACAACCTGAGCCCGTGAATGCAGTCTAGAGAGGTATCACCCGCTTGCCGTCTCGCTAAAACTCACTCACTAGGGTGTCCCTCGCGAATTCTGATTGACGATATTGAGACCGTCCCTGCTTATCCGACACGACCGGAATAGGGTGCTCGGCTTTTTAACATAAACGCGAGAATACAAGGCTAAGCACTGATTGCAGAGCGCAATAAAATCGGTTCCAATGGACTTTGGCATCACTCGCTCAGGAGGAATACTCATGTCTTATCAAACGATTGAGGTACGCCCACTCACCCCTACACTGGGCGCCGAGGTCAGTGGCGTGGACTTGTCAGCACCATTGAGCGATCAACAATTTCAGGAAATCCATGACGGCTTGATGGCCCATCAAGTCATCTTTTTCAGGGATCAGGACATTACGCTTGAACAGCACAAGGATTTCGGTCGACGCTTTGGTCCGCTACATATCCA
>CAXRCG010000245.1:0-6657 GCA_964228885.1 Pseudomonadales bacterium | reverse complement strand
CCATGGTGCGTGTTATCAGAGGAAGATTAGCCGGCAATCGCTGGATAGATTCTGAGGTCATCTGGTCGGTTGATAAAAATAAATACACGTTGGTGCCCGATGCCGTTGCATCCGGCAGGCTAGCTTTTGATCATCAGGGATTTGGATATGTCACTGTCGGCGGCAAGAGCACCTATGACAATCTCCATGTTATGGATACGCCTTATGGTAAAATTCATCGGTTCAACAGCAACGGTTCGGTGCCAGATGACAATCCCTTCTCGCTGGGAAAAAAGCTGAGTGATCCGACATCCAGTCGAAACACGGTTTGGACCTATGGACACCGTACCGCGCAAGGATTAACCACGGACCCGCGCACAGGTGAAATCTGGTCCACAGAGATGGGGCCACGTGGAGGAGACGAAATAAATCTGATTCGACGTGGTGGAAATTATGGTTGGCCGCTATACACTGAGGGGCTGGACTACAACGCCGAATACGTTAGCATTGGCAAGGAGCTAGGCTTGGATTTCGAATTTTCTCAAACCATGCCTCCCGTTGTTGATTTCACACCTGCGCCGTCGCTATCAAATTTTACCTTTCACCACGGTGATCAGTTCCCAAATTGGCAGAATGATCTTCTTGTGGGTAGTCTCCGAGCGCAAGTATTGTTCCGGATTCGTATCGAAGAAGGCAAACTGATCGAAAAAGAAAGACTACTGACAAGGCTGGGGCGTATTCGCGATGTTGAAATGGGATACGATGGGTTCGTTTATGTGCTGATTGAGCACAACCAAGCTGGGTCATTAGTTAGAATAGTCCCCAATAATTGAGGTTAAAATGCGTTCAACACTACAAATTCTTTTGCTATCAATCTCTTTGCTCATGCTATCGGCGTGCGAGGGCCCTTTTATCTTGGCAGCAGGCGGAGAGCTAAGTGGCACGGTTACAGAGACACCTGATAGTTGGCAGTTAGATGAAGACTCGGCTGTCGCTCAATTGGAAACTCGGCCAGAAGATCCTTATTCAATCAACTTCACCTATGTTCAGCTAGATGGTCGGTTCTACGTTTACGCGGGTAATACAAGAACTAATTGGGTAAAACATATAGAGCAAAACCCGCTTGTTAGAGTTCGCGTGCAAGAAGCGATCTATCCAGCAGTTGCCGTTCGCGTAACGAGTGGCAAGGAGCTCTCTGATTTCGCTGCGGTATGGGCGAACCTATCAGTGTTTCAGCGAGATCCCATGAATTTTGAAGAAGTCTGGTTGTACCGTCTGGAAGAACGCTGATTGCAACAAAATGGTAAGTTTACAAAGGGGTGAACTACCAGATCCGGACCTCCGATGAACCTCAATAGCCTCGACAAATGTATAGGTTTTTCGTTATGACATCTTTCCTTCGTATATTTGCATACATTTGTATTTGGACAACACCGTTTCAAATTGGCGTCGTTCTGTGGGCCCTCGGCATAGTCTTGACAGGAGAATCAACTTTGCTTTCGCTCTCAAACGATATTTTTCTTGGGACATATCTGCCGTTTCTGCACGCACTCGTAAAGCCTATTACCTACTTTGTGTTGCCGGAGGTGTTTGCAGAATTTGTTTGGTCTTTACCCGTGATCCTGCACCAATTCTCAAAAGCTGTACTCAGCACGTGGTTAGGTTTATGGATTTTAAAACAATTGCGGCAATGGTCTTGATATCAGGCCCCTGAGACACGCAAAGTAATCCAAGGCGGTCTATCTCCACTTCACTCGTCCACAGTAGTAATACATACCGAGACTCCGAGTTCCTTCTGGTGAAGTGGGTGGTACAGTATTTGTTCGTAGAGGGTTCGTTTCGGTGAATCTTTCGTGCAAAGGTCTGGTTAATCTTGCAAGCAAGTCAACAGTAACGATCAGTTGGAAAGCCGGAGGTCTCGTCGTACGAGTAACCGCTACCAATCTAATTAGGCAATGGGCTGCGCTAGCCTCCGCTGGCTTTTTTTGTTTGACGAGTTTTTGATTATTTCAGTAATCCGTTCCTTTAACTCTTCTTCATATTTACGATAAATTGCTTGGCTACCGCTACATGTGTTAATCCAATTTCTTCCTGCTCGTGAAAAAACGAGATACTTTTGAGCGATCTCCATTCTGATACCGCAGCTACCGAGGCTGGTCTTCAGCATTGTGTTTTTTTCAGTTTCACCCTTTAAAGTCTCAAAAACTTTCAGGTTGGCTTTTACATACCCCCGTTTATTTCCGTTCTCTGGGTTAATAATTTCTGCTTTCGTGACAATGCCAATGTAGATTGAGTCTGCTTTAAATACTTTATATTCGAAAGCCCAACGGGCACAACTACACGCCAAAGCCTCTGACGAAAATAGGCTCAAAACCAACCAGATTATAGCTATTCTCATTCTATGTTTGCGCCTCCGGATAGCTTCTTAAGCAAACTAACTTTTCTCGCGAGCGCAGTTGCGCTTGATGGTGATTTGCACATCCATTTAACCTATCTGAGACGTAGGTTAGCAAATTATCGCAATGCCTTGTAACGCCTGTTGTGAATCCATTTGTATGACAAAATCTGGGCTAATCTCGAATGCAAATCAATGGTACTGGTCAATTCTTGACTACGCTCGGTAGGGTTGATCACTTAGGCAATTGAAAGGTAGAGCAGAGTTGATTTGGCTGGCGAGCGTCAGAGCTATGTCAAGGCCGCAGAACCCAGCGCTAGTGATGGCAATATTTTAGCTCTTCACCGTGGTAGTATCGTCGAGGAACCTGCAATTTTGATCTTCAGGATGTCTAGAGCTAGGACAATTAAAGGAGAGCACATATGTGGTTAAGAATGAGACAAATAGCCGGCGTTGCGGCAGAACTGAAACCTGTTGAAGAGGACTTGATTGATATCCTTGGGATTGAGGTTTGTTATCGAGATCCGGGTATAGATTTTTTTGGCTTGGAAAATGCTTTGTTTCCTATCGGTAATCAGCTGCTGGAGGTTGTTGCGCCCATTCAGGAGAACACAGCGGGTGGTCGTTATCTGGACAGGCGAGGGGGCGACAGTGGGTATATGGTCATCACTCAATGCGATGATCATCCACCGCGGCGCCAGCGAGTCGAAGCGCTAGGTGTTCGGATTGTTCACGACAACACCTCAAATCAATTCATCAATATGCAACTGCATCCGAGAGATACCGGCGGTACATTTTTTGAGATTGATCAGCAGCTTGGCGAAAATGCGCTGGAGAAAGACGGTCCCTGGCATCCAGCGGGACCAGATTGGCAGGCTGGCCAGAGGCTGGATCGAGTCACCGGCATTAAGGCCGCAGAGATTCAGTGTGACGACCCGGAGATGGTCGCGAGAAAGTGGGCGGAGATAGCGGAAACGGATCTCGATTTGTCCGACGGTACTTTTGTCCTGGCCATGGAAAATGCCGACGTCCGGTTTGTCCCCTGTACGGACACCAGACCCGAAGGTTTGGGTGGTATTGATTTGGAAGTTGTTGATCGAGACGCGATTCTTGCGGCTGCTGAAAAGCGTGGAAAAATATCAGGGGAGAATCAGGTTTACCTTTGTGGCATGAGGATGAATGTATGAGCTATACCGATATTGAGTACGAAATTCGTGGCAATGCTGCGATCATTAGTCTGAATCGACCCGATAAGTTAAATGCACTGACATATCACACGCTAAAAGAAATTCGCCAGGCTATTGATGCGTCTGTGGCTGATAAATCTGTGCTGGGTATAGTTGTCACCGGCAATGGCCGTGGATTCTGTTCGGGGCTCGATGCTGAAGTTCTGGCACAAGTGACAAGTAGTGAGGCTGAACCGTCATCGTCTGGTCGAAATGAAGATGAATTGCCGGGGATGTTTTCATATCTGTTGGAAGTGCCTAAACCAATAATCGCTGCGCTTAATGGTGTAGCTGCAGGTGGCGGTCTAATACTGGCGTTGATGAGCGATATTCGGTTTGCGTCAAAAGACGCCGCTGTGACAACAGTATTCCTGAAGCGCGGTCTAATTGCAGAGCATGGCTCAAGCTGGATACTGCCGCGCCTCGTCGGTACCGGTCGAGCTCTCGACCTGCTCTGGGCGAGTGACAAAATAAGTGCCGATGAGGCGCTGAGTCTTGGTCTGGTGGAGAGAGTGACCGCAGCAGATGTTTTGGTTGATGAAGCTGTAGCTTATCTCGATAAGCTTGCGACTACTTCAGCACCGGCGGCCATTGCCGCTACCAAACGGCTGGTTTATGGCCATTTGGGTAAAAACTATCGCGAAGCGCTCGAAGAAGCCGAGATCATCCAGAATGAATTTGTCGCCAGTGATGATGCGCGAGAAGGTGCTATGGCACTTATAGAAAAACGTCAGCCTAAATTCGGTCGACTCGGCGAGTGACAGAGATTGTCGTTGTACCAACGTCGCTTTTCGCGATTGAGCCTATGCTGGTTGTCCGCGCGTGTTAGTTATACGTAGCAATACTAGGCGTCCCTTCTGATGAATTGAGGGGTATCCCCGGGGTGGAGTCTAGCTCAGCTTGAAATGGATGGTGGGTAGGATCGGGGTCGCGATTTCCGACAGTTTGTTGTGGTTAAGCAGTAGCGCAGCTTTTTAGGTAAGCATTGATTCTTTCAGCGGGCACACCACGATTAAATCGATGGTCACCGTGGGTGTAGCCCGGAATGCGCATAAGATCGCTCTCGATACCTGCAGCCAGTAACTTTTCATGCATTATAATGCTTTGTTCTACGGGTACGATCGGGTCGGCTTCGCCGTGCAGAAAGAAGCAAGGTGGACAAGTGCCGGTAAATAGCCTTAGTGGGGAGGCTAAATTGGATTTCTCAGGTGCGCTTGATATGGATTCCCCTAATAACTGTGTGACTGGAGAATCTTCCGCGTAATAGTCGAGCAGCCCGCTAAAATCTCTGCTAACGGAGAGAAAGTCGGTTGGGGGGTATAGGGCTAAGACACCCATTACGTCTGTGGTTTCTTCAAGGTACTCGCCTAGTTGGCCATTGAGTGTCTCATGACCTGAAGACACGCCCAGAATGCATGCCATATGTGCACCAGCTGACATCCCAGCGACAATAAGTTTGTCAGGGTTTAGGCCTAACGCGTCAGCATTCGCGCGAAGAAACCGGATTGCAGCCTTAGCCTCGTGGCATTGAACCGGCCATTGAGCCACATCACTCAATGAGTAGCTAACGCTGACAAGGGCAAAGCCACACTCTAGTTGTTCAGCGACAATGCGCTCGATGGCTTTTCGGTCGCCCATTTTCCAAGCACCACCATGAAACCAGACAATAGTGGGGAGTACTTCTGTAGTGGGAGCTTTAGGTCTATAAATGTCTAGCAGACGCTCATAGCCCATACTGCGACAGTAGCAGAGGGTCTCTGGTTTGAATTTTCTCAGGTAGGCTCTTCCTAATATGGCGCTGTAAACCATAATCGCGAGCAGTTTAAGGTTGCGAAAAAAATTTATGATAGATGACATAAGCTAAAGAGAATGCCTTAAGTTAAAGAGGCCGTAATGCTATCAATTCGTATAAGAAAGCAGGGATTTAAGATAGATGCCTTGGCCCGCTCTTGCAAGTCACCTGACTTCGACGCCAGCCCCGTAGTTTAAACGAAGGCATAATTTAAGCCCACAGCTCATACTTCTTGTCTTCTTAGACCTTAGTGGTGTAGTTGACCGCTATATACCTGCTTCGCTCCAGTACCTAGCAATGCTAGGAGTCCCTTCTGGTGAGTTGGGGGGCGTAGGGTAGATGTGGGTTTGGTTGGGCCAAGAATACTAGCGGCGTAGGTTGAAAGTTAATGCTTAAGGATTAGGTCAATGTGATTCTATTAATGGGTAGGTTCGTTGATAGAATCAGTATATAGGGCCAAGCTATTGATTCTTTGGGAGGTTTGGCGGAAGAGGTAGGAGTCGAACCCACCAGCCACCTTAACAGCAGCTCAACGGCTTTGAAGGCCGCGCGCCCCACCGGGAGCGACGCTCTTCCGCCGCAGATGATATCAAAGAAGGTTTAAGTTAGTCACCATCGATTGATGGTGACTTGGGATGAGGCGTTCTTGTTTTGCCTCTTCTCTAGCTTGGCGCAAAACTTAAGAAAGGGTTCAGCATGCTCTTAATGCCGGTGAGTTGTATTGGCGCCGAAAGAACAGACAGACAAATGCACTCTTCGTTTTGAGCAGCGATGGGTTGATGTGTCTCTCCTGCCTGTCTCACGATAAAGTCACCAGGGTGATAGAGGTCGTCTTCATCAGAGAAACAGCCTTTGAGCACGACGGTGATCTCCGTACCCTTATGCGTATGCACGGGCGCCTTACCCCCAGCTTTTATCTTTAAGAAAGAAAGTTCGTGTACGTCCTCTCCAACACTTATTGTCGCGGTTTTCAAAGAAGGGGACAAAAATCGCCACTTTAACGGTTCTGCGGGCAAAAATTGCCTAATGTATGAGGGAACGGTGCTGGCTAATTCGCTTAATACCTCGTTATCATCGTTTGATGAAGCCACCGAATTCTGCCCATGCTGGGGAGATGGGTCATCGATGCTCCCGCTGTCGATGTGTGCAAATACGCTGTCCAGTAAGTCGTCTGAGACTGGTACTGAGGTAGCTTCCTCTAACATTTCTCCGCCAACGGCCTGCAAGCTTTCAACAGTTCGCCTGCATTGATCGCAGAATTGTAG
>CAXRCG010000244.1:0-4751 GCA_964228885.1 Pseudomonadales bacterium | reverse complement strand
AATTCCGACATGGTTCGTGATTTTACTCTCTGTGTTAGGAGCGGCATTACTTAAATAACCGTTAAATGTATCTGAAAAGTACGATGGCTGCCAATCGAGCGAAGTTTGCTTGTTCTCACCAACGCATTATTATTGTTTAATTCAAGCAGGCAGTCTGCTCTTCCTCGAGTTTACACATGGCCATGATTCGAAGCGTCTGGTCCCTTCCTCGTTTCAATTCGAACTGAATCTCATCGTCCTCTCGAAACGCAGTCAAGTCAGTTGCACCCGCTATCCCAAAATACATTGTCATAGGTTGCATATTGAATTGCTTCAATTCACCGTGAGCAATTTTCACTCTTCGCTTGGCCTCATCGATCTTGACTATTTTCCCTTTGGTGATCTCCATGTGCCTGTCTTTTGGCGCTTCAGCACCTACAGGCGAGGAAAAAATCGTCACGGTCAAAGCAAAAGCTTTAATGATTTGAGAAAGTTTGTTGGCTGTCGTCATCGAGCGTATCCCTCTATCTGATGCGGCTTCGTTAAAATTTTTTGGCTAAGATTCTTTGATCGAGCGTTCGATCCACATGAAATAGACCACTGGAATAATAATCAGCGTCAGCACGGTGGTTGATAACATTCCCCCGAGCATGGGTAAGGCTATTCGACGCATGACATCTGCACCGGGTCCATCAACCAAAAATATTGGGGTAAGGCTTGCCATCACCGTGATCACCGTCATGAGTTTCGGACGTACTCTAAGTACAGCACCAGCGATAATTGCAGCGCAGAGTTCTGTAGAGCTCTTTGGACGGTCGTTTAATACCTGTTGGTCCATATACAAGAGCATGATGATCGTGGTTTCAATAGCAATGCCCGCCAATGCGATAAATCCAACGGCGACTGCGACAGACAGATTAAAGTCAAATATCCAGACGGCCCATAATCCACCAGTTAAAGCTAAGGGTAAGGAAAATATGACGATCAGGGTTCTATCAAGCTGGCGAAAGTGAAGCATCAATAGTAAAAAAATGATGGCAATCACGCCAGGGACTGCAATCATAAGTCGCTTATTTGCTACCTCGAGTTGTTCGTATTGCCCGGACCACTCTACTGCATATCCAGGAGGAAGTCGGATCTCTTCGGAGACTAGTTGGCTCGCGTCTGCGACATAGCGCCCCAGGTCCCGCTTGTTGATGTCAACAAAAACCCACCCGGTCAATCTGGCATTTTCGGATCTGACCATGGGAGGTCCATCCGCATAGGTGATTTGAGCAAGTTCTTTCAGTGGGATATGGGCGCCCGCGGGTGTAGGTAAAAGTACTTCTTCTAAATCCTGTGAAGTTTCTCTAAACGGCCGATCATAGCGAAGGATGATATTGTATCTTTCTCTGCCTTCAACGCTCTCTGCGAGCTTTATTCCGCCTAATGCCGACTGTACAACGGTCTGAAAAGTACCCATATCGATATTTCGCCTCGCCAGTTCGGCACGATCAGGCACGATCTCTAGGTATTTTCCACCGAGCACACGATCGGCAAAAGCTGACCTCGTTCCCGGAACATCTTGAATAACGCTCTCGATACGTCGAGCAATATTTGCAATTTCATGCAAATTGTCGCCGGTAATTTTGATGCCAACGGGGGTTCTAATGCCAGTTGATACCATATCCATCCGAATTTTTATTGGGAACCCCCAGGAATTTACGAGTCCGGGCATTTGTAGGCGTGAATCGAGTTCTTTGACGATATTCTCTGCGGTCATGCCTGGTCGCCACTGTGACTTTGGTTTGAGTCGGATCCAACTCTCAATCATAGTAAGCGGTGCAGGGTCTGTTGCAGTGTCGGCGCGCCCAGCTTTGCCAAACACGCGCTCAACCTCGGGTACAGTTTTGATGATTTGATTGGTTTGCCCGAGTATCTCTCGCATTTTTGTTGCCGAGGCACCGGGCAAAGTCGTTGGCATATAAAGTAATTCTCCCTCATATAACGCTGGCATAAACTCCGAACCTAATTTAGAAAGCGGCACGGCGATGCTGCTTATCACCACCAGCCCAAATAAGATGGTTGTCCATCGAAATTTCAATGCAATTGACAGCATCGGGCGATAGATTCCGATGAAAAACCTGTTGATTGGATTTTTGTTCTCGACGGGCACGTGTCCTCTAATAAACCACAGCATAAGCACTGGAACGAGTGTGATCGAAAGTATTGCTGCGAAGGCCATAGCATAGGTTTTTGTATAGGCTAGCGGGGAAAACAGACGATAGCTTTCACCTGTTAGCGCGAAGATCGGTAAAAACGACGCTGTAATGATCATCAGACTGAAGAAGAGACCCGGGCCGACTTCTTGCGCGGCTGAGGTGATGACCGCTAACCTTTCTTCCGCGCTAGGATTGGTCCCGGACGCGTAAAATGCGGATAATTTCCTCGATCCATTTTCGACCATAACGATCGAAGCATCGACCATCGTGCCTATAGCGATGGCTATGCCCCCAAGCGACATGATATTTGCTGTAATGCCATGATAAGACATGAGTAAAAAAGCACCCAGTATGCCAAGAGGTAGTGTGATAACGGCGACAAAAGCCGAACGCATGTGCAAAAGAAAAACGAAGATGACTACGGCGACCATCGCGGCTTCTTCTAGAAGTTTTTGAGCGAGGTATCGCACCGCACCCTCGATGAGCGGGGCGCGATCATACACGGGTACAATTTCAACGCCAGGCGGGAGTCCTTGCCTCAATTGTTCCAGCCTTGATTTGACCCGATCAATGACTTGTAGCGCATTTGCCCCATCACGCATGATGACGATACCCGCTACGGTTTCTCCTTCGCCATTCAGCTCGACAATACCGCGCCTTAAAGCGGGCCCTTCAATAACTCGCGCGATTTCTTTCAATGTGATTGGCGCATCATCCGAGGCAAACACAACAACTGCTTCGAGATCTGCTTTGTTCTTCACATAACCGATTGAGCGAATGACATATTCCGATTCACCCTGCTCAAGCACTCTGCCCCCTACCTCTTCGCTAGCAAGCTTTATCGCAGATATGATGCGTGATATTGGCACATTGAAAGCTCTAAGCCGATTGGGGTCGATTAGCACCTGGTATTCGCGTACAAAACCGCCGACTGATGCAACTTCGGCAACGCCTTCCACGCTCGCAAGTTCAAACTTCAGGAACCAGTCTTGCAATGATCTGAGTTGTGCTAAATCACTGTTCCCGGATTTATCGACAAGTGCGTACTGGTAAACCCACCCGACACCGGTGGCATCAGGTCCAATCCGTGGTATTGCAGAATCCGGTAAACTTGACCCAAGTCGCGATAGCGCTTCAACGACTCTCGCCCTTGCCCAGTATTGATCTACATCATCCTCGAAAACCACATAGACGAAACTCGTACCAAACATCGATGATCCGCGAACATCTTTTGTTTTCGGTAGCCCTAGTAGAGCGGTTGAAAGGGGATAGGTCACCAGGTCCTCAACTATCTGGGGAGACTGGCCAGGAAAGTCTGTTCGAATGATAATCTGTGTGTCTGTTAAATCCGGGATTGCGTCGAGCGGTGTGTTCAGAGCTGAAAGCCAGCCAGCAATGCCCAAAGCAGTTGCGAGCACCAGAACAATAACTTGATTATGTAGCGACCAGGCGATGATTTTATCAATAGGGGGTTTTGATAAATCTGTGCTGTTTGGATTGGTATCCGGGGCGTCAATCATGCAGCGCTCCTAATGATGGGCTGCATGGGGTGCCATGCGCCTATCTAGTGTTTTTTCAGAAGGGCTGTTGCCTGAAAGTATAATTATTTGCACAGCTCCTGGCCCAAATGGATTTGATGGGTTTTCTCCTTCCTGAATAAAGTAATGGCCTGATTCAATGTCTTGGTACAGCCTTATGCCGAGTGCGTGATAGCGATTGGGCATCTCTTGTAATAGCCATGGCTTGAGAGCTTCGGTTAATAGCGCCAACTGGGATGCGAGTGATTTGCCATCGTCTGTACTTTGCACATCTAGCAAGATTCTCTGCATTTTCGAGATTGCGGTATGCAGTGCCGTGTTTGGGAATTTTTTGCTGAGTACCTCGCCAGCGGTTATCGTCGGGCTAAGGTAATGTGGATCTATGTCGTATTGGTCTATGAGTGCTTCGTGGAAGTAAATCGCTGTTTCAACAAAGTGATCGATTAGCGCGATATCGTTAGTGTCTAAAGGTAACTCGGATAATGGTATATTCGATACGCTTGCCGAGGGCGCTAATTTTGCAAATCCTTCTCGCAAATTAGCTTCCGAGTCGAGCATAAACTGTCCACTTACAACAACCCGCTCGTACTCATTAAGGCCGGCGGTAATTTCAGTTTTACCCTCAGTTGTACTGCCGATCAGTATTTTCCGTGAACGAAACTTTCCCTTACCTAGCGATATGATGACATGCGAACCTAAGCTATCGTGCAAAACAGCTTCGTTTGGAATCGTAAGGGATTCCCCTTGATCCACTTCAAATGTAACATCGGCGAACGCACCAGGGCGAAGAACGCCTTGTTCGTTCTTGACGACAATACGAACCTTTAAAGTGCGCGTTACCGGATCTATGGTTGGATATACGTAATCAACTATCCCGGTCGAGGGAGCAGAGGGGGCGCTAGGAAAATTTAGTCTGACGGGGATGCCGCTAACAACATTGTTTATGTCTTGTTCCACAATCGAGGCAATTACCCACACATCAATATAGGATTGTAGTTTTAAAACAACATCGCCCGGTTTAACGTAGGCTCCA
>CAXRCG010000243.1:0-22021 GCA_964228885.1 Pseudomonadales bacterium | reverse complement strand
AGCGAACTGAATCCCGATAGTGTGAACGTTATTCGTCAGAATTTGACGCTTACCGAAGAGGGTTCTGCTGGTGAAACGTTCAGGACACTCATGGGTGAATACGTGAGCGCTGGAAAAGATTATTACCGACCGCTTGATCTTTAGATAAATTGAGGTCGGGGTAAGATTTACCAAACATATATACTTGCACTGAGCTGATAAAGGCACACTCGCGCTATGCATTTCTATGTTACCTATCCTGTAAATTTTATGCCGACCTCCTGCCTTTTCTCTCCGATCTTTGAATCTTTTAGTGAGTCTAATTTGTGAAAAAGTTTAAATTCTGTCCCATGTGTGCATCGCCGCTGATAGAGAAAGTGAAGGCGCGCATTGAGTGTGCTGCCAATTGTGGTTTTGTTAACTACGATAACCCCACGCCGGTCGCGGCTGTTGTCGTTGAATTCGACGGTAAAATTGTGCTTGCGCACAATAGGTCGTGGCAGGGTGATTTCTATGGCGTTATTACCGGTTTCGTTGATCACGCAGAAGCGCCAGCGGATTGCGCTGTCCGAGAAGTCAAGGAAGAGCTGGACCTTGATGCGAGCCCGGCGTCGCTAATAGGTGTTTACCCCTTTGAGCGAATGAACCAGGTGATCATTGGGTATCACGTTCAAGCGACGGGAACAATTTCGCTGAACGAGGAACTTGATGCCTTCAAGTTAGTGTCACCCAAAGACTGTATTGCATGGCCGACGGGTACTGGATACGCATTGCGCGACTGGCTGCACTCGCAGGGTCACGAACCCGATATGATGAAACTTCCCTAGCGAGACGTTTCTTTTCTTGTCTGTTGTTTGTGGTTTAGGGTGTGAACTGCTCGTTTAGAATGCGTTCTTCAAGATTATGATCCGGGTCGAACATTAACGTCACGGCCCTTTTAGGAGCTATGCTAATTTCAACTTCCGCGACATTACGGACTTCATGCGCATCCGCCACGGCACTTACCGGCCTTTTGTGTTCATCGAGCACCGTGAGCTGAATTTTTGCATTTTTTGGCAGCACAGCGCCTTGCCAACGCCGGGGTCTAAAAGCACTAATGGGCGTGAGGGCCAGAACGTCTGATCCGATAGGAAGTATTGGACCGTGAGCGGACAGGTTGTAAGCGGTGCTACCAGCTGGCGTCGCAACCAGACAGCCATCGCACATCAGGGTTTCGATGCGCGTTTTGCCATCAATGGTCACGCGCAGGTTGGCTGCCTGACGCGTTTGTCGCAGCAGAGATACTTCATTGAAAGCGTAAGCCTCCTGCTCGATACCCGAATCCGTTGTTACCCGCATGTGTAGAGGTGTGATGGTAACCTGCTGGGCATTCTCGAGGCGTTCCATCAGATCATCGGTCTCGAAAGAATTGAGCAAAAATCCAACCGTTCCTCTATTCATGCCATAAATTGGCAGGTCGCGCTTCATGTTGCGATGTATGGCCTCAAGCATGTATCCATCGCCGCCCAGTGCAACAATAATCTCGGCATCATCCAGACCTACCGCTTCATACTTCTCAGATAACATTGCCAAAGCTTCTTCAGCATTCGGGCTGCGACTGCCAACAAACGTGACTTTTTTACTCATTGATGGCCTCTTATTTTTTAATGTCACATATAGCCATGACATCGCGCGATACACAAGAATAAATGGGGCCTCAGTAACACTTATCAGGCGTAACAAACGTTAATTGATCAGACTGGCCGTGTGCATTTGAACAGCTCGTCCATTTTAATGGAAAAGTGCCTCACCTTGAACTTGCTAAATTCGAGACCTGATTGCCCGTCCGCAGCAATGACGTCTTGATAGCCTCGTTTATTGCGCTGCCTGTTGGTGCCGATTGTTAAACCTGGCTGGGCATTAATTGCCCGTAAGCATCCAGTGCCATCCGGCCCACCGGAACAGCATTTGTTCTGATTGTCAGATTGACCAAGTCATAGAGATCGCCATTACGGCCGACGAGTTGCTTTTCAACCCCTGCGGCGGCAGCGATATTTGCATTTGCGGCGAGGTGTTTCGGCTCACCGTGCACGGGAATCACCGCTTTGGGTGCGACCCATTCGTACATGCTCGTGAGTTCTGGTTCACCACCGTGACCGGAAGCGTGTAGGGTCAGATTGCTGGAGTCTGCCTGAAAAACTGTTACACCTATCTGCTCAAAGCGATTGATTAGTTTTTCAACGCCTTGCTCGTTACCTGGAATGGTTTTGGCAGAAAAAATTACTTGGTCACCTGCCTGAAGACTTAAATCCGGATGGCTATCTATGCTAAGTCGGTGAAGTGCCGCGCCGGGTTCACCTTGGCTGCCGGTTGCGATCGCTAGTACTTCCTCAGCCGGCAGATAACCAAGGTGCTGACGATCAATAGGGCTAAAATCGGTCTGGAGGTAGCCCGCATTCTGGGCGCAGCGACTCATATTATTCAGCGAGAAGCCAAATAGGCCGAGTTGCCTATGGGTTTTGCGGGCAATCGACCCGAGTGTTTGAAGTCGAGCAATGTTGCTAGCGAAACATGCCACGATAACCCGCCTCGGCGCATTAGAAATTGCTGTAAGTAGCGCACTGGCTACCTCGATCTCTGAGTTTGCTCTCATCGGGTTGAGCGCATTAGTGGAGTCACAAACGATAGCGTCAATGTCTGCCATAGTTGCATACTGTTTAGGTGTCACATGAGTACCCACGACCGGATGGGTATCCAGCTTCCAGTCAGCAGTGTGGAAAACTCTACCGACAGCTGTTTGGATAATCAGACCCTGCGTTTCCGGCGTCGAATGGGTCATGGGTACGAACGTTAGATTGAAGGGGCCAAGATCAAGTGTGCCGCCTACGAGAACATCGAGGATAGGCGCCGAGCAATTGTTTCTGGCGAACTTTGCGCGCAATACGTTTCGTGTAAAAGGTGTTGTGTAGATGGGACAACCCAAGTGTTCCCATAGATAGGGTAATGCTCCTATGTGATCTTCATGGGCATGTGTGGCGATAACCCCCAAAATGCTGTCTCGTTGTTTTGTGGCAAACTCAATGAGTGGCATCTCTATTCTTGAGTGCATAGTGCCGCATTCGCCTGGCTTGTCTTCGAAAGTAATGCCGCAATCCACAATAATCCATTGGCCATCGTGTCCATAGAGGTTCAGGTTCATGCCGATTTCACCAGTCCCGCCCAGAGGGATAAACCAGAAATCTTGCCGGCCAGGTGTTGGATTGATACTTTTATCTGTTGTCATTGCGTTCTTCAGACTAACGTCGTTGATGAAGATAGATGTTAAATGAGAAGGCGTGCTGCTGGTCAATAGGATGGCTTGCTACTGTTGTTGTTTCAAAGTCCGAAAAATCAAAAGCGGGTAGGAAGGTGTCACCATTCACGGTTGTATTGATCCGAGTCTCGTAAACGCGGTCGGCTTTATCAAAGGCCGCTACCAATAAAGGTACGCCGCCGATAACAAATACTTCTCGACATTTTGTGGCCAAATCTAGAGCAGCCTGTAGACTGCCAACCACAGTGACGCCCTCAGCAGCGATGTAGCGCGCATTGCTAGTAACAACCAAATTAAACCGGCCCTCTAACTTTGAGTTATGGTCTTCATAGGTACGCCTACCCATGACAACTGCATGCCCTCGGGTAGTGTCGTCAAAAAACTGATAGTCGTCAGGTAATTGCCAGGGCAGTTTGCCCTCAGACCCAATACAGTGGTTTAACGAGCGGGCGTAGATGAGTGAAAGGTTTCGCATAGGTAGTGAGTATTGCCGATGTAAATGACGACCGTTGAGATAATCCCCGCGCAACAGTAATACGCTCAGCGCTTTCCTCCAGTTTACCCATTGCCGGAAAAATACGATGGGTTTCATATTTGTAGCTAGTTTAATTTAAGGCTGTCTTTTCCTGGCTATGAGTTTCGATGTTCGGCAGATAAAAAACGTTGGCAGCCCGATCCGGGCACATCTTAAATATCAGGCTGCGCCATCAGGGTTTGCGTAATCAGATTTTTGATATAGGTTTCTGTGACCTTCTCGAACCGGATCAGGACTTTATACCAAACTGCGCCGTATAGGGCATCGATGATGACGTTAATGTCGAAGTGATTTGGTAGCAGCGCTTTTTCCTGCGCTATGCGACAGGCATCGGCGATAAGTTTTATTCGCGGTGCATAAATGGCTTCTTCCATGCGTTTATAGAGTGCTGGGTCTCTATGAGCCTCGGCTAACACGCAAATTGCTGCTTGCTTGCAGTAGGAGCGGCTGAGCAGTTGACCAAATGAGAGTAATGAAGCTTCAAGATATATGACTAAGGGTGTTTCGCCATCATAAGGTTCGAGGGGCGGCATAAGGCGGTCACGCCAGACTTCGAGTACCAGCTCAGCACGAGAAGGCCACCACCGATATATCGTCTGTTTCCCGACGCCAGCCTCACGTGCGACTTTTTCAATCGAAAAATCAACATAGCCTGAAGATCCGAGTAGTTTGAGTGTCGCATCAATAATCGCTTTGTGTGAACGGACGTTGCGTCTCGTGGTGCCAAGGTTTTGCTGCATGTGTGGGCGATTTCGCTGTATGTGGGTCATGTTGCATTCTGCCACTTTTTTCTCAAAAACTCGCGCCGGCGTAATCGTCATGCGTTAAGCATATTCGATGTCCGAAAATGATATGGGTAAGCTCAGAGCTCGAAAACCAGTGGCTTTGCGAATAGCATTAGCAATCGCGGGAGGTCCGGCGACCAAAGCGACCTCGCCTGCGCCCGCCGGGGGTATACTAGGCTGGTCGACAATATCGATATCTAGGCTTGGCATGTGAGACATACGAGCGATCTGATAATTATCAAAGTTCGAACTTTCAATTTTGTTGTCTGCGACTTCGTAACGCTCCAACAATGCCATGCCAATACTCCAGGCTAGGTTGCTTTCGATCTGAGCACGCAGTTGGTCAGGATTCACCGCCATTCCCACATCCTGCGCGCAGCACATATGCAGGACTTTGATCTCCTTTGTTAGATTGTCTATCTGAACGTCGGCGCTGACCGCAACAAAGCAGCGTTCGTCGTAGATACCACAGGCAAAGCCGCGGCCATATCCTTGGTCACTTGGTAATGATTTTTTTAGGCTCATTGCCTGCACCCGCTCGAGACAATTTTGCAAGCGGGGGTGCGCACCTTGCATTTGTGCCGTCTTGAACGCCACAGGATCTAGGCCTAGTTGAACAGCCAGTTCATCCATCGCAGATTCTATGGCAAATATCGACGGCGCGCCGTTCAAGGATCTCCAGACACCGAGGTCAATGGGCAAGTCCACGTCAGCGTACTCGACCCGCTGGTGCGGCGCGACGTAAGGTGAAATTGCACCTTTGGTGACGCCCGTATCTTTTGCTAAGCGAGCGGCGGGTAATAGCCAACTGGGTAAGCGCTCTCGTGCGAATACTACGTGTCCGGAGATATAGCCATACCACCAATCAGAAAGGTTCCCTGATTCATCTGTTGCAATGCGCAAACGATGTGCTGAAGCGGGTCGACAGCGGCTGGCACTAAACTCATCTGTGCGGGTCCATTGCACTTTGACAGGGCGATTGACTGCACGCGCGAGTCTCACGGCATCCATTTCAACGTCATAATGTTCACGACTGCCAAAGCTTCCGCCCAGGCGCATGGGATGTACGACGATCTCATCCTCTGACAGCCCGGTGTCCATTGATGCAAATCGATGGATGCCAAAAGGGTCCTGTGTCCCGGTCCAGATTTCTAGTGCGTGATCCGCGTTAGCGTCGTTAAAGCGGGCGATGGCAACTCGAGCTTCCTGTGCCGCATGAGTTTGGTTTTGAATGTCGAATCGCAGATCGATAGCCCAGTTAACTTCTTTCCGATGATCTTCGTCATGGAGCATATGCTCTAAATCACCCTTGGCCATTTCTGCGTCGACATCAACTAGGCGGTCAATTTCACTCTGGTTAATCGGTTGTACTAACTCCCAAGTTACATTGATTCTTGCCATAGCATTGTTAACGCTGCTCGGCGTTTTGCAGACGACACCAACAAAGTCTTTTTGTCGCACGAGTTTAATAAAGCCTTCAATTTCAGACACGCCACTTGTGTCCAGCGTAGCTATGCGGGCGTTGCGCACAGGCGGTTTAACAGCGCGGCCGTATAGCGTGTCTGGCATCGCTAGATCTGCAGTGTAGACAGGCGCTCCGGTTACCAACGCGCGAACGCCCAGCGGTGCTATCGCTTGGCCGACTTGTTTCTTTTTGCGCGCGGTGTCAAAAGAATAGAGGTTGGGTGGCGGGCTATCTTCGCCGAACTCGACCATTATGTTTGCGTTATCAACGAGATCCGAATAACTAACTTTTTGCTTGTCGCTCGTTTGGAAACCGCCTGAATCATCAAGGAGGTCAGCAACCGATTTTCCCAGTTTTGCTGCAGCACGTCGCCTCATATCTTCTCGCAAAGTGGCTGCAGCGATAGCGATTGGACGTGAAAAGGCCGTTAATGACATGCTGCCGGCAGTAACAGCCAATGGTGGCACTTCATTCGTGGCGGGTTGTACACCCGCTATTTGATCTAGATCGACGTTCAGCTCCTCGGCAACAATTTGGGCGAGGCCAGTGTTTGCGTTCTGCCCCATGTCTACCCGCGGGAAGTACATCAAACACACACCATTCGGGCGAATTTGCAGCCAAGCCGCACCAGATTGTTCTTCAGGAAAAATAATTGTAGGTGCAACAGCAATCGCCCTGTTTCGCACGGTGTAAAGAAGTGTTGCGCCACCGGCCACCCAGCCGGTGGCGATAAGAAATTTACGTCGTGAGATGCGGGCCATTATTTTGACTCTCTCATGCTGCTCGCCGCTTTTTTTATCGACTTCCTTATGCGGTCATAGGTGCCGCAACGACATAGGTTGGCACTCATGGCAATATTAATGTCGGCGTCGTCAGGATCAGGATTATGCTCGAGAAGCGCTAATGCTTGCATAATTTGTCCAGACTGACAGTACCCACACTGCGGCACGTTTTCATCAATCCATGCTTGCTGCAACGGATGCAAAGCACCCTCGCGGGTGGCAAGCCCCTCAATGGTCAATATGTTTTTGTCGACTGCTTCGAATGCCGGTATTAGACAGCTAGTGACGGGCACACCATCAATATGTACAAGACAAGCACCACATTGGCCAATGCCGCAGCTAAAGCGCGATCCGGTGAGCCCAAATTGCTCACGTAAGACATCAAGCAGCGTTTCTTTGTGCCACTCGGTGTCGACTTGACGTTCGAGGCCGTTAACTTTCAATTTCATGATTTTTTCCTATCAACGATCGTATAAATATTAATCGAGACGGTTCGTCTTGTAAACGATCGTAGATAGGTCAAGATGGTGGCAGCTTCAACTCTACAAAAAGGCTACGCCTAAGATTTGCGTCTCAGACGTCTCATACCGATTAACCAGCGATCGACATCGTCTCCTTTGCGGCGGACGTAGTCTTCAACCTCGGGGTGCGGCAGAACGTGAAAGCGTCCTTCTCGAATGCACTCAACGACGGTTTGAGCTAATTGCTCTGGTTCTATAATGCCGTCCGTCTGTCCGTCGCCAAGACTCTTTGGTGCCATGGCAGTATTGACACCTTGAGGGCATAAAACAGAAACGCCAATCCCATCATCTCCATGGGTGATCGCAAGAAACTCTGCCAGTTTGACGGCAGCTGCCTTGGTTACGGTGTAGGGGCCTGAACCCATTGCTGCTAACAAGCCTGCGGCGCTAGCAGTGTTGAGGAGGTAACCTTCTCCGCGCGCTATCATCGACGGCAGTACGGCTCTCGCTGCGTAAAGGTGTGACATCACGTGCAATTCCCATTGGCTTTGCCAGATTTCATTGCTCGCATCGGTGAGTAAACCTGCGCCTCCTGCGCCAGCGTTGGAGCAAAATAAATCGATGCGGCCCTCCCTCGCAATAGTCTGTGCTACCACTGATTGAATGTCTGACTCGCTGGTTACGTCGCAAGCGATACCAATGCAGCCAATATCATTCGCAGCAGCTTGGACTGCATCCTCATGCAAATCAGCCAGCACTATCTGCTTTGCTCCCTCGGCAAGAAAAGCGCGGGCCATTGCCTGACCAATGCCGCCACTGCCGCCAGTGATAACTACAACTCGATCTTTCATTTCCATATTGGTTAACTCTTTTGTCAATCGGATTCGGGTGAATTTTGTCGCAAGACAATGCCGCAAGTATGGACCAGCCTGAATCTATTCGCACTTGAAAACGTATGTATTGCTTATTGAAATCGGCGACCTCGATTTTTATGGGCACCAATCGATTTTGCACAGCTTAGCGACTACCAACAGGAAACAGGTTGAATCTGAACAGGAAAGCGTACCGATAAAAAGTTCAAACTGGACGATAGAATGGGGCCCTCTGCTTTACCGGATCCAGCAGTGACCAGTCGCCCGATTCGACATCATGGCCCAGTGGAAAAGGTGGTCGAGCCGACTGTCCGTGAGCGGTCAGCACCCGTGGATCCTGATAGTAAGATTGCATAACAACAATTGTGAGCATTCTCGAAAAGGAGCGAACTTTGGGATTTTTATCAAGCACGCCAAGCAGTGCTTCCGGTGTCGAGGTCAGCGGATCAATCTCCTCATTAAGCGCATTGATACCTTCAATAAGACGCTCTGAAAAATGCGCCGCTTTATGCATTATAGTTTTCATCACTCGCGGGTCAGATGCGGAGGGCAGATTTAACAGCTCGTCTTTTCTGATCATCGCATTAGCGATAGCGTCGATCACTTGCTGTTGCTCTTTGGTAAAGACACCATCGCTGGATATCAAATCGTCACTGTTCATTTCTCTCCTCGATCTCGTTAGTCAAATAGGGTGGCAGAAGCCAGCCGCTGCTTGATTGTGTCTGCGATGTAAAGCGCCAGTGCCTGAATTGTTCTGGTCGGGTTAACCGCGGCGCTAGTGACAAACACACTGCCATCGATGACAAAAAGATTTTTAACGTCGTGGCTACGACCCCATTCATTCACAACGGACTCTTTAGGATTGAGTCCCATGCGTGCTGTGCCCATGTTATGCCAACCGGCATTGCCTACTAATCGCTGCACAATGACGTCTTCGGCGCCAGCGGCCTCCAACGCCTCTGTGCCGCGCAGTACAGCGAAGTCCAACATTTTTTGACTGTTTTCACTCAGTGTATATTGTATTTTTGGTGCCGGAATACCGTGCGCATCGGTTAACTCAGGATCGAGAGTGACTTGATTATGAAGTTCGGGTAAGTCTTCGCAAATGGCGACAAGTCCAGCAACGCGTTCACTCATTTTCCCATACGCGGCATGATGCCCCTCACCTTTTGGCACCCGACCCGTAAAAATTCCCCGCAGGGCGGTTGCGGCCGGACCATAGCCTCGCTGGGTCTCAAAACTAAACCCTCGCACAAACCCGCGCTCAAGGTTGGTTTCGTAGAACTCGTGGCTGGCAACGCACTTGTGGGGTCCCTTTGCTCCATCCATGGGGTCGCTAAAGATCCCTTCTATGGCCGCGTATGGGTGGAACATCAGGTTTTTACCTAGCATGCCACTGGAGTTCCCAAGTCCGTTTGGAAATTGTGCAGATGCAGAGTTCAGTAAAATGCGTGGCGTACCTATCCCGTTGCATGCCATCACCACTAATTCTGCTGGTTGGAACTGCTCATTACCATCCGCGTCGTAATAGATTGCGCCGGTTGCTTTACCTTCGTTATCTACAGTGATTTCACGGACCCGGCAATGTGTTTTTATTTTGACGCCGGCGCGTATTGCATGGGGCCAATAGGTGATGTCAGTGCTAGCTTTCGCCCCTTGCGCGCAACCCATACCGCAAGCACCCAAGTTGATGCATTTGTCGCGACCGTCATACTGCTCAGTGGCAATGGCCATATCGGAGGGCCACCAGTGCCAACCTAGCTTGTTAAATCCGTGTGCCAGTGTCTCACCTGTCCGCCCCAAAGGTATTGGCGGCATGACCGCCTCTTTTGGGGGGTAAGCAGGATCGCCGGCTAGTCCTGATACACCCATCATGCGATCATTTTCGTCGTAGTACTTCTCCAGTATCTGATAATCAACGGGCCAGTCTTCGGCGATGCCATCGAGAGATTTTACGCGGAAGTCAGATGGGTGGAACCTTGGATAATGTCCGGCAAATAAAATTGTACCGCCGCCTACACCATTGTAGTTAGCAATAGAGATAGGAGATTCGCTGACATTGATCGGGTAGTCAGCAGCATTTGAGCGATGGTTGGGATTACTGTTGAATCGGTTGTCGGACTCCCAATCCATTGTGCTGCTGGGATAATCTGACGGGTTAACCCAGTCTCCTTGCTCAAGGCAAAGGATTTCCATGCGAGTGTCTGCCATGCTCCAGGCGAACGTCGCTGCCGACGCGCCTGCGCCCACAATGAGCACGTCAACAGGGGCTAAACTCAAGAGGTTTGCTCAGCGCGACGCTGACGTCGAATAGCGGCAAGTGAGCCTCGATGTTCTTCCAGCTTGTCTTCATTTAGATCCATACCGATGCCTGGTTTCTCCGATGGTATTAAATCGCCTTTGTCCCAATTGAAAGGTTCAACAACAATTTCATCAAAGAAGTCGCGTGATTTGTATATGCTTTCCTGAATCAGAAAGTTTGGAATATTGGCATCTATCTGTACGGCGGCGGCTGTGATGATGGGGCCACCCCAGATATGAGGTGCCATTAGTACATAGTTTGCTTCTGCAAGTGCAGCGATTTTTTTGCAGGCTGTGATGCCGCCACAGCTGCCTAGATCAGGTTGCGCAAAAGCGCAGCCGCCCTGCTCAAACAGATTCTGAAATTCATGGATGCCTACCAACCGCTCACCGGTAGCGACGGGGATACTGGTTCGTCTCGCGATCTCACCCATCTGCTTGTAGTTTTCCGGTGGGCAGGGCTCTTCAAGCCATAGCGGGTCATACTTCTCGATTCTGGCTGCAAGTCTTCTTGCCGCGGAAGGTGTTATTTGTCCGTGCGTCCCGATCAGGATATCTGCCCGGTTGCCCACGGCCGCCCGAACCGCCGCAACGCCCTTTTCTGCATTTTCATAGTCTTGCATGGAAACTTCCCAGGGTGCGGTGGGCAAGCGCCGAGGGGTATTTTGTGGGAGTGGATCAAATTTCAGTCCGGTGAAACCCTCGTCAGCTAGCCGACCTGCGATCTCACCGATGCGCGCCGAGCCTGAAGTCCACATGTCCGTGGTGCTCCCTTCGGTGTCATAGATATAAGTGTACGTTCTCACCCGATCACGGTATTTACCGCCCAACAGATTGTAAACCGGGGTGTTGAAATGCTTTCCTGTGATGTCCCACAACGCGATATCAATGGCACTCACAACACCCATGCCAACATAATCAGGATGCTGTGCCATCATGCCATCATACATCTTGTGATAAAGCGTTTCTCGGTCGATAGGGTTCTTCCCCTCTAGATATCCTTCAAACACTTGACTAACGAGCATTTCATAGCTGTCCTCCAGGCCGTGAAGCGTGCCAAGTACTGCGGTTTCTCCCCAGCCGACAAGACCTGTGTCAGTCTCGAGTTTTACAAAGAACCAAAATGAGCCTCCGGAGTGGGGCGGCGGTGTTTGTACGACAAATGTTTTTACTTTCGTTAGCTTCACGATGATCTCCTGATCTCTTTCGAGGATACTTTTAGGCTACATTATGCCATCGTGCGGGTAAAGCTGGGGCCGGATTGTCTTGACTCTGCCTGCATTTTTTCGGAAAGCCTGAAAGTAGCCGTTTGAACGAAAAAATTTTGTAAATTGCACACGCCCTTAAAACATTCCCCGTTCCTAATTATTCCGGCATACTCTGTTCAGAGAAAAACAAGGATAGGCTATGAGCACAAGACCTGAGAAGAACCCACTGTACTGGTACTACGGCTCGGCCTCTATTGCCTTTGGCATCAAAAACAACGCGTTTAGTTATCTGCTACTGATTTACTCTACTCAGGTGTTGGGTATTCCTGGATACTTGGCGGCGACTGCTCTCGCCGTCGCTATGGCTTGGGATGCGGTGTCTGACCTTTTGCTTGGGCATTGGTCTGATAAAACCCAGTCAACATTGGGGCGCCGTCACCCATTTATGTATGCCGGGTTTATTCTGTTGCCGATCTCTTTTTATGCGCTGTTTAATCCAGTGATCGATATCACGGAGGCGAATCGTTGGTTCTATCTGCTGGGCACGGCAATTCTGATTCGTACGGCGGTTACTCTGGTAGAGGTGCCCTCAGTGGCGCTGCTGCCAGACCTTGTGAAGGACTATGATGAGCGTAATAAATGGCTGGCGTTGCGGCATGCCTTTGGGTGGTATGGTGGTAACGGCCTACACGTGATCAATATGGGTATTTGGGTCGGTGCCTATGGCGTTGCAGTTCAAGCGGGTTACAGTATCTATGGCATTGTAGGTGCGCTTGTCATCGCCGCCAGCATTTTGATCTCGTCACTTGGCACACAGAAAGCAGCATCTGCCATGCCGCAGCCGACCGAATCGTTCCGATTTAGAGAAATATTTTCAGAAATTAAGCAAATCGGTCAATCGGTGAAAAACGCTAATTTTTTCTGGTTATTCGCTTTCTCCCTTTTTGTTGGTGCCGCCGGAGGCATGTCGACCGCACTTTATCTATACAACGTGACCTACTTCTTTGAGTTTAGTGGTCCGCAGATAGCGATCACCGGCGTCTTCGTATTTGCGTCTCCTGCAATCGCCTATTTTTTGGCGCCGGCGCTCGGCAAGCGTCTTGGTAAAAAACGTGCGGCGATGGCCGCGTTATTTGGTGCGATACTGCTTTACCCTATCCCGTACATTTCTACGTTGGCAGGTATTTGGCCAGAATCTGGTGGTTGGAATAGTCTCATGATCTATTCTGTGTTCGTCATGACTGAGGTGGTTGGCTTTATTGTCGGTGGTGTGATGCTCGACTCAATGATGGCAGATGTTGTGGAGGATAGTGAAGTGACCACTTCGCGCCGGTCGGAGGGACTTTTCTATGCGGCGAGAAGTTTCGCCGGCAAGGCAGTGAGCGCTCTGGGTATTGTTTTGGCAGGCTCTATTGTTTCCCTGGTGGGAATGGATGGCATCAAGGGCGTGGAAGATATGACTATGGAAATGCGCGGCGATCTGGCTAGCTTTTTCTTACCTGCCTACTGTGGGCTGTATCTCTTTGCTATCTATCTGATATCTCGATACAAAATAGATCGCGAAACGCATCAGAACAACCTAGCACAACTGGCTAAAGCAGAGTAATTGTCAGGCTTAAAGTAGAAATTCGACGATTGATGTTTAGTTTCCATCTTTTAGAAACGGTGCTTCGCCTACAACAGTGACGCGGTAACCTCGTCTGACCTCTGGGTAGTAATCAAAGGCAGCGTGATGCTGGACGACTCGATTGTCCCAAAATACCACGGTGTTCGGCGCCCATTGAACTCTGCACTGGATACTGACCGAATAGGCAATATGGTCATATAGCATTGATAACAGTGCTTCGCTTTCTCGAGGGCTGAGTTCCTTGATTTGGCCAACAAAACCGGCGTTGACAAAAAGTGCATTTCGATTAGTCAGCGGGTGTGTTCTTACAACTGGATGTACCGCAGAGGGTAACTCTTCAAGTTTCTTTGCGCCGCTTAAATAGAGATAGTGTCCTTTAGGGTCATGTCGCGCGTTCAGTTGCTTTAGAAATTCTTGCATTGAAGGGGACAAGGTTTCTAACGCGCGATACATATCCGCAAAGAGTGTGTCTCCGCCGCTGGCCGGGACGACCTCCATTCTCAACATGGAGAGACCCGGTGGGATTGCCTCACTCGACACGTCTGAATGCCAACCAGTACCCGCGACGGCTTTAGATTTGGGACCAGCCAAAATCGGTATGAGTTCCTCAGGGGCAC
Source organism: Pseudomonadales bacterium (assembly GCA_964228885.1). Lineage (GTDB taxonomy): Bacteria > Pseudomonadota > Gammaproteobacteria > Pseudomonadales > Azotimanducaceae > UBA4582. The sequence goes on along the minus strand of CAXRCG010000243.1, from coordinate 8,097 downwards.
TTTTCTTGCTCATGGGAGATTTAAACAAATTGCCAAGTCGATGCCCAAATTCAGCCTGGCTTTGCGCGTCCATGGCTTGATCACGGACAACAACAACGCCTCGTTCAGCAGCCAACTGTTTTAGTCCGATGATTTCATCGTCACTGAAGTGATTCAGTTGATAATCCTCGAATAGCTCAGCGCCGAATGATGGCGTAATGTTGCGAAATTTCAGTTCCATGAATGTCAACTTAATTCGTTATCAGGTCAATGTGAGTTGTAATTATAACCACTACAATAAACGTATAACCAATATCCTACCTGCGGTTTTCCTAGAACTCTATCGTTTTACATGTCAGTCTTGAGATCATCGGCGCTAACGCCTATTCAGGTGTGTTACGGCTATTAGCCGCTTGCAAAGTAGATCGTGACTAGAATATTTGTCCAAATCCGTTGAGACGATTTGTTCGGTGCCTAATATGGGCCGAAGTAAAATTTACTCTGGTACTTCATTCTGCTTTACTCAGATCTGTTAGATTTCACAGAGTCTGATTTTCACGTGAAATTTTTCTCACGATGATTTTTCTCATGATGACGTTGTTCAAAATATTGGTGGTACCCATGACGATATTAAGTTCATCAGCCTTTGCCTCACCCATGCGGATAATGGGCATAGATTCGGTTCACACCAACATGGACTGGCAGGTGGTCAATGACGGCGTCATGGGTGGGCTTTCAGAGAGCGGGTTCGTTAACGAAAATGAACAACTTCTTTTTAGTGGCACACTTAACACCAATGGCGGAGGTTTCGCTTCATTGAGAAGTGGAAGTCAAGACTGGGACTTGTCGATGTATTCAGTCGTGCGTCTTAAGGTTCGCGGTGATGGTCGAACTTACAAGTTCAGGTTGTTTGTAGAGGGTGATCAGGCATCTTACCAAACTGACTTTGCCACTGCGGTCGGAGAATGGCAGGTGCTGGAATTACCTATCGGTGAGTTTTATGCAGCATGGCGTGGTCGTCGTCTAGATCGGCCGCCTCTAGCTGCGGCTGAAATCTCAGCCATGGGAATAATAATAGCTGATGGAATCGACGGATACTTTCAGTTAACGATAGACTGGATAGAGCTAGATGGCGCTGGTGCGCCTAAAATTGTGCAGTAAATAAACGATGAGCAACATGTGGAAAGAAAAGGAAAATGCGCTGGTAGCAGAACTCTTATTCAAGGATTTTATTGATGCATTCGCTTTTATGAGTATCGTCGCCAAGCTCGCGGAATTGCACCAACACCATCCCGAATGGTCGAATGTATACAATCGAGTCTCAATTAAGCTGACGACCCATGATGTCGGCAACAGCATTACCGAGAAAGACAGAAGACTGGCTGCTGCGATAGAAGCTGATACAGAAGTCATGAAGTTGATCACCCGTGTGTGCTAGCAGCAGCATCTTTTGTATGACATCGGGTTTGTTGGCTTCCCATGTTTTTGGAATATAATTGAGTAGGCCCAAGAGCGAAGTTAGTAAGGATAGTCATGACTTCTCGACATATTGAAATGCCAGATGACCTGCTTGCAGCCATTGACTACTGTTACGAGCAAGGTTGGACCGATGGTTTACCTGTTGTACCGCCGGAGCTCTCTCGCGTTGAATCCATGTGCGCTATGGAGGGGCGTCCGGTCGAGACGGTGGTCGCTTCCCATCCCGCTACTGGACTTGAGCTAACGGTTCAGGCACTGGGCGTAAATGCAGTGATGGCTGGGTGTTTGCCGGAATATTTTCCTATTCTTGTTGCTGCTTTTGAAGCCATGAATAAAGAGCGCTTTAACTTCCATGGCTCAACGGCAAGCACAGGCGGGTCAGCTCCCTTGCTGATTGTAAGTGGGCCTTTGGTGGACGAGATAGGCATGAACGCCGGTGTTAACTTGTTTGGTCCAGGGAATAGAGCCAATGCCACGATAGGAAGAGCGGTTCGGTTAAGCTTGATGAATGTATTTAAGATGACACCTGGCATATCTGATAAATCCACGCAAGGCAATCCGGGTAAATACAGTTTTTGCATTGCCGAGAGAGCAGATTGTAATCCTTGGCCTTCGCTTGCTGTGGAGCAAGGTTATCCAGAGGAAGTCAGTTCAGTCACTGTATTTGCCGGCGCTGGTTTTTGTAATGTGGAAAACCATGGCGGTAATACACCCGAAGCTGTGCTGAGTTCTATGGCAGATGCCATGGCAAATTATGGCTGTATCAGCCTTGGTCAGAGTGTCGTGGTGCTCTCTCCTGAGCACGTTCGTATTGTCGCTCAGAACGGCTGGTCGAAATCAGATGTTCAGACCTATTTATTTGATCACGCGAAGCGCTCTGTCGCAGGAATGAAGCACGTGGGAAAATTTGTCGAAGGAGAATATCGGAAACAGGGCATGACAGATGTTCATCGCGGATTGGCGCCGTCAGACATTCTAGTCACCGTTGGTGGTGGCGATGCAGGTGGTCATTCAGCGTTTATTCCTTCTTGGAGTCGCTCACGCGGTTCCATTATGCAGCACCAGTCTATAGGCGTTTGCATTGACTGTTAATTTTGAGGAGAAGCTACAATGATCATCGTCGATCCCACTGTAACAAGCACTGAGCAAAATAATGCTCGTGCACCCGCCATCAATGCACTCAATGGTAAGACAATAGGCTTACTTTCAAATCGGAAACTTAATTCGGATCTGTTACTGAAGGAAACAGCACGCTGTTTGGTTGAGCGTCATGGGGGAAAAGTTTTGCCAATGTCGCATAAACTAAATCCGAGTGCTCCGGCCCCCTCGGATACGCTGACAGATTTGTCTCACCAGTGCGATTATTTGCTCACTGCTATAGGTGACTGAGGAAGTTGTTCAACGTGCAGTTTGCATGACGGCATTACTTTCGAACAGATGGGTAAGCGCGCAGTGGTTTTGTGCACAGAGCCATTCATTGTTACCGCTAAAAATATTGCAAGGGTGATGGGGTTGCCTGACTATCCCTTTGTGGTGCTTGAACATCCAATTGGTAGTTGCACTGCTGATGAGATTCACCTGAAGGCTGAACAGGCGGCTGATCAAGCTGAGCGTATATTGCTAAGAGATTGATAGCGGCATCTGGACCAACAAAGAACAATGAATAGACGCAGATTCCTAAAGCGTAGTGCTGCCATATCGACAGTTGCAGCGATTGTAGCGACGGGTGGCTGTATGAGAGAACCTCGAACATTGACTCCTACAATCAAGACTAGTGCCGGTCATTTACAAGGTGAAGTCCTTGGCAGCATCCATAGGTTCTTAGGGATCCCTTATGCCGACCCTCCCTTTGGTCAGCAGAGGTGGAAATCTCCAGTGCATAGAACAGCGTGGGAAGGTGTATTAAAGGCGACAGAGTTTGGTGCTGTGTGTCCGCAAACCGGAGGGATTCGCGCCGGTCTGCCGGATGAAGGGGAGGATTGTCTCAACCTGAATATTTGGACGCCTGACCTGTCAAATACCGCTAACTTGCCCGTGATGGTCTGGTTGCATGGCGGCGGCCAGGTGTCAGGGTCTGGTGCCAGCGGACTCTACGATGGCACTCACTTTGCTAGTGATGGCGTTGTACTTGTCACTTGTAATCGGCGTCTGGGTGCGGAGGGATATTTATACCTTGAGGAAGTTTTTGGCGAAGGAGTCGGGCCTGGGAATCTCGGTATCCAAGACGTCATATGTGTTCTTGAATGGGTGGCGGAAAATATCAACCAATTTGGAGGCAACCCCGATAATGTTACTTTGTTTGGTGAGTCTGGCGGCGGGGCGGCGACCCAGTCTGTTATTGCAACGCCAGGTTCGGAGGGCCTCGTTCGACGGGCCATCATACAAAGTGGTGGGCACGCGGCTCAACGTGTTGAAACTGCAAGTGAAATTGCTCGACAGGCACTCAAACACTTGTCTATTGGGTCTGGAGACCTGAATGCGTTGCGTCAGACAAGCTGGGCTCAGTTTGTGGGTGCTTATGAAATGTTGCAACAACTTGAAAACCTGGGTCAGCCCCAAGTGTATCTGCCAGTGTTGAATCATCACATGCCGATACATCCCGTTGATGCTCCCTTTAAAGGCAAAGGGTTAGATGTTGATTATTTGATTGGAACTTGCCGCGATGAAGCGAATTTCTTTTCCGTGCTACTTCCAGAAATGGAAGGCAGTGTTTTTCATCAGCGTGCAACAAAGGTAATCGAGTCAGCCGGTTTGACCTGGCAACAGGTGAACGAACTTTATGCGAGTGGTCGTCCGCAATTGGATCCCGATGAGCTTTTTAACGCGATTCTTGGTGATATGTGGTTTCGAATGCCGGCGATTCGTATTGCCGAAGGTCATGCGCGGCATGCTTCAGCTAGCACTTACATGTACTTGTTCGAATGGGAGTCGCCTGTGATTGGAGCCGCGCATGCAATGGACTTGATGGTATTCGGCAATGGCCTACCAATTCCCGGTATGACGGCGCTTCCAGGATATGAGGAAACAGCAAAATTGATGCGACAAGCATGGGTTAGCTTTGCAACATCGGGCAATCCATCAACCCCGGAATTGCAATGGCCGTCATACGGTGTGCAGCGTTCGACGATGAGCCTTAACGAGCACGCTAAGTTGCTTGTTGACCCTTATCGAGGAAAGATTGACCTATTTGACAAAGTTATTCAGCAGTCATGGGAAAGCATTGGGCTATAGTGGAAGCGAGTCCGACGGTTTTATGTGATTTAAGCATTCCGAACTTCAACATGCCAGAGCTGCTCATCAACCACGACGATACGCTCAATCCCGGCTCTGATGATTTTTTTTCCTTGAGTGTCTGTTCCCCTCAACGTGAAATTGAGTGTGACAATCTCCGATGTGGTTTCTTCAATTGAATGAATCTCCCAGCGCAAGTCAGGATAAGTGTCGTAAAACCCTTGCATCATGCCTCGGATGTCTGAGATACCGAAATACAAACCGGTGTTGTCCGAGCTATAAGTTGCATTTAGGGCAAACAATTCAAATATGTTTTCCAAATCTCGATTGTTAGACAGATCGAAATAGTGTTGGACAAGAGCAATATTGTTCATGATTTGTGCTTCTTTACATTTTGCTTAAGACTTGGCAACGTTTCATCAAACGACGGGCATGCTGGTCAAAGTCGTCCCGTCGGTGTAGCACACGGCGATTATCCCATATGATCAAATCGTAGGGTTGCCATTGTTGTTTCCAGACGTTCGCTGACAGCGCCGCGTATGACCATATCTCATCAAGTAACGCTTCGCTGGCATCAAGTTCGAGACCGGGTATATACGCCCACTCCCTTCGACCAAGATACAAGGCAGGTTCTCCTGTTTCTGAGTGTGTTCTCACGATCGGATGTATCGCTCCCGGCGCTTCTCTTGGGTCATCAATGGGTGCGAAACCAGGACGCAGGGTACCAACGCTAGTGTGCGAAGCGTCGTGTTTGATGCTCAGTGTTGATATTCGTTTGACCAATCTTTCCGGCATAGCTGCAAGCGCTGCGTTCTGGTCAGCGAAGTAAGTATCGCCGCCCTGCGCTGGAATCTCGACACCAAGCAGTATGCTCGCCGGTGGTGGCGTTTCGACATATGTCATATCGGAATGCCAACTCGCTTCTGCGTTGCCTAACCCGCCTATTGGTCTGCCATTTTCGATGATGTTTGAAAGCTGCGTCACATAGCGATTTTTTATTTTTGCTCTAGCTGATTCAGGTAGTCGTCCCATGGGTATTTCTTCCAGCGGTCCGAATCTCGCGCTGAAGCTTTGTAGTTCCTCTTCATCGAGTTGCTGGCGCCTAATCCTTAACACCCCATAGGTTAACCATGCCTGGTAGATCGCGTTGAAGTCTTTTTCGGTTAGTATCTTGATATCAATATCTGATATCTCTGCGACAAATTTGTTAGTGATTGGGTTAGTTTTCATATCCGACATAGGTTGTTACTCACCTTCGTTTTCTGTCTTAAGTGTATGCTTTTGCCGACTTTTTTCTAAAGCACTACGAGGCACGATAATTCTTGAAATGCCTGCCACTGCCGAGTTTTGCTCGAAGCATTCAGCAAATTTTAATAGGGCAGCACCTAGGGTTGTGTCGAGCCAGAAAATGTCTTCGATTATCGAAGCATTATAGTTTCCCGGCTGTGCGGTCAGCGATTCAATGTAAAAGACTTTTAAATCTTCAATTGCCGCTTTGAACCACATGAGTTCGTTGAGGGGTAGCTTTGAGTCATCGAGGTAGCGGCCTAACCTCTTTAGATTTTCTTGGGCGTCTACCCCTGAGATGCCGACTAGAGTGCGTCCTCTTCGCTTGCGCCTGCCCAGATCATGCCATGGCTTCAGTGCTTCAAGTTCTACTAGCAATGCGCCTTGCCAAGTGGTGTTGTTCTTTGCAGGTTTGGCGAAGGTTACCGGGCAAGCTGGTGTGTCATCAATCTCAACAAGTGGCGCGTCTTCTGGAAAGTCTCTGAGCACAGGGCCGCGCTCTGCATTTAGCAAGTCGAGTGCAGCACCAATGACACGGTGTTGAAAAGCGACATCGTTTGGTACCCCCAATGGACGCCCGAGGGGAAAACTGACCCAGAGCGCCCTAGGGGGTTGCATGCTGACCGTATTCTCACGTACGAGGCTGATCCCAGTTGTTAAAATGCCCTCTCGTTCGAGAAAATAGCTTAGCGCACACACGGCACGCGTGCAGTTAGGTCACACGGGAGTGAGAAAAACAGCATCGACGTGATCCTGCTTCAACAATCCAGCAACTTGTAATGCTGACGGTTCGTAAGCAGCGGGCTTTAGACCAGCACCCATAAAGCTGTAGTGCACTTCCGCAAGAGAACCAATTTTTTTTTCGGTTTCAAGTTCCCGGAATCGATCAATCGGAAATACCAAATTTACGTCTTCTGCAAAACCGCTTTTGTCAAAGTTGACTGAGCTATGCGACATGATAAGGCTGTCTGCATTTTCTCGCCCCGAGATGGGTCTAAAAGAGGCGTCTGCAAATTCAAAGGAAGGATCGTCTCTGAAGTGTAACCCTGCTGTGGTAATGAGTGCGATGCGTAATGCCGAAACGTCAGTCTGTAGATTTGCCCAGACAGGTGGGCCTAGTGGCGGTTCGTTCTTGGAACGCAGATGCGCTTGCTCGTATGCAGGCAGGTTAGTGAGTTTTACCATTTATTCCCTCCTGATGTTTTGCGTACGCTGAAGCTATGCTAAACAAAAGTGAATGATCGATCTGCGACTTTTGCGTATTCATTTGCAAATCCAGAAAGAAGCGACAGCGATACTGCTGGTGTTGATAAGAGGCTGTTCGCTAAATGTTGTTGACAGGTCGCCGGAGCTCTGGCGCTAACCCTTCACCCATCATGTCGATAAAGTTTTCAGCGTAGAACCCGTCAACGGCTGACTGAGGTAGATCACCCAGTGTTTCTCCAAATCGCTTGAGAGGGTTACGGCCGCCCTCAACATGTGGATAGTCAGTCGAGAACAGGCACATTTCTTTATGGGAGTTACGTATGATCCAGCCTGTATCTTCATGGGGATATGGCGTCACGCGTAGTTGTCTTTGAGCAATTTCAGAAGGCTTGGCAGATAGTTTTTGCAAGCGTTCTTCATTTTTAACGAATGCGTGTGCAGCCGAATCCATATTGCGCAGCCAGCCCGGTAACCAGGACGCGCCCAGTTCGATGGCGCCCCATTTCAAGTTAGGGAATTTGTCAAAAATGCCGTCGATAATGAATGTGGCGAGTGTCTGCTGCACAGACGTGGAAATAGGTATATAGCTAATAGAGGTAAAGTTCGCATCACCACCATGAAAATCTGGCACTGCGGGTAAGCCATTCTTTTTGTAGGTTGGATTAAGCTTATCTTCACCACCAACATGAAACAATATCGGTAGACCTGCTTCTTCTGCCATCGCCCAAATGGGGAAGAGGCCGGTGTGACTGGGTGAGTGATCTTGGGGGCACCATGAGGGTATCATTAGTGCTTTGGCGCCCATTGCTATTGCCGCTTTTGTGGTAGCGATTGCCCGACCAAAGTCTTCGAGAGGAATATACGCGGTCGCTAGCAGTCGTGTATCAACCGAGCAGAAATCGGGCATCATTCGGT
>CAXRCG010000242.1:0-14852 GCA_964228885.1 Pseudomonadales bacterium | reverse complement strand
GAGTAAGCTAACCAATCGAAATAAGGTGGCAAGAAAAAAAGCGCCGAGACGATTCTGACGTCACGAGCAAAAAATAATCGAACAAAGCGTGCATCTTAATAAAAGGGAAGCCCTTCAGCGAACAAGTTGACGGTTAATGTTTGGCGATAAAATCGACAAGCCTGGTTGCCAGCTCTTGTCCTTGAGATTCTTGAATAAAATGTCCAGCAGGAATTCTGTCGTGGGCCATGCCTTTTGCGCCAGGGATATTTTCGATGAGATTATTTTGAATTTTCTCGGAACCCACGAGCATGTCGTATTGACCAAAAACAGTGAGAAAAGGTCGTTTGTACCGTTGTAACGCTTCCCAAGCGGCGAGGCTGGCTTCGATGTCCAGCATCGACGCCATGCTGGGCAAGGTTCTAATACCTGTCATATAAATCTCCTCGGGGAAGGGCGCATCATAGGCGTTGACTTCATCTGTTGTGAGTTCAATGCCGCCAAAGTCTCGCATGATGTTATCGCTCGCGCGCAACTCAGGACCAGTTAGCGCATAGGTCATCCAACCTTGAAAGAAGTCAGACATATCTTCTTTGATGTAACCCTTTTCTTGGCAGACCTTAAGAAAATCATCAAAGGTACGGACTGTCGAATCTGGATCCACCGGATATTCTTCTCGATTGATGTTCAAAGGAATGTTGAGGACGGGTTCAGGCATTAAATTGAGCGCCGTGTTCGAAACCATGACTCTTCTAAAGTAGTCAGGGTGGTGCGCCACAGTGATCAAGCTGGTAAATCCGCCCCAATCCTGTCCAAATAACGTAATGTCTTTGAGATCCAGTGCTTGGATTAATCGAAGCCACCAGTCTGCATGAGCATAGATGGTGTGCGTGTGAATATTCGTGGGTTTGTCAGATCGCCCCATACCGATCATGTCAGGCGCTATTGCTCGATACCCAGCGGCAGTGATAACTGGAATCATCTTTCTGTAAAGATAAGACCAATCAGGCTGGCCGTGGAGAAGTAGGACGACCTCACCACCTTTGGGGCCTTCGTCGATGTAGTGCATTCGAAGGCCATCAACTTCTGCATAATTCGGTTGATATGGAAAGTCGGGAAGGTTTTCGAATTGTTCGTCAGGCGTGCGAACAAATTCTCTGCCATCAGTGGTGCGAAGGAGCTGTATGCTCATGATAAGTTGACCTTTCTGGGATAATGCGACTCAGGCATATCCATAATGTTAATGATGACGAGTTCGTAAGGAACGGAGTGCAGGTTGAGCACAGCTTCCACTTCTCTTGCGAACGGCGAAACGGTGTGCCGTAAATGATGATATTGGACATATATCTATCTTTACGCGAATTGGATGCTGGTTTTTCGTTGAGTATTAAACCTATAATAATGCAATGCATTAATAATGGCTAGGACGGATGAATCAAAATTATAAAACGATGGATGTATTGCGAGAACGCGGTGTTGTATGGGTCACCTTTGACCACGGTAATATCAATTTGCTCGACATGGAGATGATCAGAGAAATAGAACAATTGAGTCATGAGTTAGAAGCTGAAGAAAGTTGCAACGTAGTGGTGTTCCAAAGTAGTAACCCCGAGTTTTTTATCGCTCACGCAGACGTTGACTTGATTCGGTCTCTCGATGATGTCGTTGAAAAACCGCAAGAACTGAATCTCTATGTGGCAGCGCTGGAACGTATTAGAACGTTGCCGATGGCTGCAATCGGTAAGATCGCCGGGATTGCCAGAGGCGGCGGCAGTGAATTTCTGTTATCTCTTGATATGCGGTTTGCAGCCATTGGGCCAACAATGCTAAGTCAGCCGGAAGTTGCCCTCGGAATCTTTCCTACCGGCAGCGGGTCACAACGACTACCGCGACTGCTTGGTCGCGCGCGAGCACTTGAGGTTGCGCTGGGTTGTGAGGACTTTGATGCCGAGCAGGCTGAACGTTACGGATACATCAACCGGGCACTGCCTGCGGCGGAGTTGGATGATTTCGTTTCCAACCTGGCTTATCGAATTGCTTCTTTTCCACGTGAGGCCATCGCCGCGACAAAACAAGCCATGGACTATTCGGATTCAAATATCACACAGGGCTTACTGGAAGAACAGCACCTGTTCAATCAAACCCGGGCCATGCCTGAGTCGCAACGCCGCATGGCGAAATTTATGGCATACGGTGCTCAAACTCGTGAAGGTGAACTTGAGTTGGAGCGCATAATCAAAAAGCTTGACGAGTAGTGCCTTTGTATTTCTTCGCGCCGGTTTATATCTCCATGCGCAACAGGCGGGGGGTGCACCGTGTACATATTTAGAATGCCAATGGTTTCGGTGCTAGCTTTGTTAGTATCACAAAAGGTTAACTAAACATTTTTTGTTTCAACGCTTGCACCGAAGGTAAGCAGAGTTTGGGAAGGCATGTTAGAGAACAAATTACGGTGCAATACAGGTTTCATGGCCTGGCGAGTCTAATAGGATTGAAGCTTAACGTGAGGTTTACATGCAAGAGCAACTGGGACACAAAATTAGTAGTAAAAGAGCGTGGAAAACGGCTGACCTTGATCAATACACGGGTTGGAAAGTAATCTTTTCAGCGAATGAGTTCGCGCAACTGGAGTCTTCAGCGGCTAGTTTACCGGCAGATAGACATAAGTGGTTGGCAATTTCAAGACAGCAGTTGAATGCGCCTGAATTAATCAATCGTTTAGATTTAGTCGCCGCGGAAATAAACGCTGGATATGGTTTTGCGAAAATTAGTGGGCTCGATCTTTCAAATTATGACCAAGATATGATTTATCGTATCTACTGGATCATAGCTATCTGTCTTGGCGATGTGGTAGCTCAAAATGCAAAAGGTGAGATGATTGGCGCGGTAACTGACTTGATCGGTGGCGCTGCAAGAGGTAATGACGACCGGGGTTATACTAGCAGTGATGAACTGCGCTTTCACTGTGATGGTGGCGGTGTGTCTTCTTTGTTTTGCGTTAGACAAGCGCCGGTAGGCGGCGAAAGTGCTGTGGTGAGTTTGCTGAGTATTTATAATGAGATTTTAGCGCATCATCCCCAGCATCTTGAAACGCTTCACCGAGGCTTTCCTTTATACCAGCGTAAAGAAGAAGGGGATGGTCGAGCGAAAGGTGAAGTCTCTAATTCGAGATTCCCAACGTATTCAGAGAAGGATGGCTATCTAACGGCGTGGCTGAATTTAAAGTTAGCAGAGCTAGCAAGCGAAGTGTCGAATAGCCCCTATTCACATGCAGAATTAGCAGCCTTGAAAACTGTTGAGGAAATTGCTGAGCGACAAGAGTTCAAATTTTCATTTAGGTTAGTCCCCGGCGATCTGATTGTTTTTAATAATTTCGCGATGATGCATAAACGTTCCGCTTTCCAGGATGATCCAGATCCTAATAAACGACGCTTGATGTTAAGGTTATGGCTAAACCTTCATTGTGCCAATGTGCCGTCCGATCAAATTGCTATGTTAAGGTCTGGATTCCAGCACGCGAGACGGGTAATCACCGCTGGGTAGTTAACGAGCATGATAACCAAAATACCCGAAATCAACTTCATGATTGACTGCCACATGCCCCACGCAGAGGTCATAGAGTTAAGCACAAAGACTGTCTGGCAATCTCGATTGCCCATGACACGTGAAGGTTTGAAAAATCTTAGTTTACCAAACGGTTTTATGGTGGTTGGTGTAGGTACTGCTGTCATGGATGAGCACTATTTTAGGCGCTCACCCGGTGATGCTGAAGATGGCCCTGTTTCCAAACGAGATATTAGTGGCCATCAGTTCATTCATTGTGCGAATCCACCTGCTCGTGGAGCAGAAACACCTATACCTGGCGGCCCACAACTGCTCAAGGTGGACAAACATCATTCGCTGGTTTTCATGCCGCATTGCAAGGTTGACGTACTTTGCTTGCCTGATGGCAAAGAGTACATTCAGGTAATATCAGCCACTCCTGAAGGTGGCGGCATAATGCAAAAAGGCGTGGGGCAGCAAGATATGGCGTCTCCGAGCGAGGCTGAATTGCCCAAGGACTGGCATCTGCGCACTCTGACATTCCAGTCTAGGACGACGATTCACTTACCTAACCCAACCGAATGCTGGTTCTTTGCTAACGGTGCTAGCTTCCAAGGCGTTGTGGAGGTGTTGTGAGCAAGGCACCTGATTGCGTTCAGTAAAAAATGCTTGTTCGATTTCAGGGAATACTCAATAGCAATCTATGAACGACTGAAGTTAAAGCTGTTTCGAGGCGATCTTGGTTTGTTTCGAGACAGGCGCGCTTAACATCCCCTCCAAGGCATCGAGTACGCTCGTTAGAAAAAATTCTGCTTTGGGCCCGCTCATGGGCGATTTTTGTTGGAAGTGACTGCCCATAGCGGCGCTGCAGGTTCTGACGGCGAGATCCATCCGGGCGGCGTAAGTCGTGTCACCGAGATGGGGTAGTGCTTCTTTCAATAAGGTGCCCAGTTGAGCGCCACTCTCTCCACCACCGCCAATTTTGTTAGCCGCATCCAGCGCGGAATAGCGGGATGTTACGATTTCAAAGCTGAACGCCGTGACGTAGTTACGGTACTTTTTGTCGGATCTGGCGAGCAGAAAGCTGGGCAGAATCATGAGTTCGCAAAGATCGCGCAGTTTTATAACCCGCTTACTACGCTCTAATTCAGCGATCATCTCGGCTCGCTTTGTCTGAGTTTGTTTGCTACGGCGCATATGCGTGGCGTGCAGTAAGCCTTGAAGATTCTTAAAATGATATTGCAGTGCCGATGGGTTTTTCTGGCCAGCTTCAAGAACAATATCCTTTAGTGTCACGTGGTGAGCACCCAGCTGAGCAATCAGCTTTTCGGTTGCTTCCATCAGCGCAATTTGAGTGGCTTCACTTCTGGGTTGTCGGCTGTTTGGTGTTCGTGAGCTTGGTTGTTTTGTCGGCATACGCTAATTGTAAACGTGCTTGTAGGCAGAATACAGCGGTTAAAGAGCCCATACCGAGTGAGGTTTGATCAAACTATTGAATTCGATTGATCATAAATAATGCATGACATTATTAATGTTTTCCGTCACTATTGCGTTGCTCGATTTGGCTTCTCTCACTCAGCCTTAGGGGAATCGTTTAAATGGCATGGAAGATTTGGATCTGGGTACCGGGGCTATATGCTCTGTTTGCGGCCTGGTATTTCAACTGGCAAGGCCCTCTGAGTGTTGAAGAGGTTGATAGGGTTATGGCCGAGTTTGAGACGCTCGAAGGTAGCAAGCACACCGACGCGGTAACTTTTCGGAAATTTCTTAAGGAAGATGACGGTGGTGAATTTGTGATGCTGAATCTTGTACAAATGAAAACTGGTGAAGTTGCACATCCAGTAACGGGAGAGCCCATGAGCGCGAGTGACCTGATAGGAGAATATTTCGGACCGTTTGCGGTTTCGCTAATCAAGCGGGGCGGCCATCCGGTTTTTCAGGCGAGCACTATAGGCAGCAACATTGATAGCTGGAACGTTGATCATAATGTCGGATTTAGCGTGACAGCGATGATGCGCTACAAGAGTCGCAGGGATATTGTTGAGCTTATCCTCGATCCTGCGTTTGCTGGTGCGCACATCTACAAGCTAGCCGCGATAGAGAGAACGATCTCTTACCCAACTCGCTTCATGATGAGTATCGCACTGCAACCGCCTATTGCCGTGCTGGTGGTGTTGATTCTGTTGGCTTCACTTGTGCAGAACCTGAGCTTTTTGATTAGACCTTAGCTTCTTCAATTGGAGAATATTCATGGATGCGATTAGAACGCCGGAAGAACGATTTGGAAATCTTAAGGACTACCCTTTTGATGCTCATTATATTGACGTGCCCGCCGGTGATGGTTCGCACCTGCGTATGCATTATCTTGATGAGGGGCAGGGTGAGCTGATTCTTTGCATGCATGGCCAGCCGAGTTGGTCTTACTTGTATCGTAAAATGATTCCAGTCCTCGTTGAGGCTGGTTATCGAGTAGTCGCGCCTGATCTCATCGGCTTTGGCAAGTCAGATAAACTGGTAACCCGCAGCAACTACACCTATGCCAATCATGTTTTCTGGATGAAAGGGTTCATCGAAGCGCTTGATCTACGTGACATGACCATTATCGGACAGGACTGGGGTAGCCTGATTGGCTTTCGACTGGTGGCTGAAAACGTCGATCGATTCGCCCGTGTTGTTGCATCTAACGGCGCGCTACCTGATGCGACGGGAATACCTGACGAGATGTCGCCTCGCTTAAATGAGATGTTAGCGGCTACACCCGCCTTACCTGTTGAGGAGATGTTCGCAAAACTATCAGGGCCGATGGAAGATAGACCGCAATTTATGTACTGGGTGCGTCATACGGATGAGCATCCGGATTTCCATCCAGCTGAAGTGATGAAGCTATCGCTCAACCACTGCGATGATGATGAATATCGCGCCTGGGCAGCGCCTTTTCCCTCAGAGGAGTACATGGCGGGTGCCCGCCAGTTTCCCTCACTGGTTCCGATTGGCCCTGATAATCCCGCTGTGCCTGCAAATCGTGCCGCTTGGAAAGTACTCGAGCAGTTCGAAAAGCCATGGATTACAGCGTACGGAGATTCTGACCCGGTAACGAAAGGAGGTGAACAGCGATTTATTGATTCAGTGCCAGGCGCTAAGGGGCAAGCCCACGTCATCATTGAAGGGGCAGGGCACTTTATCCAAGACGATGCAGGGAAAGAACTGGCTCAAGTGGTCATCGACTTTGTTAGGGCCAACCCACGATGAACAAGATAATCGGCATTGTTTGTGTAGCAACCCTCATCGTTAGTATTGGTTGGCTTAGTCGCGTTGATCTGCTCTTAATGGTGGTGAAGTTCCAAAGCGATCGAGAGTTTGAGATTGAACCGGCGAGGGAATTGGCCTGGCAGCAAGGACCTGAGACGTCAGCTTCTGGCCAACGACCACCGAATATCGTATTCATCCTTGCAGATGACATGGGCTATAACGATATCTCTACCTTTGGCGGCGGTGTGGCCAACGGCAGGGTGAAAACGCCCAATATCGATCAGCTAGCTGCGGAAGGTGCAGTGTTTGAGCAATCTTATGCCGGTAATGCCACTTGCGCGCCTTCTAGGGCGATGTTAATGACGGGTCGCTACCCGACAAGAACAGGGTTTGAATTTACCCCCACGCCCTCTGGTTTTGGGCCGATGGTGGCTATGATCGGCAATAGTTTGGATAACGGCCTGCCGCCCTATAAATTCAATGATGAGCTAGCAGAGACAGGGTTGCCTTATGAGGCGCAAGGACTGCTGCCTTCCGAGGTAACGGTGGCCGAAATTCTGAAAGAAAAAGGCTACTACACAGCGCATATTGGTAAATGGCATCTTGGCCAAGGTGAGGGACAGGCACCTAACGATCAGGGTTTTGATGACAGTCTGATCATGTCGAGTGCGCTTTATCTACCCGAAGATGATCCGAATGTGGTTAACGCGAAACTGGATTTTGACCCCATAGATCAGTTTTTGTGGTCACGGCTGAGTTATGCTAATTCATTCAACAATGCTGGGGATAAACGGTTTGAGCCAGGTGGATATCTGACAGATTATTGGACTGACGAAGCCGTTAAGGTGATACGGAATAATAAATCGCGACCTTTCTTCTTATATCTTGCCCACTGGGGTATTCACACACCGCTTCAGGCAACGCGAGAAGATTATGACGCAGTGGGTGATATTAAACCGCATCGCTTACGAGTTTATGCCGCGATGATGCGGGCACTGGACCGGAGTGTCGGTCGAATTAATGACACACTGATCGAGGAAGGTCTAGCCGATAATACAATCGTTGTGTTTTCTTCAGATAACGGTGGCGCCGGATATATCGGCCTGCCAGGCGTGAACCAGCCATTCAGAGGCTGGAAGCTAACAAACTTTGAAGGTGGGCTTCGAGTGCCCATGTTCGTTAAGTGGCCAAAGAAAGTTGCACCTGGGACTCGAGTTAGTAATCCAGTTGCCCATATTGATTTGATGCCAACATTGGTCGCGGCGGCTGATGCTAAAATTCCGCAAGATGTAGAGGTCGATGGCGTAGATATTTTGCCGCTTGCGACAGGTGACGAGGGAGAGGCCTGGGATCGAAAGACGTTGTTCTGGCAGAGCGGTTATTACCGGGTGGTACGACACGAGGATTGGAAACTGCAAGTTTCCGATAACCCCAAAAAGACCTGGCTATACGATCTCGCTAACGATCCAACTGAGCAGAACAACCTTGCGACCAGGGAACCTGAAAAGCTGGCTGAGCTTCAAGCGCTGCTTACAGAGCACAAAGCCTCAGCGCGTGACCCCCTTTATCCGTTCGTGGCTGAAATGCCAGTCGCGGTAGACAAAACGCTGGTGACCAAATTTGTCGACGGCGATGAATACATCTATTGGCCTAATTAGTGAGAGGTAGAGGGATAGTGAAACGCGTAAGTCGTTTTTTTGTTGGCGCTGCTGCTCTGTTTGTGCTGTTTTTTGGTGCGGGCTTCTGGGTGATGTTCTTTTCTGAGCGACCACCGCTTACGATAGATCCAGCGACTCTGGCCGGGGATGGCAGCACGCTCAATTACTGTGAGATGCCTTTGCTCGATGGCAGCGGCAAATTGGCAGCCGAGATACCGAAAGGTAATACGCCGGGTTGTAGCTACGATCATTTCCCGCTGCCTGTTCTGGCTGAATGTACTGAGCCGTTGCCTGTGGGTGCGGATGATATTCGTGGCCTCTGGGTGGGTGTTGAGGGTGGTCATACAGGTCACGTTGAGCGGGTCGAACAGTGCGGTTCAAGGGTTGTGGTCACAGCCGCCGGCATCATTCACGATGCGGGCCCGAACAGCACTGGTGGTTTGACTTCAAATGACACGGAAGGTGGCGTAGTGTTTACCCTTGGTAATCGTGAGTATTGCCCTAGAACTTCCGCTGGTGTGGCCTGGAATGCAGGCGTGCTGGACTTTCATGTGTTCGGTTGGGGGCCAGTTGTTGTGCGCCGATATATGGATGGTGAACAACTCATTTGGGAATACGCAGATGGCTCAACCACGCGAATGGATCGCCTCTGTCGGCTACCCGAAGAACACAAATACCCCAACCCTCGCGGCCCGAGGTTTCAACTAGGATGGAATTAAGATGAAAAGAAAACTATTGATCGCCCTTGGCGTAGTCGCCTCGATGATGGCAGTCACCGCGCTCGCGCTACCGACAATATTGCACACGGCTGGGCTGCACCCTGAATTTCAGGGAGAGTTGGCAGGTTTGTTGCCCGGGAGGCGGGCGCTGATCGTCACGACAAGCCATGATGTGTTGTCAGCGCCCGGTGAGACGACAGGCGATCAAACGGGCGTGATGGCATCAGAGCTAACCCATCCTTACTACAGTTTTTTGCAGTCTGGTCTCGAAATTGATGTCGCGAGCATCAAAGGTGGGCGGGTTCCCGTTGATCCGCAGACGCTCAATTTTCTTGTCAGAACGCCCGAGGACGAGCGCTATATGGATGATGCGGTCTTGCAGGCAAAGGTGACTAACTCCATTGCGGTCGCGGACGTCGATTTCACTGCCTACGACATCGTTTTCTTGTCAGGAGGTTGGGGTGCTGCTTATGATCTGGGACAGTCACCGGTTCTGGGAAACAAGATAAGTGAAGCCTACTACAGTGAGAAGAAGCCGCTGATTGGTGGCGTCTGTCATGGGGTGCTTGGTTTGATTAATGCTCGTGACAGCGAAGGTGATCTGCTGATTGCAGGGCGTAAGATGACAGGTGTCACGGATAAGCAGATTAAAGAATTGGGTATTGAAGTGACGCCGCTGCATCCCGAAACAGAACTGCGTAAGGCCGGTGCTCGCTTTGAGGCGAATACAGCGTTCCGCGATTTTTTAGCAACGCACACGGTTGTCGATGAAGAGAAGCGTTTTGTCACTGGGCAGAACCAGAATTCCGGCCGCGAGACAGCGCAGGCGATGTTGGCATTATTGGCAGAGAGATGAACCATGTTTTCATTGGGACCGGTGATGTCGATGGCCGTGTTGCGTTATCTCACGCGAGTATGAAATATGGCTGAAACATATACCCTATACGGTTCCTACGCTTCTTACTATACGGCGAAGGTACGAACCTACCTGCGGAAAAAAGGAATTCCTTTTGTGGAACGGTTACCTAGCGATCCGATGTTCCGTAATAAGGTGCGACCAGACTCTGGCAGCCACAGAATACCTCAATTGATGACGCCGGAAAGTGAAGTCATTCAGGACAGCGTTGAAATTGTCGATCGCCTTGAGCAGCGATTTCCTGATTTGCCGGCTTTTCCAGACACTCCTAGGCAAAGGGTGTTCGTGCACCTGATGGAATTGATGGCGAGCGAAGGCCTGGTGCGATTAGCGTGGCTGCATCGCTGGATGTTTGAAGAAAATTTCAGTTTCGTCAAAAAAGACTTCGGGCGATCGTTCAAGCCCCAAGGAAGTGATGAGGAACTTTTGAGGTACGGTAATTTAATCTCTGACAGAATGATGAGTTATGGCTTACCCGAATCCACAGAAGAATCAAGAAATGTGTTGGATAAGACCTATGGTGAATTGCTCTCACTGTTCGAGCTTCACTTGACTGAATACCCGTATTTTCTAGGTGGTCACCCATCTGCAGCGGACTATGCCATTATGGGGGCGATGCATGCCCATTTGGGTCGAGACCCTGCGGGGCTTAGAATGATGCAGGATCAAGCGCCTCGCACGTTTCGTTGGGTTGAGCATATGATTGTGCCCGAGGTTCAATCACCTGAGTTTTACTTTGTGCCGGTCGAGTATCTGCACGATGATCAAGTGCCTGAAACTGCGCTCGCGATTCTTCGGTTTGTTGCCGAAAAATATGGACAGCAATTTGTACTAGGCGCTCTTGCCTTCAATCAGGCCATGGAGCGATTGATGCCCGAAACTGGCCATCGGCTCGCGCCTGAACATGATCAACCTACGTTGCCTGTGGAATCAGTTTTTTACAAGGGAGTTGAACACCAGCATGAGGCAAATGTTTATGCTGTGTGGTTGGGTCAGAGATCGCAGCGGTACTATCAGTCACTGGGTCAGGCTCAGCAAGCTGCTGTTAATGAATTGTTTGGGGCAGGTTTGCTGTTGGATTTTATTTCCGCGCCTGTTAACCAAACACTGCTTCGCGTCGACAACCGATTCCAGATATCTGGTGAAGGTATCGATACCAATACCAATACCACAACCTGAACTGTTTCCCGTTAATGTCTGCCGCCTGAGATCAATCCGTCAGGCGCTTTACGGACTTCTTCTGCCCGTTTGGAAAACAGTTTCTGATATCGCTGTAGACTGACCTAGAATACAACAGCAAGCACGCCCTTTTGAAAGTACTTCGAGATAGAGTGATTTGATGTTACGAAAGTGGCGGAATAGGGTTACACGTGCTCAGACCGGTTCTGTTAGCAACTTGTTCGCGGTCGGCTCGGCCTAGCCTTTAATGATTAACTCGTGAGTGCAATCAATGATCTTTCAGTGACTGGCTTTGCGGCGTGCCATTCGACCGTCTACGTTTTCTCGCGTCATTCGGTCTAACTTGTTGTATGGGTACTAATGTGTGCTTGCTGTCTGACAAGCACTGTGTACTATTATTCTAACTCATTTGTGGAAAACCGTGCCGACCTTGTTGATAACACTTACCGGCAATAGCTGCGAGCAGGCGGTGCCTGTGTGACAGCTAGAACGCCGTCGTTTGTCTAAGTTTGATATGCTTGTTGAAACAACAGCATATTAAAGATCAAAGATGGAGCACAGAGTTGGCTGACTTAACGGGTAAGGTTTACATTATCACAGGGGGCAATGGCGGTATCGGGCTCGGGATGGCTGAAGGCATCGCCATGGCTGGAGGCAGTGTCGCAGTCTGGGGCCGCAATGACGCAAAAAATCAGGCAGCAATAGATCAGCTTAAAGCTATCGGTGTCAAAGCGGCAGCCTATGTATGCGACGTTGGAGACGAAACAGCGATTGTCGATACGATGAAACGAACCGTTGATGACTTCGGTAGATTGGATGGTCTTTTTGCTAATGCCGGTCGCGGAGGTACGGGTAAAAGATTTATCGATATGTCTCTGGCTGATTGGCGTAGTGTGATGGCCATTAACCTCGATGGTGTGTTTCTCACCTTGCGCGAGGCCAGCAAAATTTTGATCGAACAAGGACACGGCGGTAGTTTAGTAGCGGTTTCTTCCACTTCGGCAATTCATGGTGCTGCCGGTAATGAGGCCTACGGCGCGGCAAAAACGGGATTGAATGGTCTTGTTCGCGCCTTAGCTGTTGGGCTTGCCCGTTACGAGATTCGGGTGAATGCTCTTCTGCCAGGTTGGACGATTACTGATCTTGCCTCAGGCGGCTATAATAATGACAAGTTTCGAACAGTGACAACGCAACGAACACCGGTGCGTCGTTGGGCAGACCCCAGTGAATTTCGCGAAATTGGAGCGTTCTTGGCAGATACAACCATGACGTTTCACACAGGCCAGGAAGTGACGGTAGATGGAGGCTATACGGTGTTTTAATTGAAATAGTCATCCGCTAGTCTCGCTGGAGACAGGATTTTTCGGTGGTCTAGACATTGCTTCCAGCCATGTTTGGATGATGCTAGCGAATCTTTTATCCAGTTCTTTGGGTAATATGCCGAGGCGTTTGGCATAGGGTACACGAAAGATACGATATCCTCGCAGCACCGCAGAGATCGCCACTTGTAATGCTTCTAGATCGTGACCTGGATCAATATCGCCGTCGATCACATCCTGGCGCAGCTGGCTCAGGCTACTTTCGTATAAAGGAATTGGATCAACGGTGTTATCGCCGTCAATAACAAGTAGTGCGCGCAGTTGACTATCGTTGCTGGAATCATTGTTGTGTATTCGGAAAGCTCTGAGGCGTCGCGCCACGAATCGAGCAGGTTCCGCACCTTTGGTCAAAGATTCGACGATAGATTTAAATTGACGATTGATCGCTGCACGGAGTAGCTCCTGTCTTGAGCCAAAATAGTGGTAAATGTTGCCCCTGTTTACCCCGGCTCCGTCGGCTACCTCGCGGAGATTGAGACCGGCAAGGATACCTTTGTCTCTCAGTAGCTTGAGTGTCACGTCGATAAGCCTTTGTTCCGTTTCCGCTCGACTTCTTGTCTTTTTTGTCTGCTTAGTTTTAATCACTTCGTTTGCTCGGCTCTCTGCTAATAATGGTTGGTCAAGCTAATGCGCTTGCTTTCGCCTGATATTAGCAGTTATCATTACGCCAATTCAATTTAGCATAATGCTAAATAAGTATCCAGCAAAGCAGATTGGCACGTTTTCTTTGTATTCTGCTAGTGCTGGTTAGAAGCTAAGGTAGTTAAATGATAAGAAGAGAAACAAGCACAGTTTGTATACTTGTTGGGTTGCTGCTGAGTGCGTGTAGCGGTAGTAACCAGCCCACACAGGAGCAGCGCAATGCGCTCAGGCAGCCGCTGTTTGAAACGGAGCATAAGATCATCGATCGTCGTTCAAGCACGGAATCGGATCACAACCCCATTGACAAGCCGCCAAGCAATCCGGAACGAAATGCCTATTTCGGTGATCTACACGTACACACAAAATACTCGTTTGACGCTTATGCCTTTGGCACCCTAGCGACGCCCTATGATGCGTATCGTTTTGCGAAAGGCGAAGCGATCAAACACCCATCAGGTTTTGATATGCAACTACGTGAGCCGATGGACTTTTACGGCGTCACGGATCACGGTTTTTTTATGGGTGTTGCGCCGGTCGCGGCAGATACTAGCACCGATTTTTCCAAATACGCTTTTGCGCGAGTTGTGCATGATCTCAATGAGCCCGATAACATGGATAGATGGAGCGTGTTGGACCGGATGCGCAGCTTCGGTCTTGCGCGAGCATTGGCGTTATCGATTGTCGATGGCGAGGTCGACCCTGAAGAGCCGTTGGCAATAACACGCAGCGCCTGGGCAGACTCCATTGATGCGGCAGACCTACACAACGATCCGGGACGCTTTACCACCTTTGTCGCCTATGAATACACAACCACAGCGGACGATAACGGTAGTCTGCATCGCAACGTTGTGTTCGAGAGTAGTGATCGCTTGCCCGCTGTGCCATTTTCGCGAATGCACTCGCGCAACCCTGAAGACTTGTGGGATTGGATGGACAAGTTGCGTGAGGACGGGGTGGAATCTATGGCTATTCCGCATAACTCAAACAAATCCAATGGTCATATGTTTAAGCTCGAGGATTGGGCGGGTGATCCAATTGATGATGAATATGCGGTGCAACGCATTCGTAATGAACCGCTGGTAGAAATCACTCAGATTAAAGGCACGTCTGAAACCCATCCCCTGTTGTCAACGCGCGATGAATGGGCAGCTTTTGAGTTAGTGAGTACGCGCGGTGTTGGCATGGGCAAGCCTATCGCCAGTAAACCAGAAGGCAGTTATGTACGTGAAGCGTTGCGGCATGGGCTGGAAATAGAAGCGCAGGGCCTTACCAATCCTTTTGCGCTTGGTTTCATTGGTTCTAGCGATACCCATGTGGCGGCTTCACAAAATGATGAAGCCAACTTTGTTTCCAAGTTAGGTGTCTTGTCCGCAGATGCGCAATCTCGTGGTTCTGTGCCGGTAGGTTTTCTGGAAAGCACCGTTTATGGTCTTCTTCCGAATCAGAGTGTGGCAGAAGTAGATGGCGAGAGTTATGTAGGTAGCCAACAAACTGAATTTGGTGCGGCTGGACTGGCAGCTGTATGGGCTGAAGAAAATTCGCGAGAGGCAATCTACGCCGCATTTCGTCGAAAAGAAACCTTCGCCAC
>CAXRCG010000241.1:0-24037 GCA_964228885.1 Pseudomonadales bacterium | reverse complement strand
AATCACAGAAGGTGGTTGGCTGGGCATAGCGATGCCAACAGAATACGGTGGGGCAGGACTTGGTATCACTGAAGCTGCGGTGCTTGCTCATACAATCGCTCGGAGTGGGGCAGGGATGAGCGGTGCTTCGGCTGTCCACCTTAACCTGTTCGGGCCTAATCCAATTGTGGTATTCGGTAATGAGGAACAAAAGTCGAGGTTTCTGCCTCCTCTAATCAAAGGGCAAGACCGCGCCTGTTTTGGTGTCACTGAGCCAGATGCTGGTTTGAACACGACCAGGCTCAGTACGCGCGCGGTTCGGGATGGAGATAACTATGTGATCAATGGCAGAAAAATGTGGACTACCACAGCGCAATCGGCGACTAAAATCCTGCTCATTGTACGCACTACGGATCTTGAAGATTGTAAGAAGCCAACGGATGGTCTGAGTCTTTTTTACACGGACCTCGACAGAGGTGCGATTGAAGTCCGCAAAATACCAAAAATGGGACGGGAGGCGGTCGATTCAAATGCGTTGTTCATTGATGATCTGGTGGTCCCGGCTGCAAATCGTATCGGTGAGGAGGGAGCCGGATGGAAATACCTATTGCATGGTCTGAATCCAGAAAGGATATTGATTGCCTCCGAAGCCGTAGGGCTTGGGCAACTTGCACTCGAGCGGGCATCACAATATGCAAAAGAGCGTGTCGTTTTTGATCGAACCATCGGTAAAAACCAGGCGATACAGCATCCTCTTGCGGTTAACTGGATGGAGCTAGAGGCAGCCCAATTGATGGTCAACCATGCGGCTGCACTCTACGACGCGGGTAAACCCTGTGGTGCAGAAGCGAACTCGGCCAAGTTTCTCGCCGCAGAAGCTGGTCATAATGCATGTCAACGCGCAGTACTGACACACGGTGGTATGGGATACGCAAAGGAATATCACGTTGAGCGCTATTTACGAGAGATCATGATTCCGGTGATTGCACCGATCAGCCAAGAGCTAATCAAGTCCTTCATCGCTGAGCAGGTGCTGGGGCAGGAGAAGAGTTATTAAGCACCTATGCCGGGCAAAATAGTCGCCGTCGTTAGCGATATCTGTTGGTTTTCAGCAGGTTAGCCTGCTTCATTTGGGCTATAACTTGTCACCCCATTGCGACCCATAGTCATCAGCGCGGGTGGCAATGGGATAAAAGTATTTGCCTTTAATGAGAGGAGGGCATTGGTCCTAGACGAATTCAATGTAGCAACCGGAAAAATGCCGCGTTGGCGCAGAAAAGCAGAATGAACGGTTATTTTAGACCCGGTTCAGTAGATTGAGTCACAGGGTGACTTTGTCTTCTCTTTTCAGCTTTTGATTGCAGTTTCTCAAGAATACCATCTGTTCCCTGTTTTAGTTCGGAGATAAACCCTCCCTTTTTGTACTCGCTTAATATGAGTGATTCCAGCTTTTTGACGTAGTCATCCGAAGTTATCGTTCTAATATCTGCAGCGTTGGTCGATGATAAGACGATGTCTTCATCTACTTGATCGATACATGGTTCGGGCGTGTGAGTTTTGTGCTTTTCACCAAAGAGGTTAATAAAGTGATCTGAGTCACGCCCAAAACGCATCAGACGCCGAAAATATTTATCTGGTTGCTCTCTTTGCACCAAGATACCGTACAGCACACACGCTATAGATACCGGACTTAGCAGTAGATCCCGTAATCCATCCATCGCCAGTTTAAACTGAAATGAAATCAATCGGCCGATAAGTGCCCAATGCGTATTTGATTCTGTGTCTTCTGGGTCGGCTTGAAATGCTGGGTCTATGTTGTCTGTATCCCGATCGCTCATTTTTTCACCTTTGGTCTGTATACCTATCACTTGATGCAGTAGATGGGATGGAACTTAAACGGGGCCGATACTCATCCTCCGTCCGTGAGCGCACCCGTTTATAAAACGTTACGGAACGATTTTCGTCTTTGACGCGAGCTGCACTCGAACTAGCGTTTCATCTTGCCTATGACGTAATCAATGGGCAACCATTAGGATATTTAGATTTCAAAACTCATCAATTTCAAAGCAATTATCGATGAAGGCCTACAGTGCAATGACGGGCGGTAGAGGACACTTTCATCGTTTCTTTGGTAAGTAATCTGCGTTCCTCAATAACGCATCCTGCGTGCCAGAACCGATAATTCTCGACTGTTTTTTTGTCAGTTGATATTCGTACATCGGGTCATAATACTCTTCAAGTAGAACGCGTATCCAAACGTTATGGGCGGAAAAATCTCCGGTTTTTTGAATCTGAAAGCCAATCTCCATCTGATTCACAAGGCTTCTATGACGTTCTGGTCCGAGACGTTTTTTGATAGCACCGAGTGCATTCAGAAAAATTAGCTCTAGCTCATCTTGCGCTTTGCTGACCGAGCCGGTGAGGGTGCTTAAAGCTTGAAATTGCGCTACGAGGTATTCCTTGTTAATGCGGGCTATTCGATTATCAATATTGTCCTCGAGCAAAATGATCGGTGCCTCAGCCATCGCTTTTTGCAGCTGCTGAGGCAGGTTAATCCGTCCGATAAGCCGACTTTCGTCTTCTATCAACACAGGGCCTGAATTTAACTTAAGAAAATCCAGTGCAACTCGATTTTCGAAGTCGATTTGAGCCGGTTGCTCCGATAACTGCTTTCCAAATGCAGAGCCACGGTGGTTAGCGCGGTATTCAAGATCAACCTTGTTGGGCACTCGGGCGAGGAACTCGGTTTTACCGGTACCGGTTTTACCAGCAACGACTAGCAGCTCCGGTAGGTTTTCGTACACAGCGAGCAGGCTTTTTCTCAGCGCTTTATAGCCACCTTCAATTTTTGCAATATGAATACCGCGTTCCTTAAGCCACTGTTGCGCCAGCGTTGATCGCAATCCGCCGCGAAAACAATAGAGCTGTGCGCCAGGGTTTTGATTGATAAATTCAGACCAAGCGTCGATTCGATCTTCTCGGATGGCACCGGAGACTAGTTCATGGCCGAGCGCTTTGGCGGCATCGGGTCCTTTATCTTTGTAGCAGATACCAACGAGCGCTCTTTCATGGTCATTGAGAATCGGCATATTGCTGGCTGAAGGAAATGACCCGGTCTTAAACTCGATCTCTGCACGAACATCTATTAATGGAGTGTCTGATAACAAAATAGATTGTAGCGGTAGGGGGTTCACTCAACGATAGCCTGTGGTTGATTCAGGTGGGGGTTGCAGATTATCACATGGAGTATTTACAGAGAGCGAACCTATTGCATTTATTGTTTCGCATGACACGGGTAATAAGAGTTTGTGTGTTCTGACGATCGACCCAACATTCCATAATTTAACATAATATATATTATGCGCATTCATAGATTATGTCAGCGAACCGTCATCGAGAATTGGCACTAACCGAAGCGTATGATTGGTCAGCGTTTTGCGATCAACTTTGCCAGACCATATTATTTCAGATGCATGCATTGTCAGATGTAACTCCGTATACTTTGAAAGTGCTTGTTGGTCTCGGACAAATGGGCCTAGTTGCAAATTCAGCATTACCTAATGGTGACGCCTATGGAATGTCCGAAGTGTCTCGCAATCATGGAAAAAGTGGCTTGCTGTCCTTGCACAATCATAGATCATTGAACAAATTGTCAAGGTATCTTGTTTGATGCTGGTGAAGACGAAACGTTAGAAGGCAAATGGATGTCGAAATTTATAGATAGCGCTGATTCCGAGGTCGGGCGAAAATATTACAATATCGAAGATATTGATTCCCGTAGCTTTGGCAAACGCATGCTCAACGTTTTTGATCCGAGACCGTCTCATAGTTGGCTCGAAACCTGCGAAGAAAACGGCATGTACTTTAATGCCAGAAAGTTTACCGACGACAAGTACGAAACATTAATGGACAAGTTTCGTGATTTGCTCACTGGAAATAGAGGCTAGTCTGTTGCGAATCGTCTCTTTTAACGTCAACAGTGTCAGAATTCGGCTACATCAATTAGCTGCTGTAATTGAGACGCATAATCCGGATTTTATTGGTTTACAGGAAACCAAAGTCAGCGATGAGGAATTCCCTGTAGAGGCCATCAATGCCTTAGGATACGAGGTCGTTTATTACGGCCAGAAAACGCATTACGGCGTTGCCCTACTTTCACGCGTAGCTGCGATTGAACCGGAAACCGGCTTTGCAACTGATACTCAAACCACTCAACGGAGAATGGTTGCGGGTAAGTTCATGCTTGAAGACGGTCGCATGCTTAGCGTGCTGAATGGTTATTTTCCCCAAGGAGAAAATCGGTCACATCCAGATAAATTTCCTAATAAGCGGGAGTACTATCGCAATCTCGCCTCATGGCTGGAGGATAATCACGATCCTGATGACCCGGTCATCGTTATGGGAGATGTCAATGTGGCGCCGCGTGATATTGATATCGGTATCGGCGAACCTAACCGCAAACGATGGTTAAAGGATGGCAAGTGCAGTTTCCTGCCTGAGGAGCGCGAATGGCTCCAGCACGTCATGAACTGGGGCATGATAGACACTTTTCGCCAAATTCATTCCGAAGTAGATGACAGGTTTAGCTGGTTCGATTACCGCAGTAAAGGCTTCGAACGTGAACCTCGGCGTGGGCTAAGAATAGACCTCATCATGGCTTCTACTTCTCTTTGTGAAACCTGTACAGACGCCGGTATAGACTACGATGTACGTGCGATGGAAAAACCTTCAGACCATTGCCCTATCTGGGCTGAGTTCGACCTGAAACTTGCCTGATCAGGTTTTCTGCTCGAAAATCAAAGAGAATGTTACCGGCACCGCAGGCGTGATCGTTGACAGTTTTGCGATTAGTCGAAGCGCTTCCACGCCCTCTGTAAGCCCAAACTGACTCGCGTAAGCAATGACTGGCTTGGTGGTGACAACTTGAAATCGCTTCGACGAGAGCCGCGTCACAACAAGAGGTAGACGTACATTGGCTTCTGTACCATGCAAATAGATCTTTGCAGATGCTTCAAGGTGAGTTGAGGCGCCCTCCTCCATATTCGCGAGGCTATTCGTGTCCAGTTTTGAGCTAATATCAAGACTCGGAAACTGGTCAATATTAAACAAGAGCGTGCCCATGCGCTCGTTTCTAATCGGAATTAGCGTCTCAATGCTTGCTAGATCAACCCGGATGCTAGCATTTCCGGCCCGCGTGACTTCACCTGAAAATCGTTCGAATGTATGAGATTCGACAACGGCACTGTTTTTGATGGTAGCAAAAGCAATATCAGATTCTTCGGGAACCAGTATCCAATCGCCAATCGCGGTCAGCGGTAACGAGGCAAGTGCTACGCTGACAATGGCGGTTGTGATGAATTTTAATGCGGAATCTTTAATGTTCATTCAGATGTTGTCCTTCGGGGTCTTGTCTAGGGTCTGTCTTAGGGTGCCTAACCATGGCGTTCTGACTAGTTGGCCTCTGAGTATCACATAGATTGCGATACCAACGCAGTCCGCCAGAATGTCAGAAAGCTCAAAATAACGATATTCTGTAAACCATTGGGCTACTTCAATGAGCATGCCATAACACGTTAAACCAAGCCACTTGATCGCGTTTCCGGAAGCCGAAAAGTCAAGCAGGAATGCCAAGGTGATAAAAGCTGCCAGATGATTGCTTTTATCCCAAGAACCCTCAAGTTCTGGGATCTCAATTGGGGTTAGTGCGAGGTAACTCACCGCTATCAGAGTGATCACAAAAACGGTTCTGAATCCCTGAATCCACCGTTTATTGCTAATGTCGAGCGGCATTGATGCTATTCCGCGTCTCCAGCGCGCTCGACCTGGCAGCTTGCGCAAAATCCTCACCACCCGAAGCGTAAATAACCCCCCTAGATGAACTAACTATAACGTTTTGACCCATTGCGGCTTCCATTAACGCCTCAATATCGCCGCCCTGCGCACCCACGCCAGGCACAAGGAAAGGCATGTCGCCGGTGATTTTTCGAACTGTGGCCAGCTCTTCAGGCTGTGTTGCGCCGACGACCAGTCCCACGTTTCCGTGTTCATTCCATTTGTTGTGAGCTAGATAGGCAACATGCTCGTAGAGATGACGACCGCTTTCGAGCACCAGATTTTGCAGGTCAGCACCGCCAGGGTTAGAGGTGCGGCATAATACAAATATGCCTTTGTCTTTATAGCTGAGGTACGGCGCAAGTGTATCGCTCCCCATATAGGGGTTCACAGTGATTGCATCAGCGCCAAAACGCTCAAACAGTTCAATTGCATATTGCTCCGCGGTATTGCCGATGTCGCCGCGTTTTGCATCCAGTAGCACAGGGATACCTTTATCCTGGGCATACCGAATAGTTTCGATTAAGGCTTCTTCGGCACTTTGACTGCTGTAATAGGCAATTTGAGGCTTATAACAGCAGACAAGATCGTGTGTGACGTCGATTATTGCCTTATTGAAATCAATAATGCCGTCGGTTTTGTTCACCAGATGAGCGGGTAGTTTTGCATTATCGGTATCAAGACCTACACATAGCATGGAATTCTGCCCTGTCACCAGAGCTCGGACATGCTCAAAAAAACTGGCCAACTGTTATTACTCCTTGTTTTCGTCACATGGCTATCGTGTTCATTGCCGCAACATGACACCTAGGGCCAATATTGCAAAATTTTGTCACCGTATTGTAGCCCATGGCGGTCGCGGTAGCACGTTGCGATAGGGCGCTAAGCAACGGATTAATGGTGTTCCTTGTGCTTACGTAAAAGTTGGCACGCAATTAGCTTTCTAGTCCAGTGTCTCAACACCGATAGCGTTTTACACGAAGCGAAACCAATGAATCATGCCGTTTCAGGACCGAAAGTTATCGATATTGCACAAGCAAGACGCCGTCACTTAGCGCAGGGAGCCATGATGAAGGATGCTGGAAAAGAAATGAGAGGAGAACCCCGCTATGCAAGACGTGAGCGACTGTTCATTCAAGTCGTGGAATGTGCAGATCGAAACCTCATTGGCATGACGGTAAGCTGTGATTCTGTCGACGTTTCCGCCGGCGGCATGAAGGTATTCTGCGATACTCATATCCCTGAAGGTAGTCAGGTTGACCTATGGATTGATGTCAATGCTAGCCCAGGTAAATTCTTTTTAACCAGTGACGTTCGCTGGAGCACAACAACTGATGCAGGCTATCATTTTGGCGCCAAGTTAAGGGACGGCGCCGCAACCGATATCAGCGAATGGCGGGCGCTCCAAGTTTGAGATTGCAAAACTAGCCTCGCTCCAGTCAAGTTTTGTTGATCCGGGGGCCATCGCGGGTATCCTCTACTTCGTAGCCCCTGGACAGCAATTCAGCTCTTATTTCGTCTGCCAACTGCCAATTCTTGTCTTTTCTCGCGGCTTGCCGCTCATCCGCCAATTTGACAATGTGCTCGGGAATTTCTAGTACCGCAGGTTCCCATTTTCCAATATCCAACCCGAATACCTGATCGAATGCGAGTATTGTCGCTTTTTTAGCGCCATCATTGATATCTGATTTCACCAGATCCCAAGTCAGCGCCAATGAACGTGGTAGATTGAGGTCATCATTCACAAAACCAAGGAATCTGTCATAAAAGTCGGCATCAACCACGGTTGGTTCTCCCCAACCGTGCGCTGCTTGGTAAAGTCGACTCAGTGCAACGCTATTGGCTTCCAAACTTTCCCAAGAAAACGACATCTGGGTTCTGTAATGTGCGCTCAAGCAAAAATACCGGTAGCTCATAGCAGAAAAGCCTTTTTCCGAGAGCGTAGCTAGTCGAAGAAAATCCCCGGTTGATTTTGACATTTTCGCTTCGTTCAGCTGCAAAAAATAGCCGTGCATCCAGAAATTAGCGAGCCGAGTACCCCTGCTCGCCTCGGTTTGGGCGATTTCGTTGGAGTGATGTATCGGAATGTGATCTTCTCCTCCGCAGTGGATATCAAAATAATCACCGAGATATTTGGCAGCCATGGCTGAACATTCAATATGCCAACCAGGAAATCCTATGCCCCACGGGCTTTCCCATTCCATTTCTCGTTGCTCGCCCTTTGGCGAGAATTTCCACAGGGCAAAGTCGGTAACAAATCGACGCTCCGAGTCGACTCTGGCGCCTTCCTGCAGTCCTTCGATATTTAGTCTAGCCAAGTAGCCATAGCTATTAAGCTTTCTTGAATCGAAGTAGATCCCGTCAGATGTGCGGTACGTAAACCCCTTATTCTCAAGGTCTTGAATAAAATCTAACTGTTCGCGGATATGGTCTGTCGCTTTACACCAGATTGTCGGTGGTGAAATATTCAGCGCCTTAAGGTCCGACTTAAATGCCTCCGTGTAACGTTCGGCCAGCTCCCACGCGGTCAAGCCGGTTCGTCGCGCGCTGAGGGTCATTTTATCTTCACCCGTGTCAGCATCGGAGGTTAAATGACCAACATCAGTGATGTTCATGACAAGATTTACATCATAACCATTCAGCGTCAGCGTGCGCCGCAGCAGGTCTTCGAACACGTAGGTACGCAAATTACCAATGTGCGCAAAATTATATACCGTAGGTCCACAGCAATAGATCCCTGCCTTTCCAGGTTCAAGTGGTTCGAAGGGTCTAATCTTTCGTTCGTAGGTATCGAATAGCCGCAGTGGTTGGGGTTCAGGCATGGTAGGGTCGCATCAGGTAACTAAGCAGCGCATATTAATGAAAATCACTGCTTTAACAAGTTGTATCAGGTATATCGTTCAGCCATGACGCGCTCGACTGTGTCAACGATGACCTGAGTTTGTTGATCAAGCTCGACATTAACCATATCACCCACCTTCATCAGGGAGAAGTTTGTCCGTTCCAGCGTCTCTGGTATCAGATTGATAGAAAATTGCTCCCCATCAACCTCAGCAATCGTCAAACTTGCCCCGTTTAATGCAAGAAAACCCTTATTAAACACATACTTCCTCCAACCGGCATCACCTGTGAGGGTGATTTTGCGATTGTTTTCGGAATCCTCAACGCTTGCCACTGTGGCGACATCGATCACATGACCAGAGAGTATATGCCCGCCGACCTCCGCGCCGGCGTGCGCGGAACGCTCAATATTAACCAAGCTACCTACTGCTAATTCGCTGGTATTGCTGATTTCGAGCGTCGCGGCAATAGCATCAAAGAAAACTTCATCTTCGATCAAATGGGTCACGGTGAAACAGGTACCGTTAACAGCGACGCTAGCGCCTGTTTCGAGACCTTCCCTTAATGCATCGGAAAAACGTATGCCGAAGGTCATCAAGCCTGTTTTTCGTTCCAGACTTGTAATAGGTAGCAGTGCTTGAACGATGCCTGTGTACATTTGCTTGCCTCGATACTTGTTAAATAGCTTTCAACCGTATGATCATGCCTGAGCATGTCCGGTGTCAATCGCTAAAGCGCATTACCTAACACTTTAGATATACTATATATCACCATGATTTATATGCCTTTATACTACGGTCAATCTACTGTTTTCCTGCATATCATCGAACCTGTCACTCGGGTATTATTGGAACAAATGCCCTTCACGCTTTTGTTTATTCGCGGCAGAATCTATACGCCAAACTATCTGGAGACTTTTACCTTTGATTCCAATCAAAATGCTCGCACTTGACCTTGATGGCACGCTGGCAGTGGACAACCACCAAGTGTTACCCGCAACCAGAGATGCATTGAAGCATCTTCATGATGATGATGTTGAAGTCGTCATTGCAACCGGCAGAAGATATCGGTCGACACGATACGTCATTGATAATCTCGGTTTTGATGTGTTCGCGGTCTGTAACGGCGGTGCACTGGTGAAAATGCCGGACACATCAACATTACACGAATCGTCTTTTTCCAGTCGTCAGATAAACGATCTGGCCGAAATCGCCCGTGATATGGGGATTCCGCTGATGGCTCAACGGGACGCGCATGATAGAGGTGGCGCTGATTTTGTGATCGACGATCAATCTCCCTGGCGCCATTCGTTCCATCAGTACTTTGATGCAAACAAACAGTGGGGGCTCGCCACCGATATAACGACTCAACCTGCTGAGTTTGTGGTTGCGTCGACGTTTGGCGAGGAATCTAGCCTGCAGGCATTTCGGGAACGCATTGATGCCCAGCATCCCGGCGAATACACCAATATTATCGTGCCGCCATTTAATACCGATGACTATTATATGGAAATCAGCCAATCTGCCATCTCAAAATGGCAGGGGCTACAGCATCTGATAACGCATTTCGATATCACCGCTGAAGCCCTTTGTTGTGTCGGCGATGAACTGAACGATTTGTCAATGCTGATGGCCGCAACCCACAGCGTCGCAATGGGCAATGGCAACAAAGCACTACATCCCCATGTGACCTTTGTTTGCGGCAATCATGATGAAGATGGCATCCTTGAGGTTGTTGACTATATCCAACATCACAATGCGCGTTGCTAACCCCCTTTATCCTGAGACGACCCATGATTGATCTTAGAAGTGACACGGTGACAAGACCAACGCCGGAAATGCTATCTGCCATGATGGCGGCTGAAACAGGCGACGACGTTTATGGCGAGGACCCGACGGTTAACGAACTGGAATCGTATGCAGCCGAGTTGACGGGTCACCAAGCGGCGCTGTTTGTGTCCACTGGCACACAGGGTAATCTATTGGCGCTACTTAGTCAGTGCGATCGTGGACACGAATACATTGCCGGTCAGGAAGCTCATAGCTATAAATTTGAGGGCGGCGGGGCCGCAGTGCTAGGAGGTATTCAGCCACAACCCCTGCCCTTCAATCTTCGTGGCGAGCTGACGCAAGATCAGGTCAATCAGGCGATCAAACCGGATGACTTTCACTTCGCTAGAACGCAACTCGTGTGTCTTGAAAATACTCAGGGTGGCAAGGTGTTGTCCGCAGACTACTTGGATCAGTTCGGCGCTTTTGTCAGATCTAAGCAACTAAGATTTCATTTAGATGGTGCCCGGGTCTTTAATGCTGCCGTTCGTCAGAATGTTCCAGTAAAGGCAATTACTGGCTTGTTTGATTCTGTTTCTATTTGTCTTTCCAAGGGGCTTGGTTGTCCTGCTGGGTCCTTGTTAGTTTCGGATGCCGCAACGATCCAAAAAGCGCGCAGGTACCGAAAGATGCTCGGCGGCGGTATGCGTCAAGTCGGTATTATCGCCGCAAGCGGGATGTTTGCATTGCAGCATCACGTTGATCGACTTGAAATTGATCACAGGAACGCATCGAATCTGGGAAATGCGCTATCTCAACTTAAACATATTAGCCTTGCAGAACCCGTGCAAACCAATATGGTGATACTTGACCTTAGTGGTGTTGACGTTAAACAACTACAGGCATATCTGCTTAAATTTGAAATTCAAATATCCGGTCCTAGACTGGTGACTCACCTTGATATTAGTGCTGATGACATCGAGGTCATCATCTCAGCATTTCGCCAGTTCGATGAGGCACATTGAGACCAATGCTAGTGTTAATCAGACGTCCTTTCCCGGCTTCATAAATGAACTCAGCCAACCCAAGATTGTATTATTGGCGAGTTTCTCGCTGAAATATTGCTCCTCAAACTCGTGGTAAGGCTGGTCACCGGTAAATAGCGCCTTGCGGCTTGTCAGTTTTTCAGTAGAGATCTCTTTGACGATGCGCGCGGGATTCCCCACAACAATTGAATTTGCCGGTACATCTTTAGTGACGACAGAATATGCGCCGACGATACTGTTTTCGCCAATAGTGACACCTTTGGTCACCACCGCACTGTCCCCTATCCACACATTGTCTTTTAGGACAATAGGCGCTGTGTTTCCTGGCGCGTAAATTCGGTGATGGATATCGTGCCAATCCGCATCTGTTAGGTAGCAATTCATCGCCAGTAGGCAACTATCTCCTATCGTGATTGAATTTGCAGAAGATATGCGAACCCCCGGGTTTATCACTCCATAGTCGCCAACCCTTATTGCGCCGAGATTCTCAAACACAGCCAACCTTACCGGTTTATCTGCCAGCGCCATCACATGAACATGGTCACCCACTTCGATGCCTGCACCCGATATCTCGAGGTGACTAGGATTGATCACCCGCAGGTCAATGCCTGAGGCATCTAGATGAGGCCGCACATAATGATCGATATAAATCTCGTTAACAAAAGTTTGGAACTTCCGTAACCAGTTAGGGCGGTGATCTTTTCGCAATCGCTTGATCCTGACTTAGAATTTGGTCGATATCTCTGATCCCTATCATGACAATTAAGGTCGATTGAAAACACTGTTTTCTTGCTCGATAATCGGTAGTCATCACTACGATTCTGTGTAAGCATTAGCCCTCGAAAAATGAGGCGGTAAGAATCTCAATGCCAAAAGGCAACATCATATTCCTAAACGGAACGTCTAGTGCTGGGAAAACAACGCTATCTCACAAACTGCAGGCGCTTTTGGACGAGCCCTATGTCCACATGGCGCTAGATCAGTTCCGAGACGGTTTACCAGACAAATTTCGAGGATTGAATTCACCGCTTGGCACAACAGGATCCCGGGGTCTCAATGTTGTGCCGGTCGTTGATGGAGATAAAGCTTATACATCGATCCAGTTTGGTGAAGACGGGAAAAGAATGTTGCGAGGCATGCGACGCGCTATCGCCGCGATGGCTGAATGTGGCAACAACGTCATTATCGATGACATCATTCTATCGAATGAATTTCTGGATGATTATTTGCATGTTTTTTCTCATCTCGACGTGACCTTCGTCGGTGTTCAGTGCCCGCTAAACGTGATTGAGAATCGAGAATCTGAGAGACCTGGCAGATTCCCGGGCACAGCCGCGGGTCATTTCGATATTTGTCACTCCCACGGGATTTATGACGTCGTCGTAGATACTTCAAGCGATGAACCCCTACATTGCGCCAAACGTGTTGTGAGTTTTGTCAAACAGCATCGCCCGAGAGCTTTTAGTCAATTAGCCCAAGAGCGAGCAATCCTTGACTGACGCAACTTCTACAACCCAGCCCGAAGAGTTTCTTGGTCATCCACGGGGACTGGTCGTACTTTTTTTTACAGAGATGTGGGAGCGCTTCAGCTACTACGGTATGCGCTCTCTGTTGGTGCTCTTTCTCATCAAGCATATGCTTTTCGGGGACAGGGAAGCGGCCCTGATATATGGGAGTTACGGTTCTCTGGTGTATGCCATGCCAGTGCTCGGTGGGCTGATCGCTGATCGATATCTTGGGTATCGCAAAGCCGTAACTTTTGGCGCGATACTACTGGTATGCGGTCACTTTGGTATGGCCTTCGAAGGGCCAGCGGCTGTTGTTAAAGATGTAGCAGGTGAATCCGTGGTCATCCGATCGGGTTTACATGAGCAAGTGTTCTTCCTTTCGTTGGCATTCATTATCACTGGGGTTGGATTTCTCAAAGCGAATATCTCAACCATGGTTGGATGTTTGTATCCAGAAGGAGACGTGAGGAGAGATGGGGGGTTTACCATCTTTTACATGGGCATTAACGTCGGCGCATTCGTTTCGACTCTTGCCTGCGCTTACTTGGGTGAAACCTATGGTTGGAGATACGGCTTCGGTCTTGCAGGTCTTGGAATGTTATCCGGCCTGCTTGTTTTTCAACTGAATCAAAAATTACTAATGGGTTACGGTGAACCCCCCGAGCCTGAGTTCTTAGGGGCTAAACGATTAGGATTTCTGACGACAGAGAGCCTTATCTACCTGATCAGTACGTTGGCTATCATTATAGTATGGCAGTTAATTCAGCACACTTCCGAGCTTGGCCTTTTATTGCTGCTGGTGGGTGCAGTGGTCGTTGGCTGGATTATCTGGTTTTCCCTTTCAAAGTGTGATTCGCTTGAGCGTGACCGGATGTTAGTCATGTTAGCGCTAATTATTGTTTCTGTGTTGTTTTGGGCGCTGTTTGAGCAAGCGGGCTCCTCATTGACATTGTTTACAGATCGGAATGTAAATAAAGGAGACATACTGACAGCTGGGATGTTTCAATCATTTAATGCTTTATTTATCATTATTTTTGCCCCTGTGTTCGCTTGGATATGGGTCTATCTATCAAATAGAGGGTTGGAACCTTCTACACCTGCGAAATTTGGCCTAGCAATCATTCAGGTTGGGCTCGGGTTTGCCGTCCTGGTACTGGGAATACAATTTGCTGACGCAGCTGGGCAAGTAGCCGCTTTCTGGCTTATTCTCATGTACTTGCTCCACACAACGGGCGAGCTGTGTCTATCCCCGGTTGGGTTGTCGATGGTCACCAAACTCTCGGTAACCCGTGTTGCTGCTATGATGATGGGCGTCTGGTTTCTTTCGAGTGCATTTGCGTCATATGCCGGCGGCATGATTGCTGGTGCGATGGCGATAGAAAGCACGGGGGCTGGAGATATAGACCCGCTCACCTCTATTCTGGTGTACTCTCAGGTATTTGAGAAGTTGGCCACCGTGGCGGTAGTCATGGGAGCCGTCTTATTGGCCTTTGCGCCTTGGCTTAGCCATAAAATGAAGATTTCAAATGGCTGATAGCACGGTAGATTTGTCAGATCAGACGCGCGACCCCTCGATAATTGAAGGTTGCGATCTTGGGCCCATCAATATAGCGGCGTTCAATTTCATCAAAACGAAATCCAGCGTCCACAATCATTTGATCAGGCCTCCGGTTAAGGTGACATCCACCCGCGATGACCCTCCAGATTGGATCAATCCTCTTCTGCCACTTTATAACCTCAGGTTCCGGTGCTTCGCCATGTTCGACGAACAGCAACCGTCCCTTGGGTTTAAGCACTCGGCGGATCTCACTTAACGCTCTCATCGGATCCGGTATAGTGCATAACGACCAGGTAACA
This sequence comes from Pseudomonadales bacterium, assembly GCA_964228885.1. Lineage (GTDB taxonomy): Bacteria > Pseudomonadota > Gammaproteobacteria > Pseudomonadales > Azotimanducaceae > UBA4582. The sequence continues at coordinate 9,205 of CAXRCG010000241.1, read as the reverse complement.
ACGGCGCTATCGAATGTGTCGTCTGCCAGGGGAATATCTTCAGCCCCTCTTGCAATAAATTCCACATTGATCTCTGCGTCTGCTGCCAGTGCACGAGCATATGTTTGGAGCTCTTCCGAGGGATCAACACCTGTTAAGTGCACGTCTTTTTGATACAAGGGAATATTCAATCCGGATCCGATACCAATCTCAAGTACTTTGCCGCTTGCAAGAGGAATTTGCTTCTTTCGCAGATATGACATGCCAGGACTTTTCATCGCAGCATTTAGTAATTTTGGTAACAGATACTTCTCGTAGAAGCCCACTTGGCGTCAACCCCTTTCTACTCCGCATTCATAAGCCATCACTCTGACACACAATAGAAGCGATGCACACTTATTATCCCGCGGCGACTAATTCTCTGTTATAAAGTCCATCATTCAATGTATCTGGCGGTTTACATCTAAAGGAAGCGAGCATGAGTGGGACAGAAATTGATGAACTGAGCGCAATGTTTGAGGCGGCAGAAAGTATTGTTGTTTTCACCGGTGCCGGCATCAGCACCGAATCTGGTATCCCGGACTTCCGTGGTCCAAATGGCATCTGGAAGACGATGACGCCTATCGACTTTTCTGACTTTATTGCTTCAGAAGAAGTTCGGCGTGAATCCTGGCGACGAAAATTCAGTGGCGGTTCAACCATGTCTGAAGCTGAACCGAATGCTGGTCACCTCGGAGTGCTTGAATTAGACAGGCGCGGCAAGTTAAACGTAGTGATTACTCAAAATGTTGACGGCCTGCACCAAAAGTCAGGCATCGATGAGGATAAGGTGATCGAATTACACGGTAATGCAAATTACGCCACTTGCCTTGATTGCCATAAGCGTTTTGAACTATCTGAAATAGCGGCAGTATTTAACCAAGATGAGACAGTCCCATATTGCGATCAATGCGGCGGAATTTTGAAAACAGCAACAATATCATTTGGCCAGTCGATGCCAGAAGTCCCGATGGCACGCTCACAAGAAGCTGTCATGTCGTGTGATCTCATGCTGGCGATGGGGTCTTCTCTGACCGTGTATCCGGCTGCCGCATTTCCGCGAATAGCGAAGCAAAATGGTGCCAGATTGGTCATTATTAACAACGAACCTACGGACCTTGACGCGGTATGTGATCTTGTTTTGCATGAGCCAATAGGTATGACATTGTCCGCCGCGCTGAACATCTAACTTTTAGATCTATTGCTCAGGCTAGAATCGAGGAGATCAGATCTGTCATCTCTCTGATGTCTATTGGTTTACTGACCAAACGCTTGATATTCAACAAAAGCTTGGATTGACGCTCAATCAGATCATGATCGGCGGTACACAAAACGATGGGTATCTCGACGTCTATTGCGCACAGCTTGGTTGCAAGATCAATCCCTGTCATTCCCGGCATCACCTGATCGAGAATAAGCAGATCTACCTCGCTGCTGTTGTGAACGAGGTACTCGTAGGCGACTGAACTGTCGGTAAATACTGTTGCCTTATGGTGACTCGAACGCATTAATTCGCCAAGAAATTGCGCGATTGAAGGTTCATCGTCAACAATGATGATATGTCGCGGCTTCAAGGATGTCGTATTAATCGAGCGTGCGTTGTTGTTATTTGTGCCATTGTATGAAAGAAGCACCTGATCAGGCCCTTGGGCCATTTGCATTCGGTTCTTGCGCGATCGCTCTTGTCGTATCAAGGCATCAGCATTAGCAAGTCCTTCGCTGACGGCACGCTGATAGCCTCTGATTGCATCGAGCTTTTCTCCAGCAAACATTTCCTCTTCCGACAACATCATGGAAAGAAGTTCAGAATAGCCGATCGCACTAGAGAGTGTGCTGCTCATATCTTGAACAAATTTTCGCGCGGGTTTACTACTTTCCTTTAATTGTCTGCCGAGGACCTTACTTTCACTGATATCTTGCACGAACAGGTCTATACCGCCGGCTTTATTGCTGGCGCAAGAAGCCTGAATTGTTTTGCTGCCAATATCCAAAAGCAGTTGCAGCTCAACACTCTGCTCTGGGTTTCTGTTGACCACCAAGGTATCGAATTTCTGCCTCACGTCGGGATGAAGGGAATCCACGATCAATTCGCCCGGTATGCAGTGAACAAGCCTCCGTGCATATTGGTTAACGAAAACCACTGCCAAGTCTTCGTTCAGATAAATATAACCGAAAGGCGCGGATTCCAGCGTATTTATCTCAGGTGAATTCAATGCAACTCTCCTTCCTTTCCTTGTATCGGTCCTGCTTTGTCTAAATCTCGTTCACGCTAGCACAATAAGTGTTTGAACGACATCGAGCAATTCTTCTGCTACAAGTGATTTTATTGGTGGTCAACCATCTTGAATTGCTATTGCTGATCAGATTGGAAGGATTTGCATTACTGTAAGTTGCAACTGGCGCTAACCATGATGGGAACGGAGCGCAACACTAGGTCGATAAAATTATTCTGCTGAAGTACTCGATGAATTCTCTATGATGTTTCGCTACCTGAAGGCGAATCAATGCCTCCTCGCCCTTCTTGCTCGTTAAATATTCAAAACAATCAGCAATCTGTGTATTCGTTCCCAGTACTGTTTGAATTTCCTCATTGAGGTAGTCGTGAAGCACAGGGAGCTCGCTTTCTTCAATCCCGCTTTTTCCTGGATCAAGCGCTGCGTTACCCCAAATAGTGCAGATGTAAACCTGAAACAGATCTTTATCAATAAACTTGTCTTCTATCATGCAGTTTTCGATGATTTCCTGAACCGCGGGCGAAAACCTGACTCTAGCTTCTTCTACATTCATCGCTGATTATTGCTTAACTCGAATTTACTATAGGCGTTTGGTGATACAGCGATTAACTGCTCACAGTACAATTATAACCCGAATATTGAACTTCACACGGTTTGTTTTCCTACGGCTAGCATAGGCGCCGAAAAGTGCCTTTCGCTAGTGGTATTTTTGCTAGGGAATCCTCGTTAAACTTCGCCTGAGACTAAATTCCGCGGACGAAATGTTGAACCAAGACAACCCGGACATCAGCGCCCTACCCCGCAAAATTATCCACATTGATATGGACTGTTTTTATGCGGCGGTGGAAATGCGGGATTCTCCTGAATTGTCGAACAAACCCATCGCTGTCGGAGGTGCGGCGAATAAACGCGGTGTCATTTCAACTTGCAATTATATCGCTCGGGAATTTGGTGTTCACTCCGCCATGGCAACCGGCTACGCCATGAAGCTTTGTCCTGACCTGATAGTCATTCCAGGTCGCATGAGTCACTACCGGCAAATATCAAAATCTATTCATGAAATATTTCGGCGCTACACTGACGTGATCGAACCACTGAGCCTTGATGAAGCATTCCTTGATGTGACTGGATCCCCACATTTTGGTGGTAGCGCGACGCTGATTGCTGCAGATATTCGTCGTTCTATCGCCAGTGAACTTAATCTTACCGCGTCAGCGGGTATTGCGCCGAACAAGTTTCTGGCAAAAGTTTGCAGTGATGAGAACAAGCCAGACGGTCAATGCGTAGTGACTCCAGAGGGTGTGGATGAATTCGTCAGTACCCTTTCCCTGAAAAAAATCCCGGGTGTTGGAAAGGTTACGGCGAAGCGACTGGCCGCTGAGGGCCTACATACATGTGCTGACGCCCAGACGATGGGCGAAGAACAACTCGTGAAGCGATTTGGACGGCTGGGTCGACTACTGCACAAACGATGCAACGGTATCGATGAGCGGCCTTTAACGACCCAGTGGGTTCGGAAATCGCTCAGCGTGGAGAGGACCTTCGCGGAGGATATCGCTGAATTTGCGGAAGCTGAGAAAATACTCACTCGACTATTCGAGGAGCTTGAGAGAAGACTCCAACCGCATCGATCACGAGGAATCCGGAATCAGCAAATAAAACTCAAATTTGCCGACTTCCAAACAACGACCATCGAACGCGCCAGTGACGCCCTAACACTCAGTCTTTTCCTAGCGCTGTTACCTGAAATCTGGGCGCGCGGTAACCGACGCAGCATTCGTTTGTTGGGTCTGGGCGTCGGGTTTAAGGACGAACCTAGTCCTGACAGCGACCAGCAAATGAATTTGTTCTAGCCCGAAATACGCACCGGCAGATCGCGAATACCGTGAATAAAGTTCGACCGCAAATAGGTTGGATCCCCTGTTACTTCCATACGTGGGAAACGTTTAAGAATTTCTTCCCAAAGCACGTTGAGCTGCATTTCACCCAGGCGATTGCCAACACACCGATGAATACCAAATCCAAATGATAGATGTTTACGCGGATTAGGTCGGTCAATAATAAACCTGTTGGCATTTTCAATCTCGGATTCATCCCGATTGCCAGAGATATACCACATGACCATTTTATCGCCGGCTTTGATCTGCTTGCCGCGTATTTCAATATCTCGCATAGCGGTTCTGCACATATGTGCGACTGGTGATTGCCAGCGAATGACTTCCGGTACCATCTTTGGCACAAGGCCCGGGTTGTTCAGTAACTTTGTGTATTCATCCTGATGACGATTGAGGGCCAGTACGCCACCACTGATGGAGTTCCGTGTCGTATCGTTGCCACCAACAATGAGAAGCAGCATGTTTCCCAGAAACTCATTGGGCGTCATATCTTTGGTCGAGTCACCATGTGCCAAAGTAGAAATGAGATCATCAGCTACTAAAGGCGAAGCAGCGCGTTCTTTCCAAATGGCATCGAAATACTCGAAGCAGCGCCAGAGTTCCTGAAAACCTTCCTCGGGCGTTTCAAAAAAATCGGGGTTGCTCAGATTCTCAACCGTATCAGACCAGTGAATTAGTTTGTGACGGTCTTCTTGAGGCACATTAAATATCGTCGCAAGCATTTGTCCCGTCAGTTCAACGGAAACTTCCTTCACCCAGTTAAAGTCTTCGTTTCTTGGCAAATTATCAAGAATTGTCCCTGCGCGTTCCTGTATCAATCCCCGCAATTCTTGAAGACGTTTTGGCGTAAAAGACGGCGCAACGACTTTGCGCTGGTCATCGTGTTTGGGTGGGTCCTGCATGATAAACATTGGCAGGTAAAAAGGTGAGTCTGTGGCTGGTGTCTCGGTCGGCCTGCCGCCCATGCGTATACCGCCGTTGTCGATGTCACTCGAAAAAACTTCGTGGTTAGAATCAATCGCCATGATGTCTTTATAGGTCGTGGCGGACCAATAAGGACCAAACATGCTTTCTTGCGTCAGGTGAAGCGGATCTTCATCTCTGAGGCGCTCAAAATAAGGCTCGAACTTATCGTGTTCAAACAGCGAGGGATGCCCTGGGTCCAACTCTGCCAGCGGAATTTCAGCAGGATCTTGATGGACATCTATGGCCCATTTTTCCTGAGTTTCACGATTAGTCACACTCACCTGTGCGTTAGGCTCAATATTGGCATCTGACATGCGGATCCTTGTCTAGAAGTAGGAAAAAGATTAAGAATACTAGATCTTTGTGGTGCCACCAATCAAGTGATCTTGTCCGGAAGGCTAAATCCACAACAATGTTATCCAGTTGTACCTCAACGAGAGACTATTCTGTATGATGGCGCCCTGTGCGAATTAGGCAATACCGACTTTCACGCGCATGCGTCGCGAAGACGCGTCAAGCGTGCGGAACGCCAGTTACTGAAAAGAAATCACGATCATGAGAAAAACGAAGATTATTTGTACCATCGGTCCCGCCACCGCCAGTTACCCGATGCTTGAGAAACTAGCTCACGCAGGGATGGACGTTGTGCGTCTCAACATGTCCCACGGTGACCATGAATCTGCGGCAGCAGTCATCAAGTCAATCAAGACGCTCAACAAAAAGATCCCTTATCCTGTCGCGATCTTGATGGACACACAGGGTCCTGAAATCCGGACAGGTGATCTCGTCAATGATCTTGAGTTGAAAAATGGTTCAGAGATATCGATCACCGTTAGAGACTCGGTTGACGTTGAGCGCTCCTCTATTCATATCCACTATGATGATCTAATAGAAACGGTGAATGTTGGCGATAGGATTACGGTCGACAATGGCATCATCAACCTCGAAGTACTTGAAAAGCAGTCAGATGGGATTATGCGCTGTCGGGTTATCGATGGTGGTATCTTAAAAAGTAAACGTCATGTAAACCTGCCTGGCATACGTGTCAATTTGCCTGCGATCACCAAGAAAGATAAAGAAGATATTCTTTTTGCCTTGGAACAACAGGTCGATTTCATTGCGCTGTCGTTTGTACGGGAAGCGGCTGACGTCCGGGAACTCAGGGAGTTGATGGGAGAGAAAGCGGGCAAAATCAAGATCATCTCAAAGATCGAAGATCAATCCGGGGTGTCTAATCTGGCAGAAATTATTGACGAGTCTGACGGCATCATGGTGGCAAGAGGAGACCTTGGTGTTGAAATCAATGTCGCTTCTCTGCCCAATGTACAAAGAAAGATAGTTAAGCTATGTGCCGAAAAAGGTAAACGAGTGATCGTTGCAACGCATTTGCTCGAATCCATGATTGAAAACCCAATTCCTACACGCGCTGAAGTGACCGACGTTGCAAACGCAATTTATGAAGAAGTTGATGCCGTGATGTTATCCGGTGAAACAACCGTGGGTAAATACCCGGTTCGTTGCGTGGAGCAACTGGTAGAGATTGCAGAAATAACAGAAGCGATTCCCGGTCTGGCGTTCAGCGACGACCTGATTTGTGACAATGATAAACAACATCTTGCTGTGACAGCTGTGAACCTAGCGGAGGCACTGGGTGCCGCAGGTATTGTAGTCATCACACGCAGAGGTTACATGGCTGACTATGTGACTAACTGTCGTCCCAACAAGACCAGAATCTATGCATTTACCAACGATTCCCAGACAAGAAGGCGTCTGATACTTAACCGGAACTTATCAGCTTTCAGAACAGCGTTCAGTCGGTACCCCGAAAAAACACTTCAAACCGCTTTTGACGTGCTGCTGAGTAGAGAAAACTTTTCCGCAGGAGATAAAGTGGTCGTTATCTCCGATGTATTAGAGGGTGTTGGCATTGAGGCGATTCAAATTCGACATCTACTGCCGAAAGAAAAGATCGTAGCAGACGCTTGACATCATACCCTTCGTCATCCTGTATTTAGGGTCAGGCAAATATCTTCCCTGGATTAAGGATGCCCTTCGGGTCTAATGACTGTTTGAGCATCTTCATGAGGTTGATCTCGTCGGGGTTTCTTGACCAACTCAAATATTCTTTTTTCTGCAGCCCAATGCCATGTTCGGCAGAAACCGAACCTCCACGGGCAGGAAGACCGGCGTACACCGTCTCATCAATCGCTTTTTTTGCCTCAATGGATGCATCGCCGTTGCCCACGATGATATGCAGGTTACCATCACCAAGATGACCAAAAATCATGCAGCTGTGATCTGGCCATCGTTCAGTTAATGACGCTTTCAGCTCCTCTACATAGGATTCCATATGATTGAGTGACACACTGATATCGAAAGCAAAAATAGGCGCATTCTGGGCAACCTGCCCTACATCGTCGCGTATCGCCCACAAAGCATCTCTCTCGCCTTGATTCTGAGCAATGACTGCATCAGCAATAAGTTCTTGTTCTAGCGCCTCGGTTAAAGCCGCCACAAATCTCTCTTGGTCTGCGGTAATCGAGCCACCCAATGCTTCTAACAACACGTAGTATTTATAGTTATGGGGCAGTGGCGCTTTACCTTCAGCAGGTGGTTGCGTGACTAACTGGTAGTAGTCCTGCCAGAGCACCTCGTAAGCGCTCAGGGTACCACCAAGAGCAGAATCTATGTGATTTAGAAAGTCCGTCACCTTTGTAAAATCGTCTATCGCGAGCAACGCCATTTCTTGGCTAACTGGCAAGGATCGCATTCTTAATACCAACCTTGTTACGATCCCAAGCGTTCCTTCAGAGCCAACAAACAGTTGTTTTAAGTCGTACCCGGTGTTGTTCTTAAGAATTTTGTTCATGGAGGAAATAATAGTGCCATCAGCCAACACGACTTCCATGCCAAGAATTTGATCACGCATCATACCGTAGCGAATCACGCGATTACCCCCGGCATTCGTCGATGCATTGCCGCCTATCGTTGCGGTTCCCCGCGCGCCGAGGTCAAGTGGAAATAACATGCCCGCCTCGTCAGCCTTTTCCTGCACTGTTTGTAATGGTACGCCGGCTTGGACTGTCATTGTGCGGCTTTGAACATCGATAGCCTCGATTGTATTCATACGTTCAAGGCTCAGAGCAACTTCCTGCTGATTGGACTGAGTAGCATCAACCAAACCGGTCAGACCACCATGGGGCACGACGGGTTGATCCAATTCGTGGCAGATAGACAGAATTTGTGCAACCTCTTCTGTAGTTTTAGGTCGCACAAGTGCAATGGGTAAGTTTGAGCCTGGGAAAAGTCTGTCGTTTAAGCCATCGCCACTAATAAGCCCACCAGCACTGACAACTTTCGATAGTTTTTCTAATAAAATACTCATAAGACCCCTACACGATTTTTCAAGATACTAACACAGTTACTAAATTCTATATGATCCCTGCGGATATCGGAGATAGATGGAGATCGGGTTAAATCAGTGCAATGTATAATCAAGTGAGTGACAAAAATGTATCTTTGCACAGCGTTCTATCGACCTTAAGGAGTCGTGCCGATCCCGCTAGCATCTTAATGCTACAGTTCAGTCTTACCGTGAGACACTACGGTATTGTTGGTATAGCAATCCTCCTACGATCAAAGACAGTCCGATATAGGTCGTAGAGTGAATACTTTCATCAAGGATCAGGTGTATCAGCACGAGAGAAATGAAAGGTGAAATAAACACCAGATTACTAACTCGGCTTGTATTTACGGCCATCTTTAATGCTTTCGACCAGAGTAAAAAAGCAATCGCCATCTCCGCAAAACCAATGTAAACCGCGCCGGTTAAATGTTCGATTGAAGCAACAATGGGCGACGAAAACATCCAGCAAACCAAAAAAGATACGGGCAGTGCCGCGATAAAATTAAGGCAAACTGCGACCGAAGGCTCCCGCTCATCGCGGACGTTAATGATCCAGTAGGCCGCCCAAATAAATGTTGAGAGAATGGCAAGTAGAAGCCCGAACGCAGCGCCGTCTCCAACCGAAAATATGTCCACAGTTTGCGCTGTCAGTAACGAGGGCAAGTGACCCTGCAGGGCAATGACCA
>CAXRCG010000240.1:0-61455 GCA_964228885.1 Pseudomonadales bacterium | reverse complement strand
GGCACTGCGTTCTTTAGCGCAGCCGGCGGTGGTGATCCGGTGTTATTCCAGCACGTTTTCTGGTTCTTCGGGCATCCAGAAGTTTACATTATGATTCTGCCAGCATTCGGTGTTGTATCAGCGATCATTCCGACGTTTACGCGAAAAAGACTATTCGGCTATGCGTCAATGGTTTACGCAACGGCTTCAATCGCTTTCTTATCTTTCATCGTCTGGGCGCACCACATGTTTACGGTTGGAATGCCACTCGCGGGTGAGCTCTACTTCATGTATGCAACGATGTTGATTGCTGTGCCAACAGGGGTGAAAGTTTTCAACTGGGTGGCGACGATGTGGCAGGGCTCGATGACTTTCGAGACACCTATGTTGTTTGCGATAGCCTTCGTAATTTTGTTTACGATTGGTGGTCTCTCTGGTTTGATGCTGGCAATAGCACCCGCTGACTTTCAGTACCATGACACCTACTTTGTTGTGGCGCATTTCCATTATGTGTTAGTACCTGGATCGATCTTCTCCATTATGGCAGCCGTCTACTATTGGCTGCCCAAGTGGACAGGAAACATGTACGACGAAACGTTAGGCAAGACACATTTTTGGTTATCTTTTATCGGCGTAAATATTACGTTCTTCCCGCAGCACTTTATCGGTTTGGCGGGCATGCCAAGACGAATTCCTGATTATGCGTTGCAATTCGCTGACTACAACATGATTTCATCTGTGGGGGCTTTCCTCTTCGGTTTCTCGCAAATATTTTTCATGTTTATTGTCATCAAATGTATACGCGGTGGTAAGCCAGCGACTGCTCAGGTCTGGGAAGGTGCGCATGGTTTGGAATGGACGGTGCCCTCACCTGCCCCATACCATACCTTTACGACACCAGATGGCATCGACCTGAAAGAAGCACATGGGTAGGAGCTACAGATGATCAAAGCTGAAATAGCCCCAAAAACCAGCAGCGAGTCTGCTGGTTTCAATCCAAGACGATCTGTGAGCAGGTTGTTAATGGTTGTTGTTGGTATGTTTGCTTTTGGTTTCGCTTTGGTTCCTCTATACGATGTGATCTGTGATGTAACAGGTTTGAATGGTAAAACAGGTGATCAATACACTGAGGTCATTAGCCAGTCGGCAAACTCGGATCGGGTTGTTACGATTCAGTTTCTGACGAACAATAATGCTGATATGCCCTGGAAATTTCGTCCTGAGATGAGGAGTATTAAGGTGCATCCTGGTGAATTGAACAAAACAACGTTTTACGTTCAAAACCCGGCGAATCGGACCATGATGGCTCAAGCGGTACCTAGCGTAACGCCGTTTATTGCAGCGAGTTACTTGCACAAAACGGAATGTTTTTGTTTCGACCAGCAAGAATTGGCGGCAAACGAATCTATGGACATGCCTCTTAGATTTATCATAGATAGTGAAATACCAGCAGATATCGAAACATTAACTTTATCTTACACTTTGTTCGATATTACGGATCGAACGGCAGGACAATTAGCTGTAGTCGATAATTAAGACGCGCTGTTCGCAAGATTTGACGGAGATTTAACATGGCAACTGATGCTACATACGAAACTTATTACGTACCAGCGGATAGCAAATTACCCATTTTTGCTTCTCTCGGAATATTCCTCACGGTATTCGGGCTCGGGAACTGGTTCAATGACCTAACAGCTGGCAATGAGAGCTCGATTGGCGTCTGGATACTATTTCTGGGCGGTCTGGTGATGGGGGGCACATTGTTTGTCTGGTTCAGTAAAGTCATAGAAGAGAACCACGCGAAGATGTACAGCCAACAAATGAATCGTTCATTTGTATGGGGAATGAGCTGGTTTATTTTCTCTGAGGTGATGTTTTTCGCGGCTTTCTTTGGGGCGCTGTTTTACATTAGAGTTTTTGCTGTGCCATGGATCGGTGGAGAGGGTGCGCGTGGTCCATCTGATATGTTGTGGCCAGACTATGTACCAGAGTGGCCCTTGATTAACACGCCGGACCCCTCGCTGTTCCCCGGTGCCCGGGAGTCTATGGGTCCATGGGGGTTGCCGCTCATTAATACGGTATTGCTAGTGCTTTCGAGTTTTACTGTCAACATCGCACATCACGGTATTAAGGAAAATAATCGAAAGAAGCTCGTGACATGGTTGTCAATCACCGTGGCGCTTGGTGTTGCTTTCCTCTTCTGTCAGGCTTACGAGTACTACCATGCATATGAGGCGTTAGGATTAACGCTGAATGCTGGAATTTATGGTACGACATTTTACATGTTGACTGGCTTTCACGGTGCACACGTAACGTTAGGAACATTTATGTTGGCGGTGATGTTGGGTCGAGCAATTAAAGGACATTTCCGCGACGATGATTGTTTTGGTTTCGAAGCGGCGGCTTGGTACTGGCACTTTGTCGATGTAGTCTGGATTGGATTGTTTGTATTTGTCTATATATTAGGCAGCTAAGACAACTTACTTGTTGAAGAGGCTCCTGTTTTGGAGCCTTTTTTTTGATTGCCTTCTTAACCCGAAATTACTTATACCAGGGAGAAGATACCGCCAGGTCGCCCGACCAAAGACCGTAGGCGACGGCCACCAGAAGTAATCCGGCGAGGGTTACGCGTATGAATAACCAGTTAGCTGTGCGTTTACCAGCTTGTCCCTGATCGACCACAAGCGTATAAAAGGCGCGTCCCAGCGCCAAAATGTTCCCGATAAACAAAAGTACGATTACGACTTTTAACCACATAAATTACTCACAAAAGTTGGGTACGATTTTGGAACTAGATACGATGTTAACTATTGTACAGATCAAATGACAAAAAGAGCTACTCCCAACGATCCTCATTTTTTCCTGAAACTGGTCTCCGGTATCGGAATGATAGATTGGCGGATGATGGTTTTTTGTGTCGTATTTTTTAGTACTTTCATTTCGCTAGGCTTCTGGCAAATGGATCGCGCCGCACAAAAGGTCGAGATGCTCTCCGCACTTGATGAAAAAAGAAACCAGCGGCCCATCGAACACGTAAAAGACGTGGGAGAACTTGTCGAGGACATTGATGGTACACCTGTGCGTCTGCGCGGGGAGTATTTATCCGAACGTGCTATTTTGCTGGATAACGTCGTGTTGGGAGGTAAGGTCGGATTTGATTTGCTGGTCTGGTTCAGAGAAGCCGAAACGAACCGGCTTTTCCTTGTGAACCGCGGGTTTATTGCGATGGGGAGGACGAGAGCAGAGGTCCCGCAGATGCCTTTGATAAAAGCCGAGACAGACAGCCTAACGGGTCATATATATGCTCGCCGTTACGATGAACCATCTCTGTTGGCGCCTGTTTCGATTGGCTCAGAAGACGATCTTGTTGCGAAGAGCCAGCGAGTGCGCATTGCCCAGCAAGCTGCCCCTGAATTTTTAGCTGCAGGTGATTTTTCAATTAGTGCCGATTTTAACGTGGTCTACCCTTATCTAATACGGCTCACGCTCGATGACCCGAATGGCTTACCCAGAAACTGGATATTGGCGAACATCATGCCTGAAAAACATAGAGGTTATGCCATACAGTGGTTCCTAATGGCATTTGCGATTGTTGTTCTTTTTGTCCGGCTTGCCCTGAAACATGAATCAACTCAAGATGAAAAAGGAGACCAAAATGAACGACCTAGCGACTAAGCTAGATCAAGAGCCGGAAGCGTCTTTGACTAAAACCAGAATTAAGTTATCGGTGATTTTTCTAATGTCCGTAGCACCTTTTGTGCTTGCTTATATTGTGTTTTTTGTGAAGCCGGAATGGATACCGACGGGTACTACGAATCAGGGTGAATTGCTTCTGCCGCCGATTCATGCAAGTGAGGTCGGTATTGATCATAAAGCCTTGTTTGAAGGGGATCGCTGGATGCTTCTTATCCCCGCGGGTAGCGAATGTCACCAAGGTTGTGTTGATGCGCTGTATTACACGCGTCAGGTTAAAACGGCGCTGGGCAAAGAGTCTGGCCGCATTGAGAGAATTGTTTTAAGCGACGTCACAAACATTTCGAGCGAGTTTGAGACACTACTTCAGCAGGAGCACAAATATGCAAGACTTGTGTTCAATAGTGGTGTGGCGATTAGCGTCCTTGTTGAACCTTTATTAGGTAGAAAACCTGATGATTCTTACATCCTGCTGATGGATCCGAATGGCAATATCATGATGTTCTACACACTTGATAAGGCGGGTAAACCAATGCTCAAGGATATAAAGCATTTGCTTAAGGCTTCAAATATCGGCTGAAACTTTTTCAGCACCAGGGCAAGACGACGGCTTTATCGCTGAAATTGGCGGCTTGCGCCTATCACACACCCTAATAAAGAATATAATTTAGAGTTTATAAACCACTGAAAAGTACCGAGGAATTTAGTAATATGCGCTCTCAATCTCACAACACGGGGTTTTAAGCAGTGTCAGACACAGACTCCAACACCTTACTGGACAGTTCATTGAGCCAGCTTTCTCCGGGATGGCGCGACTATCTCGAAATGTGCAAGCCACGAGTCGTGTTGCTTATGCTTTTGTGTTCTCTGGTAGGCATGTTTTTGGCCACACCCGGTATGGTGCCTTGGGATATATTGATCTTTGGCAATCTAGGTATTGCGCTGGTAGCTGGTTCTGCCGCTGCCATGAACCACCTGATGGATGTAAGAATCGATACGGTGATGGCGAGGACCCGAAATAGACCAATGGCCCTTGGAAAGGTATCAAACACCCAAGGTGCGATATTTATTGGTGTGACGGGTGTGCTTGGTATGGCGATACTAGCTATTCTTGTTAATCCGCTTACTGCTTGGTTGAATTTGGCTTCCTGGGTTGGTTACGGTGTGGTTTATACAGTCTATTTAAAAAGAGCCACGCCTCAGAATATTGTGATTGGGGGGATTTTTGGTGCAGCTCCACCACTATTCGGATGGACTGCTGTGACCAACTCTATTGATCCCGGGGGCCTATTGTTGGTATTGATTATCTTCGCGTGGACGCCACCGCATTTCTGGGCATTAGCAATCGATCGTATGGAAGATTACAAAAAAGCCGATATTCCCATGCTGCCGGTAACCCATGGTGAGGCATATACGAAACTTCACATCCTTCTCTACACAATCATCATGATTATTGTGTCAACCCTTCCATTTTTGATTGGCATGAGCAACATACTTTACTTTATTTCAGCGCTCGCTCTTGGTGCAGGTTTTCTTTATTGGAGTTTGGTTTTGTATCAGGGCAATAACAGAAAAGCACCGATGGATACCTTCCGATACTCAATTTTGTATCTTGGACTGCTATTTCTGGCGCTACTGCTTGACCACTACATTTTGCCAGTCGAACATGTGACTTTGATTTGATTGTTACGCCACCCTGCCGTACGAGATAAAAACAGAGCTCAAGCAACGCATATTGACCAATACTTATGGATAAGAATGTGAGAAACACTCTAATTTGGATTTCTGGATTCATCGCACTCATTCTTGGGTTATTCCTTCACAATTTCCTGGCTCCGAAACAGCTCACAGAAATGCAATATCAGGAATTGGGGTATTTCGGTTTTACTAAGGGGCGAGAAATCAAACCGTTCCAACTCGTTGATCAGGATGGTGACTCTGTCGGGCTCTCTTCAGTAAAAGGCCGGTGGTCTTTGCTCTTTTTTGGTTTCACCTACTGCCCGGATATTTGTCCAACGACGTTGGGCGTATTGAATCAAGCGATGAAGAAAATTGAAAAGCCGCCTAGCGTGATTCTGGTCAGTGTTGATCCGGAGCGAGATACGCCCGATCTGCTGAAGCAGTACTTGGTTGGTTTCAACCCTTCGTTCAAGGGCTATACAGGGGAGTTTGATCAGATTGTCGGTTTAGCAACAAACGTGAATGTTGCGTTTGGCAAGGTACCCGGGCCTGAACTTGGAACCTATCTGGTTGATCATAGCGCTAGCATTGTCGTGGTGAGCCCCGAGGGTGAGTATGTTGGGTTCATCAAAGCCCCTCATCAGGCTGAAAAAATTGCAACCATCGTGAATTCATTACAGCGTTAGCGGTTTTCTAGTGCAATAGACGAAGTATTTTAAGAAATTCCTGTGGGTCTTTGAGGTAATTTTGTCCTTTACCGGTTAGCAATCTTGTAAGCACAAATCTGGAAGCTGCTGTTTTACAAAACACGGGAAACAGCTTTTCTTCGTCTTCCGTAAAAGAGCGTACATCGCCATATCCTCGCAGCAAAGCCTGTGCTAATTCATCATTTACTCGGCCATCGGTATCCGTGCACCAAACGAGTAACGCGATCGCAACATCCTGAATGAGATAATCTTCACAGGCGTGGTAGAAGTCAATCACACCGGTAAGCCTGTCTCCTTCGAACATTGTGTTGTCCATGAACAAATCACCGTGAATGATACCGATTGGAAGGTCGAGAGGGCTTTTCACCGCATTTCTATAATCCTGGAGCGTTTTTTCAAGCATTGCATGATCGTCAGGGTGCAACTCGCTCTGCTTCAATTCCAGCGTTTGTTGCGCCCAATCGGAATGATAGGGGTTGGCGCGGTGATAGCTTGCGTTGGCCGATGCAGCATGAATATCTGCGACGAGCTTGCCAACCGTCCTGCAGTGTATTGCTGTAGCGATCGTTGGGTGAGAGCCTGATAATTTTGGGAACAACCAAGTGGGTTTTTTGCAAAATATGGTGCTCGACATGCCGTCAAGGGTTCGGAGCGGACTTGGAACGGGTAGGTTCTTGCTGTTCAGTTGATCCAGAAGCCGTCCGAAGAAAGACACTTCATTAAAGTTTAGCGATTCTGCGATTGTTAAAACGTATTCGGTCTTGAAGCCCTCGTTATCAAGGGTAATAAAATAGTTGGAATTCTCAATACCAGCTGTAATCGGGTCGAACGATACAAGTTCGCCGAGGTCGAACATTGCGAGATAATGCTCGAGAGAAATTTGACTAAACTGCGTAAATGCTGCCATGGCTAAATATACAAGTCTTTAATTTGTTTACCACTCAAATAATACCCACTGGGGGTAAAGTGCCTTGGCGTGATCCAAGCTTTCAAAATGAGGTGAGCCGTCTGCGGGCACCATGTAGTAGGGGCGACCCAGTTTTGGTACGACTTTAATTGCTATCAGCACTCCGTTGGAGCGGTACTCGTACACGGTTTTGTTTTCGCCGATAACAATTTGTATATCCGGTCCGGTACTCACGGTTTCAGGGGAGAGAAAAACTTCATCAGCGATTACCTGTGAAGTCGTAACTGAAAACAGCGCAAGCGCCAAAATCACACCTGCAATGACTCTCGCATTGAAGTGGCGCATAGGCAGGTTAATAAGATTTCGCAGAGCCATTGAAAAGATCCTGTCGTTCAAAGTAAGGTTCTAGCAATCAAATTCAACAGTGAATTTTTATGACAAACTCAGAACCAATGGTACTGGTCGACGGATCATCCTACCTCTTTCGCGCATTCCATGCACTTCCGAACTTAATGAGCACTAAAGGCGCAAACACCGGCGCAATCAAGGGTGTGATCGCCATGATCAAAAAATTGGTTCTGGACTATCCCAATAGCGCAATTGTCGTTGTATTTGATGCTAAGGGTGATACGTTTCGGAATGAGTTGTATCCCGAGTACAAAGCTAATCGCGCAAAAATGCCGGATGATCTCAGAGAACAGATCGAGCCGATTCATGAAATTATAAAAGCCCTAGGTTTGCCTCTCGTCAGTATCGGCGGTGTCGAAGCTGATGATGTTATCGGGACGATGGCAGTGCAAGCGAAGGCCGCGAATTATGATGTTGTTATTTCTACCGGCGATAAGGATATGGCCCAGTTGGTCAACGAGAACGTGTCGCTTATCAACACCATGACAGGTGTTGAGATGAATATTGATGGCGTTGTAGAGAAATTTGGTGTCAGACCAGATCAAATTATTGACTATCTCGCTTTGGTCGGTGATACAGCAGATAACATTCCAGGTGTGCCAAAGTGTGGCCCCAAAACAGCAGTCAAATGGCTTACAGAGTACGGTACGCTGAAGAGTGTGATGGAAAACGCCGATGCGATAAAAGGCAAGGTGGGTGAATACCTGCGTGAGTCACTGGCGCATCTACCTTTGTCCTATGAACTGGCTACGATAAAACTGGACGTTGTATTAGATGAAGATATCCGAGAGATGCACCCGCGTGCGCCTGATAAGGTAGCGCTTAAAGCTCTATATACAGAGTATGAGTTCCGCCAATGGAATGAAGAGCTTGCTAATGGAGTTGAGGCACCAGAGTTCGTTAGCTCGGGGGATTCAGAAATTCAGGCAAGTCGTGAATACGATGTGGTTTTTCAAGCCTCTGAGTTTGAGCTGTGGCTTGAAAAACTCTCCTCGGCAGAGTTGATAACGTTTGATACTGAGACGACCAGTCTGGACTATATGGCTGCTGAGCTTGTCGGGGTGTCTTTTGCCGTTACCGCCGGTGAGGCTGCATACGTGCCTATTGCTCATAATTACGAGGGGGCACCCACTCAGCTATCTCTTGAAACTGTTTTAAGAGGCATTAAACCGATTCTTGAAGATCCTAGCATCAAGAAAATCGGCCAAAACATGAAATACGACATGAGTGTGATGGGTAAATATGGCGTCGAAATCCAGGGTTTAGCCTTTGACACAATGCTTGAATCATACGTGCTGAACTCCGTTGCCTCTCGTCACAACATGGATGACCTCGCCTCGAAGTATCTGGGTCGAACGACAATTCACTTTGAAGACATTGCTGGGAAAGGCGCGAAGCAGCTGACCTTCAACCAGATTGATTTGGAAGTTGCGGGTGAGTATGCAGCCGAAGACGCGGATATTACGCTACAGTTGCATCAGACGATTTGGCCTCGATTGTCAGAAAGTGAAAGACTTCGTACCGTATTTGAGACAATCGAACTCCCGCTTGTCGGGGTTCTATCTAGGATTGAGAGAAATGGCGTGCTGCTAGATACCAATCTTCTTGCTAAGCAAAGCGAGGTATTGGCAGAGCGAATTGATGATTTGGAACAAGAAGCTTTCGCGCTTGCAGGTGAGGAGTTTAATCTTGGTTCACCAAAACAGTTGCAACAGATTTTTTTTGAAAAATTGAAGCTTCCCGTTATTAGAAAAACCCCCAAAGGGCAGCCTTCAACGGCGGAGCCGGTTCTGCAAGAGTTGGCGCATGATTACCCGTTACCGAAGGTGATAATGGAATACCGTGGATTGACCAAACTGAAGTCAACCTATACAGACCAACTTCCCAAACAGGTACATGAATCTACAGGCCGGGTCCATACGTCCTATCACCAAGCCGTTGCCGCAACCGGCAGATTGTCTAGCAAAGATCCAAATTTACAAAACATCCCGATAAGGACAGAAGAAGGCCGGCGGGTTAGAAGAGCTTTTATAGCAGCGCCTGGATATAAACTGATTGCCGCCGATTATTCTCAGATTGAACTCCGAATTATGGCGCACCTCTCAAAGGACGATGGCTTGTTAAAGGCCTTTAAAGATGGGTTGGATATTCATAGTGCTACCGCTTCTGAGGTTTTTGGTCATCCCATCGAACAGGTAAAGGATTTTGAGCGAAGGAGCGCCAAGGCGATCAACTTTGGTTTGATCTATGGCATGTCAGCTTTTGGACTAGCCCGACAGTTATCTATTCCTCGCGGCGACGCGCAGGATTACATCGATTTGTATTTCGAGCGCTATCCTGGCGTAAGAGCCTACATGGATAGGGTAAGGGAAGAAGCCGCGGATAACGGTTATGTTGAAACAATCTTCGGCCGTCGACTCTATTTGCCCGATATCACAGCAAGCAACTTCCAACGCAGGCAAGGTGCTGAGCGAGCTGCAATAAACGCGCCGATGCAAGGTAGTGCCGCTGACATTATCAAGCTAGCGATGATTGATGTAGATGGCTGGCTGACAGATTCTGGTATTGATGCAAAAATGATTATGCAGGTGCACGATGAACTTGTGCTCGAGGTTAAGGAAGACCTCGTACCAAAAGTGATGGCCATCGTAGACGATAAGATGTCCTCGGCAGCTGAACTCGATGTGCCTCTTGTTGTTGAATCCGGAATGGGGGACAACTGGGAAGTTGCGCATTAGAATTGATGGTGCGTCAAGTTACCATCTCTCCAATTTGACGCTGATCTGCCTAAAACCAAGTTTCGAATAAAATATTGACACTTTGTTTGGAACTTTTTGCGTTCGCCTCAGTCTTATTACTGTGTTCATGAAATGAAACATGGTTAATCAAAAGTCTGGATTACAGTTTGATAGCAAGATCTTCGGTAATTTTCCCCCAAGATGACCGAAGATACCGGCTCTGGTCACACCCTCCCCAACCGTGACCAGAGCCTTTTTTTTGAGTCACTTCTAACTAAATTTCAAGCTTCTACCAATAAATTTTTCCTAACAATCATACTATGTCTTAAATGCGGATCCATCGTTGGGCTATGAGCGGGTTGTTCAGAGAGAAAAAATTTTGTTGGAACTTTTTTTGGAAGGATCAGTCTGTTCTGCATGGCTAATTGTGTATAAAGGTGGTTTCCCAGTCAGGTAGTCTTTTAGATGGATATTTATTCGGTAGTTCCTCCCCAAATTAGCGGAGACGAAGACTAGGTTCACACCCTCCTGGAAGGTGGCCAGCGTTTTTTGTGACACTCCTCCAATATTTTCATTATGTTACGCAAAGTTGTACTTTTGCTAGCACGAGAGCTACCGCTTACAGATTTACGAGACCGGTCAGCCAGGTTCGGAGTTGTATTAGAAACTGCTCCTTCCCAATCGCATGGGTAGAGGAAAACAGTTGGACAGAAATATTATTAGGAAGTTGTTTTTTGACAGCAAACAATGTTTTTGACTGCGCGCCGCGTTTGAGTTTGTCGCACTTGGTCAGGAGAATGTGCAGTGGCACTTGGCTGTTTAGTGACCACTCAATCATAGTTTTATCAAACTCTTTAAGGGGATGCCGGATATCCATCATCAGCACTAATCCACATAATGCTGCTCGTTTTTGTAGGTAGTGATCGATATTCCTATGCCAGTCCTTTTTCACGGCAGAGGGCACCTTTGCATAACCATATCCCGGTAAGTCAACGATTCTAAATTCGTCAGATATTGAAAAAAAGTTAATAAGCTGAGTTCGGCCCGGCGTTTTACTGGTTCTGGCTAGTTTCTTGTTGCTAGTGAGATAGTTGATTGCGCTCGATTTTCCGGCATTTGATCGACCACAAAAAGCAATTTCGAGTTTGCCATCAACGGGACATTGGGCAAGTGTCGCTGCACTCGTTTCGAATGTAGCATTCTCCAGCTTAAGATGTGAATTTGAAACGCTCATGCTGTTCCTTTTTATGGTATCGATTAGTCGATGTATATCTAATACTACTATGCAACCTTGCTCACTTGTCCGGTTTTGAGAAATCGAATCAGATTTGCTGCAGATTATGTGGATCTTGGCTGAAAAATGTATTTTGGGCTTGTGGACCACGTGCTGTATAATGCGCCGGCTATTTTACACAGCTTGCATAGATTTGTTTTTAGGAAACCTCATGTTGAGAATATTATTAGGAATTATGGTGTTGCTCGGTTCTTCGGGTCTGCTTGCCGATGGAAACGCCGCAAACGGGCAGGATTTGGTTGCGGTATGCGGTGCATGCCACGGTCAAGACGGCAATAGTCCGGCGGGCGCCTTTCCGAGCCTCGCGGGTCAGGGTGAAAAATACCTATATAAGCAGATGGTAGATATCAAGGATGGGCGTCGTTCAGCTGTCACCATGACTGGATTGCTGGACGGATATTCGGACCAGCAAATTATGGATATTGCAGCCTACTATGCGTCACAGCAGACCAAGGTTGGAGCTGCCAGCGCAGATCTTGTTGCTTTAGGTGAAAAGGTTTATCGAGCAGGCATTGCTAGAAAGAATATCGCCGCCTGCACAGCTTGCCATTCCCCGAATGGTAATGGCAACCGGGCGGCAGCCTTCCCTGCCCTTTCAGGACAGTGGCCAGAGTACACTATCGCTCAGCTGAAGGCGTTTCGAAGTGGAGAGCGAAACAACGACGGTGAGAGCCGTATGATGAGACTGACCGCAATGGATCTGAGCGATAAGGAAATAGAGGCCGTATCGAGTTACATATACGGGCTGAAATAATATCGCCGTCCGGCGGCTAACAGAATATTCTGTTAAGGTTTAAATACACGAAAAAGGGGCATTTGAGCCCCTTTTTTGATGCTCTCATGGGGTTCAACTTCGCTATTGAGGTGCTAGCTGTTAGGTCGCGCCGCCAAGAATTTTGAACGAATCCCTGGGTCGGCGTGTCGATTGGACTAGCTCAATTATAACGTCAACCTGTACACTCCCCTTTTAGAAAATTGAATTGGAAGAAATGATGATCGATATCAAAGTACCTGTTAAGCCACTGATCTTTTTATGGGCAGCTTGTCTCAGTATGCTGGCGCATGCGGAATCGTCCGCCGAGACGATTAAGTATGAAGAAGGTACGCACTATGTCGAGTTGCCTGTCCCCATTAAGACCCGCAACCCTAGCAAAGTGGAAGTGACTGAGTATTTCTCTTACGGGTGTAATCACTGCTATGCGTTTGATCCGTTATTAAAAGTTTGGGAATCTCAACTAGCGGATGATGTTGAGTTTAATCGATCTCCAGCGATCTGGAATAAAGCATACCAACTGCTGGCGCAAACCTACTACACCGCTCAAGCGTTGAAGGTAGGAGAGAAAATTCATGCACCATTTTTCGCTGCGATTCACCGTGAGCGTCGAAGACTCAATGATCCTAAATTAATCGCGGAATTTTTCGGTGAATATGGCGTTGATCCCGAGGATTTTGCCCGCACTTTTAGCTCCTTTGGTGTGCGTATGAGCACTCAACAGGCTGAAGCGCGAGGTCGGGCCTATCGTTCCAGCGGTGTGCCGGCGCTAATAGTAAACGGTAAGTATCGCATTGAGGGCAGTATGGCTGGTGGCAATACTGAGATGATACGTGTGGCGAATTTTCTAATAGAAAAAGAACGCAAGCTAATCTCTTCAGAGTCCTGAGTCACGGCCAAGGAAACTGAGCGAAGTGGTGACACTGAAAGAAATCTGGGATGAAGATGAGAAAGTGCTTGGATGTTCCAGATCTGAAATTCTCTCCAAGCTGCCTCGCCGGCTCAGCCATTCAATCCTGAAATGGGCAAAGATCAGTCCCGATGCGCCTGCTGTTGTCGGAAATGCGACGACGCTGACTTATGATACATTGCAGCAAGCGGTCACGGAATCGATTGAATTTCTAAGAAGCAAGGGTGTCAGGCCTGGCGATCGAGTGATGCTGGTTGCTGAAAATGGCTTAGCACTCATGTGTTTGTTCGTCGCGCTGAGTGAAATGGACGCGATAGCCGTTGTCATTAATGCGCGATTAAGCGAGCGAGAACTTGGTTTGATTCAGCAGGACTGTGATCCTAGGATCGTCGTATTTACTATTGATGATTCAACGGATGCGCGCGCCCACGGGAAACGTCTTGGAGCATTGCCTGATCAGTTGTCATTCGCGAAGGTTGCAACATCAACCGAATTTGAGGCTTCGCCTGAGACGGTTCATGCTGACCCAGCGGAGCAGGTTTTAGCGATGATCTACACTACCGGGACAACCGGCAGTCCGAAGGGTGTGATGTTGACCCACCAAAATCTATCTTTCGTGGCCTTTATTTCGGGACAGCTACGTGGCATTTCTCCGGGAGATGCTGTTTACGGTGTATTGCCAATGTCCCACGCCTTTGGGCTTTCTGCTGTGTGTTCCGCAGTACTGTTTGGTGGTGGTTGCATTCATCTTGTATCCAGATTTGATGCAGGAAAAGCCATTCGGACCATCGATGAGAGAAATCTTGTAGGATTTCTGGGCGTACCCACCATGTTTGCGCTAATGCTAGAAAAGCTCAAAGATTTGCCGGATTGGCAGGCTGAAAAATTGAGATTTATGTATTCTGGTGGTTCACCTCTAGACCCAGACCTCAAATTACGTGTTGAACGGCAATTTGGTCTTCCGATGCACAATGGTTATGGTCTGACCGAGACGGGTCCCACAATTAGTCAGACCAGACTCTATCTCCCATTAGACAACTGTTCTGTTGGTTATCCATTGCCGGGGGTAGAAACAAAAGTTGTGAGTGATACAGGCGAAGTGCTCCCAGCGAACGAAGTTGGCGAGCTTTGGGTCAAGGGGCCGAATATCATGAAGGGATATTTCAGGAAACCGGAACAGACCGCTGAGGTGCTGATTGATGATTGGTTTAATACTGGAGATCTCGTTTCTACAGACGAAACGGGCGCTATCCATATAGCCGGTCGCACTAAGGAGCTTATCATTCGATCCGGCTTTAATGTTTACCCCCCTGAAGTTGAAGCTGTGCTCTCAAGTCATCCCGATGTGAGCCTTTGCGCGGTCCTCGGCAAAATTGTCGATGGTGATGAAATGATTGTTGCCTATGTCCAACTGGTGGAAGGAAGGGCGTTAAAACCAGCGGCTCTGATCGATTACGCGCGGTGCGCGTTGTCAGGGTACAAGGTTCCTGGAAGTATTGAGATTCTGGATCAGTTACCAACGGCCCCTTCTGGAAAAATACTAAAACACCGACTTAAATCAATTTAGAAAACTTATGCCGGTGAGATTTGCTCAGATAGCACCTCGGCCTGAAAATCTTTTCTTGATTCATCTACTCGGCGCTTGAGATCTTTTCCAGGCTTAAAGTGCGGGACAAACTTTCCAGGCTTGAAGATGCCAATTTCTCCGGTTTTTGGATTTCGGACCGTACGTGGTTTTCGGTAGTGATTGGAAAAGGTCCCAAATCCTCGTATCTCTATCCTTTCACCTGCCGCCAATGAATCAGACATGATTTCGATAATGCTGTGAACCGCGAGATCGACGTCTCTGCTGGTGAGTTGATCAAGCCTTTCAGTCATCTTTTTAATAAGTTCGGATTTATTCATAGGTATCGCCAGCGTCCAACCGAAGATTATTGAGCCGTTAAGTCATGATACATAATACAAAATTATGCACTATAATCAATAGTTTATAGAGAAATACTAAAGTATTTAATTAATAATTCCATAATTATCGGTGAGACGAGCGCTTAATCGTAGTGATTAACTCGATATATCTCGGCACGACAGCGTTGAATCCACGTGTTTATTTGACTAAAATTCGCCATGGCGATTCACGAATGTCCAAAATTTTTTTACTTTGAGAAATATTCCTCCTCAATTCGCTTGCCACTCGCTCGAGCACGAGCGGGAAGTCAAATAACCCCGTTTTTATTGATCCCGGATCGTATATCTGAGCATTCGGAACGACAGGCTATTTGTTATCGATTGAACCATACCCGACTGACAGGAGCCTGACATGGCAACCATATTAAATGACATTTCTCGTACCTTTTCCGAATATCTGCTGATTCCTCGACTCACTAGAAAAGGCCAGGTAGCGGATAAAATAGGTCTCGGGTCTCCATTATCAGCAGTCGAAAGGGGTCAGGAACCTCGTTTCTCGATTAACGTGCCTGTGGTTTCAGCCTGTATGCAAGCAGTGTCGGGTACGAAGTTGTGTGTTGCGTTGGCGCGTCAGGGCGGGCTTGGGTTTGTTTTTTGTTCCCAGCCAATCGAGGCGCAGGCTGAGATTGTCCATCAAGTAAAAGCACACAAAGCAGGTTTCGTGCAAAGTGACTCAAATGTCACCGCTCAGGCGACATTGTCTGAAGTCGTTGAGCTGATGAAGCAAACGGGTCATTCCACGATACCGGTCACCGCTGACGGATCAGCCCGCGGGAAGTTTGAAGGCATTATTACAGACAAGGACTTCTGGGAGTTTGAGGATGACTTGGATGGTCTCGTAAAAGACCACATGACACCGTTGGCTAGCGTGATCCACGGTCTCGATGGCATCAGTTTGAGGGAAGCGAATTCGCTGCTACACAAACACAAGAAAGATTGTCTGCCGATTCTTGATCCACGGGGAAACCTCACCTCTCTGGTGTTCAAGAAAGACTATGAAGATCATAGACTTCATCCTCTTGAATTACTGGATGACACAAAAAGGTTGTGTGTTGGTGCAGCGATTAATACTCACGATTATGAGGAACGGGTGCCTGCGTTGCTTGCAGCAGGCGCCGATGCATTTTGCTTTGACTCGTCTGACGGTTTCAGTGAGTTTCAGAGGGATGGCATTGATTGGATAAGAGAGAAGTTTGGTAATCAAATTGTTATCGGTGGAGGAAATGTTGTTTCCGCTGAAGGCTTTGACTATTTGGTTGCCAACGATGCGCGCGGTAACAAGGGTGTTGATTTTATCAAAGTAGGTATTGGTGGTGGCTCAATTTGCATTACCAGAGAGCAAAAGGGTGTGGGCAGAGGACAGGCCTCGGCTTTGCAGGAAGTGTCTGCTCGTCGGGATGCATTTTATGAGGAAACCGGTCGATACATTCCCATTTGTTCCGATGGTGGTTTGGCGAGTGATACACAGATTGTTCTGGCACTTGCCATGGGTGCTGACTTTGTGATGATGGGTCGATATTTTGCGATGACAGAGGAGAGCCCGAGCCCCAAGACGACAATTAATGGGCAAATGTATAAGCCATATTGGGGTGAAGGTACTCGGCGCGCACAGAATTGGCAACGTTATAGCGAAGGTATGGACACCAGAAAAATGGTTTTTGAAGAAGGCGTAGACGCTTATGTCCCTTTGGTTGGACCACTCGGCGAGGTGCTTGAGGCTACGCTATATAAATTAAAAAGTACGATGATTAATATTGGCGCTGAAAGCTTATCTGAATTTAGGGACAGGGCGATTTTGACTTTAGTTTCAGAGCAATCAGTTGTGGAGGGTGGTACATCCAATGTTTTCCAGTTTAGTCCTAACCGGGAACTGGATAACGGCGGTTGGGGTAATCCAGGTTAGTGTTTATGCGTATATACTGATGTATAATTACTGCGGTTGGTTTTTGGGTGTTCAATGAGCATTTTAGCAATCAAATTTGATGAGTCATTCAGGAAGAAATAGTTGTGAAAAGTTTAAAGTTTATGTGGTGTGTTTGCCTTGCTGTACTGTGCATGGCTCAGACGTCTTTCGCAGGGACTACAGAAGATGAAATTTCAAGCCGACTTGAACGTGTTGGTTCAGTATGTATCGAGGGAGAAGATTGCGGCAGTGCAGTCATGACGTCGAGCGTCGCTGCTGTAAGTGGGACCGATAGCCCCGCAGATACTTATTCAAAATCCTGTGCTACATGTCATGCAATTGGACTTGCTGGTGCGCCTAAATTGGGCGATGTAGCTGCCTGGGCACCACGCATTGCGAAAGGTATGGAAACTCTTTACGACAGTGGTATTAATGGTCTTGCTCCGGGTATGCCTGCAAGAGGTATGTGTTTCACTTGCTCCGATGATGAACTGAATGCAGTTGTTGACTATATGGTGGCGGAATCCAAATAATCAGAAGCGTTCCCTAGAATATCTACTTAACGTTGGACCCTATAGCCCAGCGCCTCCGTAAGGTGAGCGCTGGATACGTCAGAAAGCTCCGCAAGATCAGCGATGGTCCTCGCTACCCTTAGTACTCTGAAATAGCCCCTAGCGGAAAGCCTCATATTGTCTATCGCGGTAACTAAGAACTGTCTGCTTGATGGCGCCAAACGGCACTCAGCTTCCACCTCCTTGCCTTCGAGTCGTGCATTCACTTTGCCGGCACGCTCAATCATTCGATGCTGGCTCACAGCAATACGCTGAATCACCTCGTCGTCTTTGTCGGCCTCGTCATCTCGGGATGCCACTAAATCGTTTACTGGAATCGCGGGTACATTCACGTGCAGATCAATTCTGTCAAGCAGCGGACCGGAAACTTTGGATCGGTACTTCTGTATTGTCATCGGCGCGCATTGACATTCCCGATCGTCATCGCCAAAGAAACCGCAAGGGCAAGGATTCATTGCCGCAATCAGTTGAAAAGCTGCAGGATACTCGACCTGATGATGTGCTCTGCTAATGATGATCTTGCCTGATTCTAAGGGTTCTCTTAATACCTCCAGCGCTTGCCTAGGAAACTCCGGTAATTCGTCCAGAAATAGCACCCCTCGGTGTGCCAATGAAATTTCCCCCGGCTTAGGTGGGTTACCCCCGCCAACCAGAGCGACGGCAGAAGCAGTGTGGTGAGGTGCCCGAAATGGACGAATGCCCCAATTTTCGGCTCCAACCGAGGTTGCGACACTGAATTGACTGGAAACGGATTGAATCGCTGCTACTTCCAACTGCTCTCTCCGGGATAGCGGTGGCAGCAGTTCGATGAGGCGTGATGCAAGCATTGTTTTACCGGTCCCTGGTGGACCCGACATTAAAAGGTTATGTCCTCCTGCTGCCGCTATAATTAGGGCTCGTTTTGCTAATTCTTGGCCGGCCACATCTGATAGTTTGTGGCTAGAAGTCTCAATCGAGCTTTGTCGTTGTTTTTTCACCGGTCGTAGTAGAGTGGTGCCATGTAAATGGTTCACCACATCCAGCAGAGAACGCGCTGCGAACGCACTGATCTGTTCTACTAACGCGACCTCTGTTTCATTTGCGAGCGGTACAATCAGTTGATTATTATTTTCCTTGCATCTTACTGCCGCCGGCAGCACGCCCTTTACCGCTCTAAGTTCTCCATCAAGGGCAAGCTCTCCCAGAAATACAACATTGCGAATACCCAACAGCGGTATATCACCGTTAGCGGCGAGAATGCACAGGGCAATGGCGAGATCGTAGCGGCCGCCCTGTTTTGGCAGGTCCGCGGGCGCAAGATTCACCGTCACCCTTCTTTGGGGAGTTCTGAAACCGGCGTTTACAATAGCTGCCTTGACGCGATCTTTTGCCTCTTTAACCGCTGCCTCTGGCAGTCCAATAATCTGAATTTGTGGCAAACCCTGTGATATATCGACTTCTACTGTAACCATCGGGGCTTCAATGCCAACTTCAGCGCGTGAATGAGTGAAGGCAAATGGCATGATCTGGGTCCTCATTGGGCGTTTCAGTGGGAAGGTTTGTTGGTAACATGCAAGTTGCTTTATTGTATTTGGGCGTTCAGGCGATTTATGTGGGCAATCACCTTGGTTTATTGTGAGAAGTAAGGGATAGCTGAGCCGTCAAA
Source organism: Pseudomonadales bacterium (assembly GCA_964228885.1). Lineage (GTDB taxonomy): Bacteria > Pseudomonadota > Gammaproteobacteria > Pseudomonadales > Azotimanducaceae > UBA4582. Next base: position 42,282 of record CAXRCG010000240.1, on the reverse strand, counting down.
TGCTTGTCTCGATAGCAAAACCAGCAAATTTTTGACGGTAAATTGCGTTGGCGCATGGTAATGGGAAGGCAGATTAGATACATTTCTAAATAAATAAGGAAGCCATTGTAATTGAAGCCCTCGTACTTGGCGGCTCCTTTGGTTTCTGCTCAAGGGAGTTAACATGAAGTTAGTCACAGCAATCATCAAGCCATTTAAACTCGACGATGTGAGAGAGGCATTGGCTGAAATATCCGTACAAGGTATGACGGTGACAGAAGTGAAAGGCTTTGGACGTCAGAAAGGGCATACCGAACTTTATCGAGGCGCAGAGTACGTCGTTGATTTTCTCCCAAAGGTGAAAATTGAGGTGGCCATTGCAGATGATTCCTTGGAAAGCGTAATTGAAGCGATCACTTCAGCCGCGAATACCGGAAAGGTTGGAGATGGAAAAATCTTTGTTTCCCACCTGGAAGATATTATTCGAATCCGGACAGGTGAGACAGGAGGCGATGCTGTATAGCCTTCGCCGCGCGGACTTTGTGTATTTTGTCACTCGATCAGCAATAACGATAATTGTCGTGTCATTAGGAAATTGTTGGGCTAACAGCTAATGAGGCCCGGTAGACAATATTCGCTTAAGTTGGTGAAAAGTTCCGTGCCAAACTGTCAGCGGGAAACGATACTAGGTAGTGGCTGGAAAGGCATCTTGAAGGCGTGCTGGCGGCCGTTGAAAGCGTCCTGAAGACTGACTTGCATTTGACGTTAAATCCATTCACTAAATCTGAATCCAATTTCTGTGAAGGATCCGGCGAGATCGCTTTCTTTTCCGCGCAAAACCCTATTCACCCGATTTATTCCCCACCGGAATTTCTCATCAGGGTGGGTACTAACATATAATTCGCCTTTCCCGCTGTGCAATTCCGCTCGGCGGCCAACATCCGCTGTCTACAAGGAAAGCCGAAATCTAATGAGATATAAAAGCACCCGAGGTCAGGTTTCAGATTTAAGTTTTACCGAAGCTGTTCTCATGGGGTTGGCCACTGATGGCGGCCTGCTGCTACCGGAGTCGGTCCCAGATGTATCTGAACATCTCGAAGCATGGCAATCTTTAAGCTATCCCGAGCTGGCGAAAAATATCATGGGTTTGTATATCGGTGATATCGCCGCAGCGGAACTCGACGGGATCATTGATAGAAGCTATTCAACTTTCACAAATGAAAAAGTCACTCCGTTAAATAGGATCGGTGAAACCTATATTTTGGAATTATTTCACGGACCGACATTGGCTTTTAAAGATGTCGCGTTGCAGTTTCTTGGTAATGTCTTCGAGCATATTCTCAAAGAGACACAGGGTGAACTGAATATTGTCGGTGCTACCAGTGGTGATACAGGTAGTGCAGCGATTGCAGGCGTCCGTGGAAAAGACGGTATCAATATTTTCATCATGTTTCCGGAAGGCAAGACAAGCGAGTTGCAGGAATTGCAGATGACCTCTGTGCTTGACCCAAATGTTCATAATATTGCCGTTGATGGCAGTTTTGATGACTGTCAGGCGCTGTTGAAGTCAGTTTTCTCTGACCTTCCTTTTAAGGCGCAATATCAACTAGGCGCTGTGAATTCTGTCAATTGGGCGAGAATACTTGCGCAAATTGTGTATTTTTTCTCTGCCTATTTTCAATTGAAGGAAGAACAACCGCAGACGCGTAAAGTCGATTTTTGTGTACCGACAGGAAACTTTGGAGACATTTTTGCTGGTTACTTGGCGCGAAAGATGGGTCTACCGATTGACCGTCTTATCCTAGCAACTAACGCTAATGATATACTGGCCAGATTCTTTAAGACTGGTAGGTATGAGCGGCAAGAAGTAAATTTCACCCATAGTCCGGCGATGGATATACAGGTTTCAAGTAACTTTGAACGCTACTTGTATTATGCGCTCGATAGCTCGAGTGAAAAAGTAAATGAATTTATGGATTCTTTTGCGAATACAGGTTCGGCATCTATTGAATTTAACACCCCATCATTTGATCAAACATTTGACGCGGGCTCGGCCACAAACGAGCAAACGCTCGCAGCGATTCAAGAAATTTACGAAGTTCACGGTTATATTGCCGACCCACACACGGCGGTAGGATTGCATGTAGGAAAAGCGCTTCGTCGTGCAGATGTACCGATAATTCATCTTTCAACCGCGCACCCCGCCAAATTTGATACAGCGATAAAATTGGCGTTACCTGAGGTTCATCCGGTACACGCCACGCTGGAGGCACTGAAGGGGGCTAAAACCAGAAAGAGCAAACTCGGGGTTGACGAAGGTGCCCTCAAGCGTTTTATCAAAAATAATCGCTCACCCTAGTGCTAACTGCTCCAGAATTATGTTGATAGTCTTGCAAGGGCCGTCGGTAGTTCTTCAATAAGATCGATCACTTGGTCTGCCTGTGTTGCCCCGGGATCAGGCTTTGTTGGTGATTTTAGCCAAATTGTATGTAAGCCTGCCTGATTCGCTGCATCAACATCGAGTACCGGATCATCCCCAACGTAAACCATTTGCGAGGGTTCTATATTGTTGTGTTGAAGTGCTGCTTGAAATAGATCGTGCGCAGGTTTCGGTGCTCCAACTTGCTCTGCAGAGAACGCAAAAGAAAAATAGTTGTCGAGACCGATGCGTTTGATATCAGCATTCCCGTTAGTCAGGGCGCCTAATATGTAATGGTTCGAGAGATGCTCGAGGGTAGCAAGGCTGCCTTCGAAAAACTCTACCTCATTGCGCGCTACCAGAAACACCTCGATTGCCTGATGTGATAACGCTGTTGCCTGCGAAGGACTGACATCACTAAGTTCAAGCGCATGTTCAATTATTCGCCGGCGCAATTCGGTAATTTTGGTCTTAAGTTCAGGTTCCCGATCAGTCAAGGTGTGTCTTAGCTCACGCATGGACTCAGTGGTATAACTAAGCTGTGGTACCGTTACTTTCAGCCACTGATTAAGCTTTTTCTCTGCTCTTATAATAGTCGGCTTCGTTGCCCAGAGCGTGTCATCAAGATCAAACCCGATAACCTTAATCATTCGTACCACCAGAGTCGTTAGATACCTTTGTCTTAGCGTGTGCTCGCGGGTGAGCTTTGTCGTAGACATCGGCTAGGTGTTGAAAATTCAGATGGGTGTAGATCTGGGTTGTTGAAATGTCAGCATGACCGAGTAACTCCTGCACGGCTCTCAAATCGCCGCTCGATTCGAGCATGTGACTTGCGAAAGAATGTCTGAGCATATGTGGGTGAATATTGCCGGGAACACCCTGCCGCGATGTCCAGTAGCGTATTCTTGCCTGAACATTTCTCGTACTGATGCGGTTCCCACGTTCACTAAGAAACAGTGCGCTCCGATCTATAATCTGCGCTTTTTTGCTGGGAAGATCTTCTCTCACTTTTAACCAGTTCCGAATTGCCTGTGTTGCTTTTTCACCTACGGGTAACAATCGCTGTTTGTTTCCTTTGCCCGTGACAAGCACAGATCCATCAACAGGGTTCATGTTATGCAAATCAATCCCAACGAGTTCAGAGAGTCTTAACCCAGAAGAGTAAAAAAGTTCAAGTATGGCGCTATCCCTGATTGCATGCCATTTAGAAGTTTTGACATTGAGTAGTTGATTGACCTGATCTGTATCGAGTGTTTTCGGCAGTCGCTTGCCCGATTTGGGCGTAGACACTGCAAGCACCGGGTTTGCCCGGGTTAATCCCTCCTTGATGAGGAAGTTAAAAAATGTCCTGAAGGTTGATAGCCGGCGCTGCTGGCTTGTTCCAGAGATACCAGTCTGGTGCGCCATAGCCACATAGCGACGCAGGTCGTGTGATTGAAGCGCTTGCCAAGAAGAAACTTTGTTTTCTCGGCAAAACTCAATAAGTCGCGCTAGGTCCGCGCGGTAACTTTTAATGGTGTGGTTCGAGAGCTGGCGTACTGTCTTTAGGTGGACCAGAAATTTTTCCGCAAGAGATTCCAATGGGTCTGTCTCGGAAACTGTCATTAGGAATCACTCTTCAAGGCGATTTGCTGGCGTTTTGTCTGAGACGGGTATGTGAAGGGGTAACAGCTGAGCTAATACATCAGCCACAAATCCAATGAAAAGCGTATCCATGGATGCGTCAAAATAATTTTCTTTGTTACTGCCGATGGAGAGTAGCGCAATCTGAATATGCTCAAAGGTTGAATCTTTATTTATGCTGCGAGTTTTAATTGGAAGCACCGCCGCAGACTTGATTTTGTTGCTGGCATGAGGGAACAGAAAGTCCAGCTCTGCAGGTTTGAGTACACCCAGAGAAGGCTTTGTTGCCTTTATTAAATCTCCGACATACTCCTTTGCATTGGTGAGGGATACCCTGCTCGTGAAGTCATTGACCTGTTCCGGGCTGTCACTGAAGATCACTAGGCTATAGGCGTGGCAGTCAAATTCATGTTTAAGACCTTTTTCCAGGGCGCTAAAAAAAGTGATTGCATCTTTTGCTGCCAACAATGACAAAATGATCTTTTGACACTTATCGAAGATTTCGTTGTTTCTCCGGGCGGCATTGAGCAAGTCATCAAGATGATTTTTAGTCGACCTGTTTCGGTCGCGCAAAACGGAGACTTGTCGCTCTACTAGAGAGACAGCACCGCCATGCTGGTGCGGTAGTGTCAGCAAGGCAAGTAGGCTGTCTCGATCACTAAAGAAATCTGGGTTTGCTGACAGATATTCTGCTACTTGCGCGCCGGTGAGTTCGGGTTCATCGGTTTTTTGTTTTGTCTTCATGATGGGTCACCCTGTTTCGGAACTTTGTTAATACTAAACTTGCAAACGGCCTTCATATACCCTGTTTGCCGGGCCAGTCATTATGACTGGCGATTGGTCTCCCTGCCATTCAATTGTGAGGGTGCCTCCCGGGAGAAAAACTTCTACCTTTTCATCCAGTAAACCTTGCATTCTACCCGCAACGACCGCTGCACAGGCGCCAGAGCCACAGGCATTTGTTTCTCCAATAACCCGCTCATAGACACGCAAATTAATGCGATGCCGATTGACTATTTGCATGAACCCCACGTTCACTTTTTCAGGAAACTGAGGATGAGACTCTACCAACGCCCCTACCTGTTTCACCGGTGCACGTTCGATGTTGTCAACAATTGTTACCGCATGTGGATTTCCCATGTTGACCGCGGCAATGCTGATCGTCTCCGAATGAGTTGCCAGGCACGATGCCAGTTTAAGTTTATAAGTAACAGCGCAGGTATCGGCGATGAACGGGATTTTATCTGGCTGTAACACTGGAGACCCCATGTCGACGCTGATATTACCGTCTTTTTGCAGTTTGCATTCAATACTGCCATTGTTGGTTTCAACCTTTATAGCGTTCTTTGTGGTCAATCCCCTGTCACGGACGAAACGTAGAAAACAACGCGCACCATTGCCGCACTGTTCAGCCTCGGTGCCATCAGCATTGAAAATTCTATAACGAAAATCCATCTCAGGAGAGCGCGGTGGACTTACAGTGAGTAATTGGTCAAAGCCAATACCCGTGTGACGATCACCAAGCTTTGCAATCGTTTTCTCGGTTAAATTGACAGTTTGAGAGATGAGATCAAGAAGTACAAAATCATTCCCAAGCCCATGCATTTTGGTGAATCTCAGTAACATATCTAGTGTTAAGTATGATCTTGTGTGATGGAATAACCGATAAGTTTACATCCGAGTGCACTTCAATACACTAAACTATCCAAAACAAGCTCAAATCGGAAACTTTCTTTCAAGTTTCAATTGATCATCGATGGTTTCCCTGCTGCGAACGCAGTGCGCCTTTGAACCTGAAACGATCACTTCCGCGGGTCTATTGCGACTGTTGTAGTTTGAGCTCATCGCAAATCCGTACGCTCCTGCTGAGTGGATTGCAACGAGATCATCGGGCGCTAGGCTCAAGTCTCGGTTTTTCCCAAGGAAATCGCCGGTTTCGCAAATTGGCCCCACAACATCATATTTCTTTTTGTCATCCCCTGTTTTAGAAACCTCCGTAATCTGTTGCCATGAGCTGTAAAGCGCGGGTCTGATCAAATCGTTCATGCCGGCATCGATGATGGCGAAATTCTTACCTTCGTTCTGCTTGATGTTGATGACTTTTGAAACGAGGATGCCAGCGTTAGCTGTCAGGTATCGACCTGGTTCAAAAATGAGTCTGGATTTCCTGTGGCCCATCAGCTGAGAGAGTGCACTCGCGTATTCGTCAAGTCGGATCGGTTCCTCCTCGGCGTATTGAACGCCCAGACCACCGCCGACATCAATGTGATCAATCGCAATATTATTAGACTCAATCTCGTCAACCAGCGTTAAAACCTTAGTCATAGCATCCAGGAAAGGTGCCAGCTCTGTGATCTGTGAGCCGATGTGACTGTCGATACCGCTGATTTTCAAGTTGGACAAAGTTGCTGCTAGTTTGTACATGTCGATAGCATCAGACATGGAGCACCCAAATTTGTTCTCTTTAAGCCCTGTGGAAATATAGGGATGGGTCTTGGCGTCTACGTCAGGATTCACTCGAATAGAGATGGGTGCTTTCAGTCCAAGTGTTTGCGCGAGGTAGTTGATTCGTTCCAGTTCCTGTCGGGACTCAACATTAAAGCAGGCAATACCGGCGGTAAGGGCGGCAATGATTTCGGGATCCTGCTTACCCACGCCTGAAAAAACGACGTTGGTTGGGTCACCTCCCGCCCTGATGACTCTTTCGAGTTCGCCGCCCGAGACGATATCAAATCCTGCGCCCATCTGGGCAAACAGGGATAATACACCCAGGTTTGAGTTCGCCTTAACCGCATAACAGATCAAATGGTCATGAGAACTAAACGCGCTAGAGAAGGTTTTGTAGGCTGTCTCGATGGCCGCGCGAGAATAAATATATACAGGTGTGCCATAGGTCGAGGCCACATCTTGAGCCGGCATATCTTCGATAAACAGCTCGCCGTTTTGGTAGTGAAATGCTTCCATCAATCGACCATCAGATATTTTGCAGAATATGCTGCTGCTATTGCTGTGTGCTGAGCGAGTTGCTCGGGCTCGCCAGGCAGAAAAAGGGGGCCTTTCTGACCACAGCCACTGAGTAGGCTCGTGAGCAGCAAAAGGACAACAGCGCTCTTTGCTCGGTTATTCACCATGATCTTAGTCACGCGCATAGGTTAACTCTTAAAAATCATACGAGTATACGTGAGGCATTGGCGTGGGCAAAGGAGGGAAAACTCCAAGTGTGATCGCCATGTATAATTGTTGTTACAATCCCTAAAAACATACAGCAGATAAATGGCAAGTGGGTAACTATACCTGCTTGGACTTTCGCGGAGACGTTTGCAAAACATATGGAAGATAATAAGTACTTTGATTTAGTGGAAGAGATCTTTAACGACATTGAAGATCGGGTCGATGAATTGCCCTTTGATCTGGATATTGATGTTTCCGGCGGCTTGCTGTCTGTGATGTTTCCCGACGGGTCGAGTGTCGTGCTCAGCAAACAAGTAGCTAATCAAGAGATCTGGGTTGCAGCGAAATCTGGTGGCTTTCATCTTCACGCGCAAGACCAGGGCTGGATTTGCAGCACAACTGACGAGGCACTTTATGATCTGTTAAACCGCGTTTTTACAGAGCAGCTCGGCGCTCAAGTTGTGCTTTAGCCGACGCGACTGCGCTTCTAACCCTCTCTGGGGCTGTACCTCCTACGTGATTCCGAGCGCGGACAGAACCATCCAGTGTCAGTACGTCGTAAACATCTGATTCGATCAAGTCCGAGCAGCTTTGTAGTTGACGTATAGATAATTCCGACAAGTCAACATTTTGCCCAATGGCCAGGGCGACCAGTTTACCCACAACGTCATGTGCGTCACGAAAGGGTAACCCTTTGTTGACCAGATAATCTGCGAGGTCTGTCGCTGTTGCATACCCCTTGGTCGCTGCAAGTCTCATGTTTTCTCGTTTTGGCACCATTGCTGGAATCATATCAGCGAATGCTGTCAGACAGTCGCTCACGGTTCGAACTGTATCGAATAGAGGTTCCTTGTCTTCTTGGTTGTCCTTGTTATACGCCAGAGGCTGGGATTTCATGAGCGTCAGCAGTGAGGTTAGGCTGCCGTAAACTCGACCTGTTTTGCCCCGCACAAGCTCGGGTACATCTGGGTTTTTTTTCTGAGGCATAATTGACGAGCCAGTGCAGAAACGGTCAGGGAGGTCGATGAAATCGAATTGAGGCGAGGACCATAGCACTATTTCTTCGGACCAACGCGACATGTGCATCATCAAGATGCTGGCCCAACTGCAGAATTCAATCGCAAAATCTCGGTCGCTAACTGCGTCAAGGGAGTTTCGAGCGACGTCGTCGAATGACAGGAATTCAGCTGTCATTTCACGATTTATTGGATAAGTAGTACCGGCAAGTGCAGCCGCACCCAGCGGCAGCACATTTACGCGTTTGCGGCAATCCAACAACCTAGCATAGTCGCGCTCGATCATTTCATACCAAGCCATGAGGTGGTGACCAAAAGTCACGGGTTGGGCAACTTGCAAGTGGGTGAATCCAGGCATGATCGTTTCCGACTCGTTTTCCGCCAAGGACAAAACACCCTGCTGTAGTCTGGTCAACAGACTTGAAATTTGATCTATTTGCTCTCGTAAATAGAGACGTATGTCTGTAGCAACCTGATCATTTCTCGATCGACCTGTGTGCAGGGTTTTCCCTACAACGCCAATCTTTTCCGTCAGTGCGCTTTCAATGTTCATATGAACATCTTCGAGGCTGATGGACCACTCAAATCGGTCTTCAATGATCTCCTGTCGGATTTCATCCAGCCCGCTCAGAATTAATTCGAGCTCACTTTCGCTGAGTATATCTGCACTTTGTAGCATTGTTGCATGGGCGATCGAGCCTTTGATGTCCTCGAGTGCCATCTGTTGATCGAAGCCAACCGAGGCCGTAAATGCCTCAACGAAGGCATCAGTAGCTTCTGTAAAGCGCCCATCCCAGAGTTTTTTGGTTGGAGTCTCAGTCGGGTCAGCCATGATGTTTCCTGTGCTATAGATCAGAAGGCGGCATTATATCTTATGTGAACTGGCACGTGACGTTAATTGCCATCTGAAATCACTTTGCTGAAATGCGTATACTATCGGGCGAAACGTGCAAGCCGGATGAAAAAATTGGATCCAGATTTGAAAGATACACCCGAGGTTGCGGAAGATTTTTTCCTACCGGATTTGTGCCAACCCCAAAGTATTCTCTTCTTAGTGTTGATCTCCGAGCTGCTTGTTGTCGTCGGTGTGCTTGCGAACGGCAATCTAATCAACTTTGACTGGACCCAGTTAGGTCTGACTTCCTTGTTTGTTCAGTGGGTTGTATTGGCTTCTGCTGCCTTATTGTGCAATTTCAGGCCAGTTTTGATGCGAATGTCCACCGCCTACGCCACACTGACTGGCTATGCATTGATTCTATCGCTGACCCTCATTTTCAGCGTTATTGGCGAATGGATGACGCTGGATGAGATGGGGTGGGATATGGATAGAACGGGCATCCTTGTTAGGAATATGTTGGTGGCTACGGTGATGTCAGGGATTGCGTTCAGGTACTTTTTTCTCCAACACCAGTTACGACGCCAAGAGCAGGCGGAACTCAACTCAAGAATTCAAGCGCTTCAGTCACGTATACGTCCCCATTTCCTTTTTAACAGCATGAATATCATCGCTAGTCTGATTAGTATTGACCCAGATACAGCGGAGACCGTAGTTGAAGACCTTTCCATGTTATTTCGCGCTAGCTTTCATGACAGCAGTAACCGTCCGGTCGCTTTGTCGGAAGAGCTGGACCTTTGTCGTAAATACGTTCATATCGAATCACTGAGGCTTGATGATCGTTTGAGTGTTAACTGGCAGTTAGAAGTTGATCCAGATTCGGTGAGAATCCCTTTACTCACACTGCAGCCGCTGCTTGAAAATGCCATTTATCACGGCATCCAGCCGCTGCCAGAAGGTGGTGAGGTGTCTGTTTATATAAGGATTGAAAATCAAAGGTTGATCGCTACAATATCCAACCCCCTGCCTGATAGTGATTACAGCCATGAGCCAGGGAACCGAATGGCTTTGGACAACATAAAGAGGCGCTTGGAAGCAATTTACGGCGCTGAAGCATCGCTCGTAACTGTCCGCGGAGAGCAAATATTTACGACAACTATCAGCTATCCTTTGGAAGATTAAGCGGCTTTGCCGGTCTTTTCGATCAATAAGGCGCTACCTTTTGCATCCATAAGTGATGATAGCTTCGATGTGTTTAGCTTGGGCGGATAACATGATAAAACTTTGTAAGGAAATGTGACCAAGTTCACAAACTTTTGAATTAACTAACCCTGACTCGCAAAATATGTGCAGCAAGTCACAGTTTTCTCGTAAAAATCGAGTAATCTGTCTGCTTGTCGATCCCTTGTGCCGATGGATTGCTCAGATAACCCGAGGTGTTATTGAAATGAATGTGTTGATAGTCGATGATGAAAAATTGGCTCGAGAAAGGCTTCTCAGAATGATTAGTGCGTTGGATGACTACACAGTTGTTGGACAAGCAGAATCTGGGGAACAGGCCGTCAATATGGTTTTGGAATTTGAGCCGGACATCGTGCTTTTGGACGTTCGTATGCCGGGTATGGGCGGAATAGAGGCGGGTCGAAAAATATCCCAATCGACTGAGCCACCAGCGATAGTATTTTGTACTGCGTTTGGCGAACATGCGATTGACGCATTCGGCGTAAATGCCTCTGGGTATCTGTTGAAGCCTGTCAGGCGGGAGGCTTTGATAGAAGCGATATCGAAAATTGGGCAGATAAATAGGGTGCAAGCGCAGAGTTTTTCCGTTGATGACGAAGCCAAGCCACGGTCTCGCACACATATAAGCGCCAAAACTAGAAAAGGTATTGAGCTTATTCCACTCACCGAAATCCGTTTTTTTCAGGCAGATCATAAGTATGTGACTGTGCGACATGAGAGTGGGGAAGTGTTGATTGACGACACCCTTAGGGACCTTGAAGACGAGTTTGGTGACAAGGTTGTAAGAATTCACCGAAATGCTCTAGTCATGATGGATCATCTTGATGGTCTTGAAAGAGATCCACGAGGTCATTATCAGGTCAGAATGCGTGGCGTTGATGAGCGCCTTGATGTGAGTAGACGACATGTGTCTGGGTTGCGTCGATTGGTCCAGACACTGTAGTCGTGAGAGATCGGGATCGCAGAAAGCAAATGCCTGCAGATGAAAACGATTAAAGGCATCACTCAATAAAAAAGGCGGCTATAATAGCCGCCTTTTTTGTGGCTTGATGGAAGATTAACACGTGGAAACAATAAGGTTAGCGACGCGGGAAAGTGCTCTCGCCATGTGGCAGGCAAATTTCGTCAAGGATGCGCTAGAGGCTGCACACCGCGATCTTGAGGTTGAGATTGTCGGTATGACGACCTTGGGCGACCGCAATAAATACTCGCCGTTAAGCAAAATTGGCGGTAAGGGTGTGTTTGTAAAAGAACTCGAAGTTGGGTTGCTAGAAAACCGCGTGGATATAGCCGTGCACTCCATGAAAGATGTTCCATCAGAACTGCCTGAGGGTTTGCAGATCACGGCTATCTGCGAACGGGAAGACCCAAGGGATGCCTTTGTCTCTGTAAATTTTCAGAGGCTCGATGACTTGCCTGATGGTGCGCGCATTGGTTCTTCGAGCCTGCGGCGAAGAATACAGTTACAGCAAAAATACCCTCGGTATCAGTTCATAGAGCTGCGGGGAAATGTTGATACCCGGCTTAGAAAGCTTGAAGCAGGAGCTTATGAAGGTATCATTTTAGCTTGTGCCGGTCTAAAGCGCCTGGGGCTTGAGGCTAGAATCAGTGAGGGCATTGATACGGCCGTAAGCGTCCCCTCTGCGGGCCAGGGTGCTGTTGGTATCGAAAGCAGAGTTGATGATACTCGGGTGAACGCGTTACTAGCGGCGATTAATCATGATGACACATGGCGTTGCGTCACCAGTGAGCGACTTATTTCCTCAGGTCTTGGCGCAACATGTAATATGCCAATCGCTGCATTTGCCGAACTGGGTCCAAGTGGTGTCACTATTTCCAGTTTTGTCAGTGATATTGCCGGTGAGACGATCCTGAAGGTTGATAAGCAGGGACCTGAGCATGAAAGTTACCGCTTAGCTGATGAGATTACTGCAGAGTTAATGGCGCGGGGTGCCGCAAAAATTATTGAAGCAGGTAGAAATTGATTAGAGACAGCGTTCTTTTAACGAGGGCTGGTGGAAATAATACCAAATTTGCGACAGCGCTCGATGAAATATCATTAAAGCTCCTTCACAGGCCAGTGCTTCAGATCGAGCCTGTAGAGATCGGTGCTCGCTGTCTCGTAAACATTGAAAACCTGGATCTTTACGATCACATTATTTTTATCAGCACTAATTCAGTCATTTACGGATTAGGTCCCTTGCTGGATAGATGGCCGCAATGGCCAGTCAAGCTGAAGTGGTTTGCGGTTGGAGACTCGACGGCCAACCAACTTCGAGACGCAAGTATCGCCCCGATTGTTCCTCAAAAATATTCGTCCGAAGGTTTGCTTGAGCTGCCCGCGTTTAAGTCTATCCAGCAACAGCGCGTGTTGATTGTGCGGGGTCATGGTGGCCGGGAGACACTCAAGCAAGAGCTTATCAAGCGCGGCGCTGTCGTGGATTATCTAGAAGTCTATAAACGTTCGGAAAATCATTGGTCCGGAGAAATCGTTACGCCGTTTGAGGTCGATAAACTCCTCGCCACGATTGTCTATAGCGCCGAGAGTCTTATAATTTTTGACCGACAGATCAGTGATGCAGTGCGACATTTGCCGCTCTTGGTGCCATCAAGTCGCGTTGCAGAGATAGCGCGCGAGCGCCGTTTCACAAGGGTTTTTGCGGTGCAGCCAAAGGATGAGGCGCTCATTGCCCAGCTGATTGATCTCAAGCACTGACAAACACTAAGAGGCGGTAGATGGTAGGACTTACATTCTAGTGGGCATGGTGGGCGACGTAAGTGGTATTATCAACACAACAAACGAAACCTACCCTTCCCCGGCGTGTAAATAGAGCAGATCAAAATGACAAGGAAAAAATCAAGCGAAAAGGGTGGCAGTGGACAAAATCCAGCATCTGGAGATACTAAACGTTTATTGAGTCAGGAGGACTCTGATCTTGATAAAAGACTCGATGAAGCATTTACTAAATTGGAGAAAGAATCCGACGACAAGCCGGCATCTAATGCTGGCAGGGAGAATAGTCCATCTTCGAACACAGGTTCGTCTACTGTGACAGAAAAGAAGACTAATACAAATGGTTCAGCTCCAAGAGGGGCTGGCTTAATTGTTAGTTTTAGTGTGCTCATTTCGATTCTTGCGCTTGGCGTCGCGGGATACGCCGCGTATTTGATCTATGAGAGCAAGAACGAACTGAAACAAGCTCGTACAGCGGTGTGGTCTCTGGAGACTGAGCTGGCAAACCTGAAGAGAACATCAGATCAGAAAATCGGGCAATTATCAGTACTAGTGGAGCAAACAGCGGCCGCTATCGCACAAACTCGTGAAGCAGAGAACACTGCTATTGCTGATTTAGAGGCATCTTTTGACATAGCCGCTGAACAATTGCGAACGGAACTCAGAGCCGAGCTTAAAGAGAGGCTTGGAACAAGCGGCGAAGACTGGTTGTTAGCCGAGGTTGAATATTTAATTCGGCTTGCAAATCAACGAGTACTGATGGAAAGAGACGTTAGAGGCGCTCTAAGTTTGCTCAACTCTGCGGATGAAATTGTTCAGCAGACCTCTGGAATAGCCGCTTACGAGTTAAGAGAGTCGCTCGCATACGATATCGCAAATCTAAAAGCTGTATCTGATCTTGATACCGATGGTATTTTTCTCTCATTATCCGCTATGTCGTCTCAGGTTCCGGAATTGCGTCGCAAACAACCGGACTTGGGCCCACCTCCACAACAGATTCAGCTCGAGAATCATGAAGAGCAAAATTTTTACCAACAGTTTCTATCTTTGGTGAATGACATTTTTGGTCGTGTGTTGAACTCTGTTGACTATAGGCGAGATGGTGTCGCGATCACGCCGTTGCTGCCGCCTAAAGAGGAGTATTATCTTCGACAAAATTTGATCATGAAGTTCGAGATGGCGCAATTGGCTTTGCTACGTAACGATCAGCCGGTATATCACACATCGTTATCGGAAGCTAAATTGTGGATTGTTAAACATTTCGTAGAGACTGACCCGAGGACAATTGCCCTTATCACCGCGCTGGAAAAGCTAATGGAGGTCGAGGTGGATAGATCTTTGCCCAATATATCCGGTTCCCTTCGCGCTGTCCGAAGACTCCTGAATACGTTTCACCAACAGGATAGTCGTGGTGCTGAGAAATGAAACGTCGATTGATCATCTTGCTTATCGTGATAGTTGCTGCAGGCTGGATAGGAACCTTGGTTGCTCAAGATCCCGGTTATGTGTTGATTTCCTACGACGGCGCCACCATCCAAACTGGCTTCTGGGTGTTAATTGGTGGTTTTGGCTTGTCGGTTGTAGGAGGCTATTACCTATTGAGTTTTTTCGGTGCCGCGTCTAGGTCTGCTAGCTACTACCGGCGTTGGCAGGGAGACCGAAAGCTACGAAAGTCTATTCAGCTAACCCAAAAAGGCCTGATATTTTTGCAGGAAGGAAGCCATGATCGTGCATTAAAGTTTCTGGTGAGTGGAGCAGCTAACAGCGAAAACCCAGGAATAAATTATATTTCTGCGGCAGACGCTGCTGATCAGTTGGGCAATGCAGAACTACGAGAGCAAAACCTTCGCCTAGCCAGAGAATCAGATAAGGAAATGAATCTTGCAGCAATGGTTGCTGAAGCAAAAATGTGTACTCGAAGGGCGGAATGGCAAAAATGCATCGCAAGCCTCAAGGGTGCGCCAGACAATGATGTTGTGCTTGAACTGAAAAAGAACGCATTACTGCAACTAGGGTCCTGGCAAGCGTTGTCTGACTTGATGCCTGCCTTAAGAAAAACGGTACTTAATCGGCAAGCGCAGAAAGAATTCGAAAAATATGTGGCACTACAGCAACTTGGGGCACCGGGAAATACCGATGATGTAGTCGTCTCCATTTACAAGAAACTGACTGACGACTTGAAAAGTAATACCGAAATAGTATTGACATTCTGCAATGCGGTAGATGACGAAGTTGAAGTTGAGCTAGTACTTCGAAATGCGGTTAAAAAACAGTGGCGAGAACAACTGGTGGTTCGCTATGGAGAGGCAACGCATGAAACGGTTACGCGAAGGCTCAAGGTTGCCGAAGGCTGGAACAAAAAACACATCGATGACTATGCCCTACATCTTTGTTTGGCTCAGCTCAACGAACAAGCAGGTAATAAGGAGCGGGCAATGGTTTCGTATCAACAAAGTATCGCAATCAAAGAGACTAAGTTAGCAAACGAGCGTCTAGCCTTTCTCTTTGCTTTCGAAGGAGATTACAAGAAAAGCAATGAGCTTTTCAGAGCGGCGCTGTCGCTTGGATAGCTAATACAGCGCTCGCTGTCCACGGCACTATTCTCCTTTGAATCCATCAAAAAATTCGGTGAAACCGGCGGGTGCGTACGGACCGATAACAAGTTGTTCCAACACGCCGATGCCTTCATTTTCTCCATCTGTCGCTCTGACGACTTGTTGGACGTGCACATTCTCCTTGGCAAGCAAATCGAGCTGATTGGTTTCAAAGGACTCGCCGCCGATTGCCAATTCGCCCTTCCAGAAACCTTGGCCCCATTCCGGGTGCAGATAACCAAGTCCCTTCATCTGAAATTTAAGTATCGGTTCTAGATGAATAGTACGTTTTTCACCCTGAAGGTTAATCAGGTCTATTTCTGCTGAGGAAGCCAAGCGAGTGGCGGGGTGATATTTGACTCGGTGGATTGCCGTTGCCATCCGCTCATCCTGGGGTTCTGCTGTATCGGGTATATCGGCTTCTGATTTGTGCAGTGGCGCCGTCAATCCCTCGCGAACTAGCGCCTCGCCTTTTGTGCCATCGAAGAATATGGCGTGTGATACATGATCCTCCCAGAATAAGGGCGCCCAGAGAAAGAAGATGCCACCAGGCGTAGATGGTGCGCTGCCGGTTTCTGGCGCACCAATGCCACGAACGCCCCATGAGCGATCCTTTGTGCCGTGGCAAACTGATGCTTCTATGCTAATTTTCCCATCAGGGTGTGAGAGGTGACCAGACCAGAATCCAAATTGATCAAATCGCGTGGCGTCCATGGTTCTACGAGCACCTTGCCACAAGGTCTGTCTGTCCTCCTGGATGGGT
Source organism: Pseudomonadales bacterium (assembly GCA_964228885.1). Taxonomy (GTDB): domain Bacteria; phylum Pseudomonadota; class Gammaproteobacteria; order Pseudomonadales; family Azotimanducaceae; genus UBA4582. Next base: position 25,906 of record CAXRCG010000240.1, on the reverse strand, counting down.
GCCGTTCGTGAAGAGAACAGTAGGTCGCAGGTTAACCCACTCTCATTTTGTTCCAAAGTCACCCTCGTTTTACGCATCGGTTCCAGCACTTCAATTTTAAACGGTCCGACGGTCATCTCGGTTCTTTCCGAAGGTGCTCTTCGTGAGCCATAGAAGCAGTGTTGCCGGCCATTTCTCTCGACAACGCTAAAAGCGCAATCCATGATCCCGAGATGCGGATAAATGGCCATACCGATGCCGAAATAATAAGAACCATCGGCAGAATAACCATTGAACCAAGTTCGGTCATAAAATCTTCTGTCGGAAGTCTCCGGGTGAGCGATAGGTTCTGGGGTCTGATGAACAGGATAGTCGTCAAGTCTGTTGAGCATGATAATTGACCGATAGATGAAAATTAAAACCTATCACACCAAATTCATTGACGCATGGTTTAAGTTTAAATCGGAGTTGGATACTTAAGAATTAGTTGCGTGGAGCGTAGGAAAAGACGTCGGAAGACATGTTTTTTTCTGGCATGCCTCTCTCGACGAATCGATCGAGTGTCGCGTAGACCATGCCGGGAGATCCTCCCACGATGACAGAAACCGCCTCGAGGTTGGGGAAGTCTTCCAGCACGGCATCGGGTACCAATCCTGTTCGACCTTGCCAATCAGGTGATGTACTGGGCTCGCTGACAACGGGTATAAAATGAAAGTTTTTGTTCGTTTGTTCCCATTCTCTGCATAATTGAGCAAGGTACAGATCAGAGTCAGCGATGACGCCCCAGTAGAGATATGTTGGCTCGGAAATGACGTCCGCAGCAAGATGTTCGATGATACTTTTCATTTGTGTAATGCCGGTACTTGCCGCCATAAGTATCAAGGGACCTTTCGGTGCCCGCTCGACATAGCAGTCGCCTATTGGAAGCTCTATTTCAAGCGTTGTGGCTTTATCAAGTAATTTTTCAATTTCGACAGAGTCATCAGAACTCGGCGTTGGTTTGATATGCAACTCCACCTTCCCTTTGAGCTCAGGAGGGCTCGCAATGGAGAAAGGGCAGCGTTTTTCAGACAGTATGACGTTGAGGTATTGTCCAGCTTTGAACTCAAGGCGCGAATTTTCATCGGGAAGCGAAAGCATCACTCGCCTAGTATCGTGATTAAGGTAATCAATAGATTCAATTGTGCAAACAAACCGATTCACTGCTGCCCTTCCCTATCGCTTTCTTACTTACGTTTCATAGAGGCAAAGAATTCTTCATTTGTTTTTGATTTTTTCATCCGTTCTAACAGGAATTCGATGGCAGCAAGATCATCCATTTCATGCAGTAATTTACGAAGAATCCAGGCTTTTTGTAGTTCCTCTTCTGACATTAGCAGGTCTTCTCGGCGAGTGCCCGAGCGTCTGATATTAATTGCCGGGTAAACTCGTTTTTCGGCAATTTTGCGTTCAAGGTGTAATTCCTGATTACCAGTCCCTTTAAATTCTTCGTAGATGACTTCATCCATTTTCGAACCGGTGTCGACGAGACAGGTTGCGATAATCGTTAAGGAACCGCCCTCTTCTATATTTCTCGCAGCACCGAAGAACCGCTTAGGTCGTTCCAACGCATGTGCATCAACCCCACCGGTAAGTACTTTGCCAGAGGCAGGAATGACGGTATTGTATGCTCTCGCAAGGCGAGTGATGGAGTCCAGTAGAATAATGACGTCGCGTTTGTGTTCTACCAACCGCTTTGCTTTTTCAATTACCATCTCGCTAACTTGGACGTGTCGTGATGGTGGCTCATCAAAGGTGCTTGCAACAACCTCACCTCTGACAGAACGCTGCATTTCCGTTACCTCTTCAGGGCGTTCGTCGATCAGCAACACTATGAGGTCGCACTCGGGGTTGTTGCGTGATATCGATTGTGCAATGTTCTGAAGAATGAGTGTTTTACCGGCTTTTGGCGGCGAAACAATCAAGCCTCTTTGCCCTTTGCCGATGGGCGACGTCAGGTCAATGATGCGGGCTGTTAAGTCTTCGGTACTGCCGTTGCCGGCCTCCAACAGTAATGGCGAGTCTGGAAATAACGGTGTCAGGTTTTCGAAAAGTATCTTGTTCTTGGATTCTGAAGGGTCGGTGTAGTTGATTTGATCAACCTTCAGGAGAGCAAAATATCTTTCACTATCTTTAGGCGGCCTGATCTTACCTGACACGCTGTCGCCTGTACGTAAATTGAAGCGTCTTATCTGACTTGGTGATACATAGATATCGTCTGGTCCCGCGAGGTATGAGCTATCGGCTGATCGTAGGAACCCAAATCCATCTTGGAGAATCTCTAGGGTGCCGTCTCCGTAGATTGCTTCTCCGCCTTTAGCGTGTTTTCTCAGCACACTGGCGATGATTTCCTGTTTCCTGGATCTGCCTAGGTTGTCCATACCCATTTCATGGGCGATTTGAAGAAGTTCGGGTATTGGTTTGGATTTAAGATCGGTAAGATTCATAGGTTCACTTGTTTGATTAAACTTTTATGGAATGGAGTTAGTGTGCAATAAGCACAAGAAAGAAATTGGGTTTTTAGAACAGGAAGAGGACTTATTATTAGGTAAGTTTACTTTGTTAGTTTGAGGTTAATGTAACCACGTAACATATTTTCGCAATGCCGTTAGGTGTTTCAAGGTTTTTCACAGAATATTGCGAGAAAATGCTGTGAGAGGCAGCGAGGCGTTACGTTAATTTCTGCTCAATAAGTCGAACGATGTGTAAATTGTCGCTTTTCTGGTCAGTTGTCAACGTTTTTTATGATTTTTATCTGCTGAATAACAAGCGGGGGATGTCTACCGCTTGGTATTCAGTCATTGTCGGACACAAATTTAGGTGTTTCTAAATATTGCTATCGAGGAATGCTGTGAGTTGGGATTTTGATAAAGCACCAACTTTAGTCGCCTCGACGGCACCATTTTTAAACAGCATCAGGGTTGGAATACCGCGAATGCCATATTTGGGCGGGGTGTTCTCGTTAGCATCAATGTCGAGTTTGCAAATCTTCATTTTGCCGTTGTATTCGTTGGCAATTTCTTCCAAAACTGGCGCAATTACCTTGCATGGGCCGCACCACTCTGCCCAATAGTCAACGAGGACCGGTACATCGGAATTTAAAACTTCAGCATCAAATGTGTCATCAGACACGTGGCTAATATCAGACATTAATAAAATACTCCAAGTAAACGAGATGGTAGGTATGGTTTTTGCTGGCTCCTGACGAAATTTAATGCGCTCGAGCTGCATTGAACAATCGTGCGATATCCTAACTCGCTATATTCTCTAAGGGAATTGAATTTGACGGGAATTGTATAATAGTTCCGATTCAGGGCTTCATGTCCGCGGCAACTTTTTTAGCAAAGTACGTCAATATCGCGTCAGCACCGGCACGTTTCATTGCTATTAGTGACTCCTCAACAACCTTTTCATCAAGCCAGCCGTTCTGAATAGCGGCCTGCAGCATGGCGTATTCACCGCTCACTTGATAGACCATCGTTGGTACACCAAAACTCTCTTTTACCCTCGAGACAATATCCAGATAGGGCATACCGGGTTTAATCATCACCATGTCTGCGCCTTCCATAATGTCGAGTTGCACTTCGTGCAAGGCTTCATCTGAATTTGCAGGATCCATCTGATAAGTTGCTTTATTGCCCTTGCCAAGATTCCCGGCAGACCCAACGGCATCTCTGAATGGTCCGTAGAATGAAGAAGCATACTTTGCTGAATAAGCCATAATACGTGTGTTGATATAACCAGCCTCTTCCAGCTCTAAGCGTATCTCCCCAATTCGGCCATCCATCATGTCCGAGGGTGCAACAATATCAACGCCTGCTTCGGCATGGGATAGCGCTTGTTTAACGAGCGCATCGACAGTGATATCGTTCAGTACATATCCCTCATCGTCGATGATTCCATCCTGTCCATGCGTCGTAAACGGGTCCAGCGCGACATCTGTCATGACGCCAAGCTCCGGGACAGCAGATTTGAGCGCCCTAACTGCCCGTTGTGCCAGACCCTCCTGATTGAAGGCCTCTTCGGCTAACTCGGATTTTTTCTCAAGCGGCACAACAGGGAAGACTGCCATCAGAGGAATACCAAGTGCGTGAACCTCTTTTGCCTCCTCAACCAGCAGATCAATCGTCTTTCGTTCGACCCCTGGCATGCTGGGAACCAGCTCTGTCTGGTTCGTACCCTCGATGACAAAAACCGGATAAATCAGATCATCTGGTCGAAGGTGATTTTCGCGCATTAGGCGCCGTGAAAAATCATCTTTTCGCATTCTTCTCATTCTGGCTTCTGGAAATTGTCTGCTCATCCGGTTCATCCTCAAACAGGTCTGTTGTCAAAGCGTGCAGTATAGCTTGGTTTGGGACAATGGTCTTAAAGCATCGCTATCGTCAATTGAGAGAAGATTGACTTGAGGTAAAGCAGCGAGTAAAACAAAACTGACAAATTCTCATTAATGAGCAAAGTCGAACCATGCCCCGCGCAAAAAACAATCGCAGTAACAACCCGGCTGCCGAATTTTCGGTCGCGCCGAGGCAAAGTAAGTCGTTGCAAAAGTTAAGAGATGCCGCGCGAGCAAGCTTTTTGAGTGAGGGGTTTCACAAAACTCGTCCGCAGGACATCGCCAGAATAGCAGGTGTTGCAACCGGTACCTTCTATCTTCATTTTGTCGATAAAAAAGCGGCATTTCTCGACTTTGCCGAGCAGGCTCAGGAAGAGTTGATAGCGCTTAACGCGGAAAGTCTTGCAGGACTCAACGAGCCTATTGCCAGATGGCGTCAGATATTTCGGACCCTCGTGGAGTACGGGAGTAAAAACCCGGGATTATTGCAGGCGGCTTTCCTCGATCCTATCCTCATCGCGCCAAACGACGATAAAGCCTGGGCGCTCTATGACAGGGTTGGCGCATTGGTAGCACTTGCGCTGGAGGATGATCTGGAAAGTAGTCGTGCGCTGTCAGATAAATACGATCTTGCGCTGATGAGTCACGCAATCTGCGGTGCGCTAAGACACGCCATGACTTATGCAATTCGCAAAAGTATTGATGTTGAGCGGGTGATCGAAAACCTGACCCGTTTTGTAGACCATGGGCTAGCGATTGATCAGCAAGCTGCAGTTTGCAAAGCAACCGATAAATTTCAGGGCGTTACACTGTAAATCAGTTGAAAACGAGTCCATACAATGAACAAAGCGCATCGGAGAAGAAGGAATATGAATAAGCGTGTTTACAGCATGGTTGAAATAGAAGCGGAGCATGAATACGCAACGCCTCACATTGAGTGTGGACTAAAGTTGCACGGTGGGTTTGATGCAGAAGGCCATTACCTATCCCCTAGAACACAGAATCGTTGGCAGGCGATTGAAGCCTGGGAAGCACAATTAATAGACCAAAATGTGTCGATAGTGGAGGCAACAACAGATCTGCTCTCAGAACCTAACTATCCGACGATTGACCAACAAATCTTCTTGCTGACAAGTGGAGTAGAGCAACCTTTGTGGGATTCCCTGACAATAACGGGAATTATAGAAGGACGTGGAAAAGCTTTGGCGGATTTAGTTGCCCCTGACTTTCAGTCGATTATCAAGGAGGATATTTCAGAAACAGCACTCGGTCATATGAACAAAGGTCTCTTGAGTAGCCACGGTTGGGATGAAGGCGGTCATCCTGCAAACGATACCGGGGGTCATGATGTCATGTGGTATGCCGTGAGGGATTTGATCTTTGGTAAGGATAAATTTCCTCTACCCGAGGCACCGGCAAGCATTGGTCGTGAAAAGGATGAGCGTGAGATAAGCGCAATAGGACCCGAATTCGAGGGCCTTATAGGCTTTTTGATGAACCTGCTGATGATTGAGGTCAGAGCTGAGAGAGCCTTTGACTTCTACGAAAAAGTGATCGCCTCTGAAAAAACTTTCACTGACAAACAAATCGAATCCAAACATGCTGTTGAACTCATTAACAGAATTCGTCAGGACGAATCAGTGCATGTAGCCTGGTTAAGGGTCGCGATTTCGGAGTTCAGAAATTCTACGGTGATAACGCTCGATGGCAGCGAGGTGATGGGAAGCGAGTTGCTTGATCCGGTATGGGCGCAGATGGTGCAGTGGCATGGCGTTGATATGCACAGGGCAAACCATGACCGATTGCACGCTGAACTTAAGGAGAAAATTTTGGCTGTGGAAAATGGTAAGGCGATCTTCGAGAAATTTGACGCGATGACGTTACGATAGCGCCAAGCAAACGTTTGTATGACAAACATTGAAGAGGGAAATAGCGATGAAATTTGGCATTTTTTATGAACATCAGCTCCCCCGTCCTTGGACAGAGGGTATTGAGCAAAAATTGTTTCAGGATGCACTCGATCAGGTGGAACTGGCGGATCGATTGGGCATTGACTACGCATGGGAAGTAGAACACCACTTTCTGGAGGAGTATTCGCATTCGTCAGCACCCGAGATATTCCTAGCCGCAGCTTCCCAGAGAACAAAGAATATTCGGCTGGGGCATGGCATCCGGCAGGTGATTAATAACTATAACCATCCAGCACGAACGGCAGAGTGTATTGCGACGCTAGATCTTGTTTCGAATGGTCGGGTAGATTTTGGTACCGGAGAATCATCAGCGATTCTGGAACTTGGCGGTTTTGACATCCCAGTTGAATCTAAACGAGAACAATATCTCGAAGCGACTGAGCAAATAGCTAACATGCTGGCAATGGATCCATATCCAGGCTACGAGGGTAAATATTTCAGCATGCCTTGCCGAAATATTGTGCCCAAATCTGTGCAAAAACCTCACCCGCCAATTTGGGTTGCCTGTTCTAACCGAGAAACCATAAAAATGGCTGCGCGACTCGGCATTGGGGCTTTAACCTTTGCGTTTGTAGACCCCGCTGAGGCGAACCATTGGGTCGAAGAGTATTACAATATTATTAAGAGCGACGAATGTGTGCCGATAGGTCAGGCGGTTAACGCCAATATTTGCATGGTGACAAGTTTTTCTGTCCACAATGATCGCAAAACCGCAATCGATCGTGGTCTGGAAGGTTTTGAATTCTTTGGTTATGCCCTTGGTTCGCTCTACGGTTTTGGGCAGCACAAACCAGGTAGAACGAATCTGTTTGATGAATTTAGAAAAGTTCGAGCTAGTCAACTTGCAGATAATCCGATCAATTCAGCTTCTTCGTTAGCCGCAGAGCGTGGTGGCATCGGAACACCGGATGATATGAGGGCACATCTCAAGAAATTTGAGAAGGTTGGTGTCGATCAGGTGACGTTTATCCAGCAGGCAGGTATGAACAAACATGAGCACATTTGTGAGTCACTCGAATTGTTTGCATCAGAGGTCATGCCTGAGTTCAAAGCGCGGGAAGCCGAGCGAGAGGCAAAGAAAGATGCTGAACTCGCGCCATATATTGAGGCAGCGATGGCGCGCAAGGTTCGAATGCCAGCCCTTGCCGATGAAGATATTCCGCTCTTTCCAGCTCTTGGCAGGTCAATAGCTGAAGGCGCAGCGGACACCAACAAGACCGCTGAGGGCTGACCATAAGTTGAAGTCTCGCGTCAACAGTAGCGCGAAGCTCACGGTAGACGCGAACGATACTCGGAACTGAGACTAATGGTGGCGGGCGTAAAAGTTATAAAGCGCCGATCACCCGTTATTTCTGGATGGCCATGATTTGCATTCGATAATCAAAATGCCTGGAATCGATGTGAATTAAAGTAGTCTTCAAAAACAGTTTCTATTGGCTACTAGATCGCTTCTAATATCGTGCTCATTTCAAGCCAACTTTCTTCAAGCTCACTGATTTGATCTTTCAAATTTAGTTGCTCTCTTAGTAGGGATTGTAAATCTTCCCCACCCCCATTCTCATAGAGTTTTGAGTCTGTTAATCCTTCTTCAACTTCACTCAGTTTCCGGTTTAATCTTTCAAGTTGCGTTTCAAGGTTACGAAGCTTTGTTTTGAGTTGACGCGCCTGTTTACTGCTGGTGCTATTGTTACGATTTGATGAAGTTGCCCCGATGACCGGTTTTGTAAGACGCTGATTGTGATTCTTACTAGCAGATTCTCCTGCCATGAGCTTTGTTGCTGGTTTCCGCAGACCGCTATCCTTGCTGCCTGCACCAGGTGTCTTGATGCCGTCAGTCAGCACAAAACGTCGGTAGTCTTCCAAATCTCCATTGAATTCTGTCAATCTTCCACCGTCGAGCAACAGAAACGAATCGACCGCATTAGTTAGCAAATGTCGATCATGCGATATTAATAGAATAGCCCCGTCAAAAGTCTGCAGCGCCACCGTCAGTGCTTGTCGCATGTCGATATCCAGATGATTAGTAGGTTCATCCATCAATAGCAGGTTAGGTTTTGAATAGGCCACCAATGCGAGTGCGAGTCTGGCTTTCTCTCCGCCGGAAAAAATGCTGATAAGCTCGTTAACCCGATCACCTCTAAAGTCGAAACCACCGAGATAATTTCTGATTCCTTGATCGCTTAGCTTTGGGTCAACCCTGCGGATAAGGGTGAGTGGTGTGATACTTAGATCCAGATCATCTACTTGATGCTGCGAAAAATAGCCGATTTGAAGATTTTCACCCTCGATTCTGCGTCCAATGGTACCGGTGCTGTCCCGCGCTTCTGCAGACTTTTTCAGTAGCGGTAGTTCTCCGCTGAGGGACTTCATCAAAGTTGTCTTGCCAGCGCCATTATGGCCTAGCAAACCAATCCTATCGCCGGGATGGAGGCTAATGGAAACTTTACTCAAGATAGGCGTTGTGTATCCAAGATTACATTGATCGAGTAGCAGTAGTGGATCTGAGCTCTTTTCCGCTGTTGGAATTTGGAATGAAAATGGCGAATCAATATGTGCTGGTGCAATCACTTCCATTCTTTCAAGTGCCTTTATGCGACTCTGAGCCTGTCGCGCCTTGGTTGCTTTGGCTCTGAATCTTCGAACAAAATCCTGCATGTGCTTTATTTCGCGCTGTTGTTTTACGTAACTGCTCTGTTGCTCTGCTAGCCTAGCGGCTTTAATTATCTCGAACTGTGAAAAATTGCCACTGAAGAGTTCTATGGATTTGTTGTAGAGATAGGCAATCGTATTGACCGTTTCGTCAAGGAACTCTCTGTCGTGAGAGATGAGAATCATCGATCCGTGATATTGCTTGATCCAGCTAGATAGCCACATGATTGCATCTAGGTCGAGGTGGTTTGTTGGTTCGTCAAGCAGTAACAGATCTGCAGGTGACATGAGTGTACGTGCAAGATTCAGCCGAATCCTCCAGCCGCCAGAGAAAGCGGAAAGGGGTTTGCTAAATTCGTCAACCTTAAAGCCAAGGCCCATCATCAACTGCTCGGCTCTTGCATTTGCTGTGTAGCCGTCAATGGAGTCCATTTGTTCATGTAAGGTTGCGAGTTTCTCAAATTCGCCATCTTGCTCGGCTTTGGTAATCGCTTGATCGATTCTGGACCAGTGTTTATCTCCACTCTTGACATAGTCTAGTGCTAACTCAGTGGTTGCAGCGACTTCTTGCTCCAGATAAGAGATCTCCATATTTTGCGGAAAATCGAGCGCGCCGGTATCTGCTTCCAATTCACCGGTGATGAGTTTGAACAAACTGGTTTTACCGGCACCATTGGCGCCGATTAAGCCGACTTTTCGACCTTTGTGGATGGTAAAGCTGACATCGCTGAATAACAGGAGTGTTCCCCTGCGAAGCGCCAGGTTAGCGAAAGTGAGCATGGATTATCTGCCAGATTGGATTAAGCAGATGATAACATCTATCGGGTTTTGCTAAAAAATGCTGCGAAAGGAAAATTGAAATCATAGAGCGGACAATGTTGCTTGTGATACCCACCTGTGGCGGAATATATTTTATCAAATTTCAAGATGAACAACCGCATATGACGATTGATGAGTTGTTCAGTACGAGAAAATGCGCGTGGAACTCATCCTTTGTACTTGGGCTTTAGAAAGACAAAGCCAAAAATTGTAATCAACCCAAAGAAGCCGATAAGCGCCCATCCAGGAATACTAATACCCAAAAAGCTCCAGACCACCTCAGCGCAGTCTCCATCGCCTTCGAGTACCATTCGCAGGACCTCTGTCAGGGAAAATACATCGATCAGATAGTCGAGAGAAGGTCCGCAGGCGGGTACCTGGTCTGGCGGTAAGCTTTGCAACCATAACTGTCGACCCGAAATGCCTGCGCCAGTAGCCGAAGCAAGCATGCCAAAGCCCGCATATGTCTTGATGCCAGTTAAGGCTGGGCCGTGAATAGCAGCGATCAATGCGATAAAGGCTGTTGCAATGACGGCAACGCGCTGCAGGATACATAAATTACAAGGTTCAAGGCCCATGACATGTTCCATAAAGAGCGCGACACCCATCAGACCGGTACAGCCTAAAAAGACAATGAGAAAAATGGTTCGGGACGAGGGTAAATTCATATTGCTGGATGCTCTGTCGCTTTGGAAATTACATGATCGACTATTATGTATTAATCAGAACGTGAAAGCATGGTGAAAGGCGGCGACAGAGGCGATTATGACAACGAAGCAAACAGGCCGCCTGCCAAGGCTTGTTTGACCATTCGGTTTACGCAAGAGTATGGCAAAAAGAAATGGTTTAAGCGCACGGCACGTGATGCTTTATAAGCTCGAACAGCGAGTAACAAATAATATAAGCAGCGTTGACAGAACTGTGAAAGGTGTAGGGGCAAGAACAGAGTGCGCTAGTGACTGGGGATCAGGTTTGTTGTTCTGAGGAAGATTGGTCTATCTGCTGCCAAGTCTCAGTGAAGTGCTGCAGTTCTGGGAAAAAAGCCAAGAAATCTTGCTCGAGTGCCGGCTCAAACTTATCGAATTGCGTAAAAGCGATATTCAGTGGGTTTTCGCGGGTCAATCGCTTGTTCAAGTGTGCAAAAGATCGTTGCACAAATTCTCTTGTGCCGTAATTTTTTAGGCTCTTGTGTTCCGCAACGTATGAAATGAATTTAAGCGCACTGTTAGGCAGTTCTGTGTCGTAATTTAGAATTGTGCCAGAGACGTCATCACTGAATTGTTCAAGACTGTCTGCGCGGAACCTGTGCCAATGTCGCGCGAGAAAGTAGTCATAGATGATATCCATCATAATTGGTGCGACCCTTCGAAACTTGCTGTCAGGTCGCAAGCAGCTTCGTCTGACAATTGGGTGCCTGTCCGTGAAAGCATCAATCGCCCGATGTAGTTTTATTCCGTTTTCAATTTCTTGCGGATATCTACCGTTCAATCGCCCTTTGACAAAATCGCCTAAAAAGCCGCCGACCAGCAAGGCAGGGTCTGAAGCTGATAAGAAAAAATGTGCCAGGTGATTCATACTAGCTTGTTCATGGCTCTACTCTCATAACAAGTCGGAATATGAGTTTTGCAAATCTCGTAGATATTTTTCGAATGAAACCTCATCTTTCGCCTCTATCTCTCGCTGGTGATCAAAAGATTTACTCGACATTAGTTCGAACATTTCGGCGACGTCTTGCGAAAGAGAGGATTGCTGAAAATACGCTTGATATTCGATGGACCTATTCATTGCGAATCTGAAATACGAAATCCCTTCTTTTTCCATTTCTGCCAGCACGCGGGCGCTTAGAGTAAGGCTGCTGTCTTCGAGGCGTGCCGATTGTTTTTGTAAACTTTGCAGGTGTTCCCCGCCCTCAGTTAGTTGATCCAGTAGCTTTGCTACCGGTGCGAGTTCTTTGGTCAGTTCGAGTCCCCAATCTTTCACAGAACGTTTTCTTGGTCCGTCTTCCAGCAATGTTGTTGGCAGCCGACCTTGCTCGACAACTTTTTCAACATTGCTGGCAACCGTCTTACATAGCTGGTCATTGTGCTCTGGGCTTGGCAAAATTAAGCAGTAGAGTAGCAGCGTATCGATAAAGTTAGCCTGCTCTTTGGTAAAACCAATGGGGGAGAATGGGTTAACGTCAAGCAGTCGCACCTCAACATATTCAACGCCATCCCGATGCAGGCAATCGAGGAAATTTTCGCCCTTGCGAGCAACTCGTTTTGCCCTAATGGTTGTGTAGAACTCGGCTTCTGATTGCAGAATATTTGGATTGACTTGGGTGTGCATGCCGCCAGTCATCTCATCGAGGTGCTTGAATTGTGGATGCGGTGTACAAACGGCTTGGGTCAATGTACTCACGTAATTATCGAGATTGTTGTAACAAATGTTGAGTAATTCGGATTGTTGTTTGCTTTGGTAACCGAGGATGCTGCTATTGCGTAAAGAAGTGCCATGGGAAAGGCCGTAAGTTCCTCGCCCCATCGCTTCAAGTTTTTTCTCGGCAGGTGTGCCTTTTACAAATGACTCACAAACAGCGGGCGAAGCGCCAAACAAATAGATCGGTAACCATGAGAATCTTCTGAAATTTCTGATCAGATCGAAGTAACGTTTTGACCTCCACGCCGGCGAATTGTCACGTTTTTCCTGATGGGCAAGATCTTGCCAGAATTCATCGCTGAATGAAAAATTGTAGTGAACAGCAGAGATGGTCTGCATTAAGCGGCCATAACGATTACCCAAGCCATTTCGGTAAGTGGTTTTCAATTTGCCGAGGTTTGATTTGCCATAGGTAGCAAGTGGTATATTGTTATCGCCTTGTAAAGCGCAGGGTAAGCTTGCCGACCACATAACCTCGTCGTCTAAACCGCGATAAACAAATTGATGAACCTTCTCCAGCTGGGACAAAGTATCGTCAATAGATTCAGCCGCCGGTGTGATAAGTTCCAGCTGTGCCTCTGAAAAATCTGTCGTAATCAATGGGTGTGTCAACTTTGAGCCAAGATGCCTCGGGTGTGGTTTGGCTGAGATGTGTCCTGCGGCATCAACCCTTAATGCCTCTCGCTCAAGCCCTCGCAGTGTGCTGAACGTCTTACTTGAATACGCACTTGCCAGAAAACTCAATTTCTCAGTGATCTGCTTTGTCATAGGGTATCTGCTCTGTTCCCGCCAGTATTAATGACTGGCTTTCCAGTATGAATGGTAATCAAGACGATGCCCTGATATCCACGACTAATTTCGGATTAAGTTTATTGTCAGGTTCTAGTTAGCGTTTAGATTCTTATCTTTGAACTGGTGAATCAGCCGACGGTTTCGTTTGCTTGGTCGTTCCCGGGAAACTGCTTGTTGACCTGCGGATTTTCTTTGGGCGGCCTCGAGGAGTCGATGCTCCAGACTTTCAGGTGTTTCTTCGTAAAGTGTCTGAGCAGTGGATGCATCCCGCCGCTGATCGGATAGCGCTTTTACAATCACTGTTTTTTCGTCCCAGCCTTGCCTTAGCCGGACCTCGATACCTACCTGCAGTTCCTTCGATGCTTTACCTTTGGTGCCGTCAATATGTACTTTACCTCCGTCGATTGCCTCTTTGGCCTTTGCACGGGTTTTGTAAAAGCGGGCAGCCCAAAGCCATTTATCAAGCCTAACTTTATTTGTAGCACTCATCAGATGGTTTTCCTCGTTAGCCGGCGGAAAGTCTGGCAGGAAATTGTCCGAAGGTACAGGCAGTCTGCTGGTTAAGCGAAGTACGAATTTGACGCAGGAAATTACAGACACGTTGATAATGGCTATACTCGAATTTTTCCAAATTTGATCGGATGAACTTTATGCAAGACATGTTAGACAATTTAACAAAAATCGCCCGCAAAGCGGGAGAAGCGATTCTTGAGATATATCAAAAAGAGGATTTTGGCGTCAAACAAAAGTCTGATGATTCACCGCTGACTCAGGCGGATCTAGCCGCGCATAAAATAATCAGCGAATCACTTGCCAAAATATACCCCAGCATACCCTGCTTTTCTGAGGAATCGGAGGTTCTCCCTTTTGAGCAACGTAGAACCTGGCAACGCTATTTTCTGGTTGACCCGTTGGATGGTACTAAGGAATTTATCAACCGCAATGGTGAGTTCACCGTAAATATTGCCATGATTGAAAACGGTAAGTCTCTACTCGGCATTGTCTATGTGCCAGTCATTGACAGAATGTACGCAGGATACAGCCCGGCTGAGTTGAGTGAACGTAGGGCATGGGTTGAAGAAAAAGGGCAGCGACGAAAGATTGCGACCCGCACGATGGACAGGTTTGTTGGCCCCAATACGGGTTCAAGTATTGAGCCAGTGACGGTGGTGGCGAGCAGGAGGCATGGCAGCGAGGAGATGGAGGTTTGCATGGGCAATCTTAATAAGGCATATCCCGATCTTGAGACTAGAAACATGGGTAGCTCTCTGAAGCTTTGTTTAGTCGCAGAAGGGCAAGCCGATCTGTATCCAAGACTGGCGCCCACCTGTGAATGGGACACTGCGGCTGCTCATGCGGTTGTTGAAGCCGCCGGTGGTCTGGTTGTTGACGCAAATTTTGAACCTCTTCGTTATAACCAGAAAGATGAGCTGCTTAATCCATATTTCCATGTAATTGGGGATCCGGACTTCGATTGGCAAAAGCTGATCGAGACTGCATAGGTAATAGATTAGAAATGGCAGAAAGAAGAAGTGTCTGATCAGGTGTGGTGTTGAAGAGGCGAAAAAGGCCGGATGAGACTTTGGTCTCAGCTATTTGGTCTCAGCTAGCTAAGCTGTACGCGCATCCATCCTGCCGAGGAGAACACTGTATATTCATACAGCTTGAGCTAGCGAGGACTGTAAATATACTCACAAAAACTCGCGATTAAAAGGGGAGAAAAATGGAGGTTTCTGCGATTGTGATAATCTTTGTCTCAGATATCTGCTCTAAGGGTTTGAATTCAGGAAAGAAATGCCTTTTCGCTGGCGAGCTTTTCTTTTCAAAATCAGTTCGAGAATAATATTCATGTCCAGCGCGTTTAAAGTAAAAGATATTTCAGTATCAATATTGAGATAAGCTGTCCTTTCCCCACGCGAGAGAATCAAGGCGCCCGGTCAGAAATTTGAAATAGTGATAGACATGATCAAAAGACACACCGATAATAGATAGTGGTATAATCCACTTGGGTTAGCATGCCGTATAAACTGTCCTTATCGTCTTTTCGAGCAAAGAGAACGCACTTACCGAAAATGCGTTTATTGCGAACGCTGGGGATGAATATAGTAGTGAAGTGCTGGAAATGCTTGCGCTTGTTTCAATTAACACAGTACATGCGACCCCTGATGATGGGGTCAACGATCTCAAAGACTTTAAATCAACTACCCAAGCCCCCATATACGACAGCACCGTTAGTTAAGCAGACACTAAGGAATTTGTCTTTAAGAGCGTGGCTCGCATCGACAGGTCCCTGTTTTTCGATCTTTAAAAGCCCCGATGACTCTGATGGAGAGTTAGTTCTATGACCAGTAATGTACGAGAAGGTGATTTTGAGTCAATTCTTGATGATGACACGCTTGAAGATGCATCGCAGAATCTCGACGACGTTATTTCTGACTCCGACTCTCTAACGCAAGCTGGCCAGCAAGGCGTTGAGGGTGAAGAAGGCGAGGAAACGGCGGAACAATCGCGGATCAAAGTGTTAATAGACAAGGGCAAAGAACAAGGATTCTTGACTTATGACCAATTGCTAGAGGTCTTGCCGGACAACATCATTCAGTCCGATGAATTCGAGAGCGTTGTGCACATGTTTAGTGAGATGAATATCAATGTGTATGAACACGCCCCAGAGAATAATAGTCTTACGGAGATGACAAGCGAGGAGCCCAACCCTGACTCCGCGACAATTGGTACAGCAGAATCAATGGTGGGCCGAACCATCGACCCGGTTCGTATGTACATGCGCGAAATGGGTACAGTGCCTTTGTTAACGCGCGAAGGTGAGATTGTCATCGCTAAACGCATTGAAGAAGGCATCCGTGAAAGTATGGCGATAATGGCGCGTTACCCTGACATTGTCGCTGGGGTTGTTAGTACCTATGACAAGATAGTCGAAGAAGAAGGTGACTTGGGTGTCTTAATCACTGGATTTCTAGATCCGGAAGACAGTATTCCGGACATGTCAAAGGTTGCTGAGGCGAAGTCTAGCGGCAACTACCAGGCTGATGAAAATGAAGAGAAGAAAGGGCTCGATGAAGCACTTGTCCACTCGCGTTTCCGTGCGATTAAATCCGCCCAAGAAAGACTTGCAACTCTGCTAGAGACACAATCTCGTGGTGACAGTAAAACCGTCAAGGCCCTTGATGACCTTGGCGAAGCGTTTTGTTCGTTAAAGCTGGTTCCGACCCGCATGGAACCCTTGCTTGATCGTGTGCGCGACGATATGACCACGATTAGGAAGCAGGAAAAAGTAATCCGAGAGCTGTGCGTTCGCAAGTCGGGCATGCCGAAAGACAAATTTCTGGAAACCTACCTGAACAATCAGACCAATGTTGATTGGTTAGATGAACAGATAAGTGCTGATCAACCTTGGTCCGAAAATCTCGCTAGAAACCGCGTTGCGCTTCGCCATGCGTTGAAGACCGTTAGCCGAATTTCTCAGAGAACCGGGATGGATGTCGTGGAAATCAAAGAGATCAACCGACGTCTGTTTGTCGCGGTAGGTAAAACTCGCGCGGCCAAGAAAGATATGATTGAGGCCAATTTACGTCTGGTTATTTCAATTGCGAAAAAATATACCAATCGCGGTCTGCATTTTCTTGATTTGATTCAGGAAGGAAATATCGGCTTGATGAAGGCGGTTGATAAATTTGAGTACCGACGCGGATTCAAGTTCTCAACCTACGCAACATGGTGGATTCGTCAGGCGATTACGCGTTCAATCTCTGATTTGGCGAGAACGATTCGGGTTCCCGTTCACATGATGGAAACGGTGAATAAGCTGAATCGACTGACCCGGCAGCTAGTTCAGGAATATGGCAGAGCGCCAACGATTGAAGAGCTTAGTGAGAAAATGGAACTCCCGGAAGATAAAGTGCTCAAGGCACTGGATGTGGCTAAGCAACCAATCTCTCTGGAGACACCAGTCGGAGATGATGATGATTCGACGATGTGGAATCTTGTTAGCGATACATCGGTTGAGTCTCCGGTTGACCATGCAACAGGCGCAGGCTTAAAAGAGACAACAACAGATGTGCTGACTGCACTCACCGAGCGTGAAGCAAAAGTATTAAGGATGCGTTTTGGTATTGACATGAATACTGATCACACGCTCGAAGAGGTCGGTCGACAGTTCTCTGTCACTAGAGAAAGAATTCGTCAAATCGAAGCGAAAGCGCTACGTAAGCTGCGTCACCCAGCAAGATCTGAACAATTAAGAAGCTTTATGGAAGGTTAGCGCAAGCTTTTATTTACCTTTAATAAAATCAGTTTGCCTGCTAAACCAGTGCGTTCAGGTACGATCTGAGGATATCGACTAATGCCTAGGGTTTTGCTGTGCGAGTGATTAAGTATCTGGCGTTTGCTGGGAGATTTTTCAATTCTGAAATTTCTCCACTAGGCCAGTGAATTTCAACTTGTTCAACCGTCGTATGGTGCGCCAAACCGAAAGTCACCACCGTTTCATCAAAAGATTGATAACCACCGCTTAGCTTTATTTCACGCATCTGATGAAGTTTGCTCCCGTAGTGTATGGTGACTTTTGCGCCAACTGCATTTCTATTACCCTGTTGATCCACCAGATTGAACTGAATGCTACGGTTTCCGTTCACTTGGTTTTCTAGCAGAAACGGTTGTGACATCACGCTGCTTGTAACAATGTCTATATCGCCATCACGATCAAAGTCCGCATAGGTGAAGCTTGAGGTATTGGGCATAAAATCTAGATTGAATTTCTGTTCAGCGCGTTTAAAACGTTTACCCACGTCATTGTGAAAGAATACATTTGCAAACAGCTGTACCGGATGACCAAATTTATAACCATTGCCGATATATATATCCTGATATCCATCATTATCGAGGTCAGCCGCTTTTGCACTCCAGCTCCAATAACTCGACTGTACACCGGCTTCCAAAGTGGCATCTCTGAACGTGCCATCTAATTGTCCTAATAATAATTTATTGCTCATTTCCTGATCTGGAAATTGGTTATAAATTATGGGTGGGTCTGGGGCATAGCGTTTTGTTAGGCGTTGGCAGAGCAGTCTCGCGGATTCATCCGTCAGGACAGCGCAAAGTTTAGGATTCTTTTCTGAGGCAGCTAACTTCACCGTCATCGCGTCAATGCAGGATGAGCGCTCCGAGTTCGCTTTTAGCTGCTTACACCATGAAATATGTAGGTCGAGGATCGCGCGGACACCTGCTAATTTCTCCGTGCATGATCTCGCGTCTGTCTCGTCAAGTAGGTGGCAATAGGAAGTTGCACCATCATCGTCGAATGACATATCTGAAGAATAAACATCCATGATCAGATCGTTGTTAAAATCTGCGGATTCATAGCTCATTGTATTTAAAGATGTCACCACATCGTTTCGAGTAGTTGATAGGAGTGCAAATCCATCTGGCTCCCCAAAATACCAGAGATCGGGCACGTGGCGGTCATTCGCCAGAATAACATCCAAAACATGGTCATTGTTGATGTCTGAAAATAGAATGGATAGCGTATCTCCAGTGATTTCATCGATTGTTTCTGCCAGATATTGGCCGTTACTATTTGTCACCCACTGGTTTGCCGAAAAGGTTGTTCGGAAGCTCTCCTCTGTGCCAAATGACCAATTGCCCAGTAAAAAATCGAGATCGCCATCTTTGTCCCAGTCAGCGAATCCGGTGGATAGCGTAACATTAGCCTTCTGATTAATGAGTGTTTCAATTCTGCTCCGGCTGAAACTTCCCTTTTGGTTTTTAAAGATGACTGACCTGCCGCCGTAGGCTGTCACAAATACATCTAACCACCCATCGTTGTCTAGATCGACGAGCGCCACGACAAAAGCATCGAGACGCTTGGGTAAATTTAAGTGTTTGTAAAAGCCAAAGCGAAGGCCACCATAGTTACGATAAAGAATAATGCCATCGTTGGTTGAAATCGCGATATCACTCCAGCCGTCGTTATCAAAGTCGCCAGAGGCAATGCCGCGTCCCATTACAAATGGATCAAAGAAATCGATGAATTTAAACGACCACCGCTTAAGTAAACCAACAGCAGCGCCTGGATGTTGTACAAATTCTCCGACCGGAGTTTTTTCGAAGCCGAGCGCGCCATTTGTGACATATGGTGCGACCTCGATAGTGATATCGGAGTTTGCCGAATTTTCATGATAACGAGCATACTTAGGTGCATTAATGTATTCGGGCAAATAAGGGTCGGCGGTGAGTTTGTTTTCGGGCGCTTCGCGTGAAGATGGGCTGAGGGTGCTACGTTGCAGGAAAAGACGCTGAAATCTGCGTGCGACGTTATTGCGCTGACAAAAAAGTTTTCGCCAAGAAACGGTGATCTCTGAGCATGGCGCTTCAGATTCGCCATTTAATGCAGACCTTAATGTTATTTCGTCTAGGCAATCCTCTCTGTTGGACTTGGATGCGAGTGTGCGACAGAACTCAACTGTTTGTTTTTCCGGGGATTCAGAAAAGATGAGAGAATAGCACAGCCGGGTTGCTGCGATGTTTACAAGATTATTCTTGGCGTTAATCGCGGTGTCAGATTCCGTACCTCCAAGAGATGCGCAGTTTGCGAGATTTTTGTTTTCCGCGGTTTGGTAACCCCTAAGCAACGCAAGACAATGGTTTTTCTCCCGCTCTGTTAAATTGAGTGCACAGGCCGTCCTATTGGCGAGCCCTTCAATCCTTTTCAAGTAGATATTTTCAAGGCAGTTGTCGGCACGAGAGGGACTAACTTGCGTTCGACATTTGCCAATGACATCCGTGCTAAAGCTCTGTGTGACCAGCACCCTGATGATACAGCTGTCTCTCTGGGAGGCTTGCTTCAGATCAGCGCAGGGTTGCACACTTTGGTCTAACAACGCGGTCTCTGTGGTAAGTCTTGTGGCAACGTGTGCTTGACACGATGAAGTAGCATCGCGGTTGCTCAGAAAGTGGTTACAAAGATCAGGGCTAGGCTGACCCAGGCTACCTGATTTAATAAGCGCGATGTAACACTCATCGATTTTCTCAAACGCTGATGCGAGGCACACCTCTTTTACGATTGCCTGATGCGCTAGCCATTTGTTCCCTGACGGCTCAATAAGGGCTAGTTCTTGCCGCAGCAATTCTTGTTTCTCCTGGCTTCTCTCTTCGCTTATCCGTTCTGTTAGTACTCCAAGCAAAACAGCGAAAAGTATAACCGCGCCAATCAAACCCAGACTCAGCTGAACTGAAACGATATTGGCAATAATCATAGCGGGATAGATGCTAAAAATCCCAAGGGTAAATAGCAACGTCATCGCAATGCCTGGCGAAATACCAGTTGTTAGTAGTGCGCTAACGGCGATGACATCGAACGCGACAGGTACGGGTAACAACACGGCGATAATTGCGACGAAAGTGAGCGACAGCAGTGAGTACTCGAGTAAGTCCAGTTTTTCTAGCGGCAGGGACTCGATGAGCGCAGCACCGAAGAAGCCGGCCATCAACATCATCGGAACCGCAATTTTGAAGAGATAGATCGTATTGTCGATCAATAAGCGCAAAACACTTCTAAGGACACCAATGGTAGCGCCGCTAATGACAACCTGTTGTTTTTGATTGAATCTTCGCATGCCTTGGCTGGCATTTCCCATCTCATTCGCTAGGCTTTCCGGTACGGCCTCGTGCTTGTCGTTGGGACCGGTTAGGCGAACAACTAAAGGCACAATTAAGAGAATGAATATCAGCGAGCCAAGTATTTTGGTGAGCACAAAGTAAGCTGGTAAAACAGAAAATGAAAGAGTTATTACGATGATATTTAGTGTTGGCGAACTAAGTAATGTCGCGAGCGCTGCTTCGAGCCTTAGACCGCTCAGATACATTGCTTGGGCAATTGGTGTGGCACAGTTGACGCAGACCCCTAGCGGAACTCCGCTTGTCATGCCAATTAAGCTGTTAAGGAGTGGATTTTTAGATTGATTAGGTAGGGGATGTAACTGCATCAGGCTAAGGACAAGTACGCCAAAAAACAGACCAAAGATCATGCCTTTCCAGTTTGTATAGACCCAGTTGACGGTTGTCTTGGCGACACGTTCAACGATAGGTTGATCTGCATGGATAGGGTACGCGATATCGAAAGCGATCGCGGAAATATTATTTCGCTCAGCCATCTGAGCTTTTTGATCAAGCGCGGGTATCCGACTTTGTGACCAGAAAAAGGTTGTTCCACCGATGAGTAACGTCATCAGCATAATGCTTACTGGATCAGTGAAAACTCGTCTTAGGTAACTGCGCTCGTGTTGTAGGTTGCCATTCATACTCGCAGTAATTGTCATGCTATCTTTCGTTCAGAGTATCAAAGCCACCTGGGGTAAAGAATGTTTTTGGTATTGAATCCGACTGAACCGGTAAAAATCGGGATGAGCACGCTCTTCGGCAGAAAGCGGTCGGTGCGGGGTGCCAGCGTGGTATGCTCGTGCCTGCCGGTGTTAATTCGATGGGTCAGGCTGCGGTTTTTTTCGGTTGAGCCATTAGAGTTTTGAGCTCTATTAGGAATGCAGAAAAAAGGCGCTATCCACGGGGAAAGCGCCTTTAGGAAAAACCGAAAAGAATTTAGAACTGATTCATTGTGTTGTCTTTACCACCAGCCAGGAGGGCGTTATCTCCTGAGAAGTATTCCTTATGATCGTCACCGATATTGGAACCAGCTAGGTCTTGGTGCTTCACGGACGACATGTCGCGTCGAATTTCCCGACGCTGAATATCGCGCACGTAAGCCAACATGCCAAGGTCACCGAAGTAGCCTTCGGATAGAATATCGGTACCCAAAGCTGTTTCGTGGTAGGTTGGTAGCGTAATCAGATGGTGAAAAATACCAGCATGCTCGGACGCGTCCTTCTGAAATTGTTGTACCAGAGCATCTGCTGCTGCGGCAAGTTCGGAATCATCGAATTTCACATCCATTAAACCCTTTGGCTCGCTTTCAGGATTCGGATATTCAGAAACGTCTTTTCCTTCCGCGGCCCATTCGCCGTAAACCTGCTCCCTAAAAGACAGCGTCCAGTTAAACGAGGGTGAGTTGTTGTACACAAGCTTCGCGTTCGGGATGTGCTCTCTAACCGCATCAACCATGCCCGCTATCTGGGCGACGTTAGGTTTCTCTGTCTCGATCCATAGCAAGTCTGCACCATGGTTTAGGCTGGTAACGCAGTCGAGAACGACACGGTCAAAACCTGTGTTTTCCTTGAAAGAATAAAGGCCGTTATCGAGTCGAACAGGCTTAACTAGCTTACCTTTTTGGTGAATTGTAATGTCATTTTCCTTTAGCTCGCTGAGATCGTTGACCTCCTGAGTTTCGAGAAAATCGTTGTATTGACTGGCAAGATCGCCTATCTCCTTAGAAACTGGAACTTTTTGCGTGAGACTGGCGCCGAGTGAGTCTGTGCGCGCGACGATAATGCCGTTTTCGATACCGAGTTCGAGAAACGCGTAACGAATTGCATTAATTTTAGAAAGGAAGTCTTCGTGGGGGACAGTGACCTTACCGGCCTGATGTCCGCATTGCTTTGCGTCTGAAACCTGATTCTCAACCTGAATCGCACAGGCACCTGCCTCGATCATTTTTTTAGCAAGGAGGTAAGTTGCTTCTTCGTTACCGAAGCCGGCATCGATATCAGCAATGATCGGTACTACGTGTGTTTCAAAGTTGTCGATCTGATCAAGGATCGGCGCAACATCCTGGCCTGCCTCGCGGGCTTCATCTAGCGCAATAAATATGTGGCGCAGCTCGCGAGCATCGGCTTGCTTTAGAAAGGTATAAATTTCTTCAATCAGGTTGGGCACTGTTGTCTTTTCATGCATGCTCTGGTCGGGCAAAGGACCAAATTGCGAACGCAGCGCTGCGACCATCCACCCACTAAGATAAATATAGCTCTTGTCCACGGTGCCTTGGTGTTTCTTGACAGACATTGCCAATTGTTGTGCTGTGAAACCATGCCAGCAGCCAAGTGACTGAGTGTAGCGGGAAGAATCCAGGTCGTAGTCCTTCATGTCCTTATGCATGATATCCGCGGTATATTGTGCGATTTCCAGACCCGTCTTAAATCGGTTTTGTCTATCCATTCGGACAGCGTACTCGGCGTTAATGCCTCCCCAGGTAGGGTTGCCTTTTTTAAGTTGTGCAAATTCTTTGATGGCATCTAGATATGCGGACATTGAAGTTCCTCTTAGCTCATTTCAAACCAGGTGTTTGAGGTTGTAGACTTTTCGTCGATGGACAAAGTGTGTGAAGAAGCAGCGAGTTTCTGGCTGCTTAATTTCAGAAAACGCAACTTATCAACCTGTAAGAAACAAGAAAATGGAATATTTGGATACTAATACATTCCGTTTATTCACTACTGCTTGACCTGACGGGTTCGCGTATTGATTCCGCTGGGTGATTCAATCTCGAGATCGATGAACAAACCGTGATTCGGGCTTTGTTTTCGGCCGAGGGACTGGGTGAAATTGTTGCCGTAATCGTTTTTAAGGCCGTTATTGTTGGTGTTTGTTGGAAGTAAGTGCTAACTTCCTGCCTCATGATTTGCTTGCAAGCGCTTAAGTAGTCTCAAGCATCGCCCGACGTGCTGAAATTTTGTATCTTGGTTCTATCCAATTGTCTGAGCTTTTAAAAAGACAGTTCCATCAGTTTGTTAATGAAGCCAACATGACATCGTCTAAGTGGATTTCATGACCCATTTCGAAATTTGTCGAACCTACTTTGGTAAAACCGTATTTCGCATAGAAATTAATAGCGCGTAAGTTTTTATTAAACACACTCAGCCATATGGCTGCTTGATGATGATGTTTGCAGACATCAAAGGCGGCCCTCATCAACAGGTCTGAAGCGCCGGTGCCGTGAAAACTGGCAGAGACATACAGTCTTCTTAGCTGAGCGGCATTGCGTATTGATGGGTTGATAGGACACGGGTTTGAAAGTTTCAGTACAAGGAAGCCAATGATATTGGCGTCTGCCCATGCACAAAATACAGGCGTATCGTCTTCTATCAGCTGCTGTTCAAATTGACGCTCGTTAAAGTGCTCGACCACATATTGTGCAATTTCCAATTTGTCGGAGTCTGGTGGGCAGGCCAGCGCGAAGGTCGACTTTGCGATCTCGTTTAATGCCCTCGTGTCGGAGGGTTTGGCGGGTTCGATTCTCAGTACATGATTCACGGTATATCCTCTGCGCGGGTCCTGATGCAATCGAACGCGCCCATGTCGAATTCGCGACATATTAGAGGTCTTTTTTCATATATGGTGCAGCGAAAGTTCTCTCGGTTTAGCGCCGAGCACCATCCGTCTTCGAGCCGCAACATGGTTTCACCACCATAAGCATCACGTAGGATGTGTTCCTCAGGTACGCCGGTTTCAGTAATCAAGAGGACCTCAAGTTTGCAGCAACTGGCTCTGCAATTTGAGCAAGTAACAGTGTTGTTCTGAGGGTTTGTCATACTAATGGTCAAGCGATTAATTGCGTTCCGTGTAGATCAATATTTCGACCACCTGCTTTGGCGATGTAGCCCACGCTTGAGCAGCTGCATCAACCTCTTTAAGCGGGTGGATCAGCTCCTCTCCATGTAAGGTAATATAGGGTTTACCAAGCGCGGCACAGTAACCTGCATCAAAGGCGGCGTTCCATTGTTTGTATTTTTCGCCAAAACGAATAATCGCAATATCACTCTTTTCGATGAGTGTTTTTGTCCTAACGGCGTTCACCTTGGCCGATTTATGGTCACGCCAAAACGAATTTTCCTCTGCTCCTAGCATGTCTCCCGCTGCATCACTTGCCTCGTGATCTGTAACCGCTGAATAGAATTCAACTGCCAGACCATGGTCTTTACAACCTTGTATAATTTGCGCTCTCCAGTCCGTGTGAATTTCACCGGATAGATAAACCTTCAATTTCATCACTTGGCTCTCTTGCTGATTGTATGTTGTTCGTTCAGACACAAGGTTATCAGTAATAGCTGAATATGTTTAAAGAAGATCGTGTAGAAAATGGGTAGCTGATTCTCTTTCGAGGAGAGCGAGCTTCTTGATCTAATCCAGCGTCATCTCGGACCAGGGCAACCTCCCATCTTCCTCACCACCGAAGGTGTCGGGATCAAGCAGTGCATCAAAAACCGGAATCGCTGGGTCTTCGGCAAAGCTCCATGTGGAAAGTCGTTCCTGCATTTCTGTCACTCGTTCTGATTCAGTGGCGGCAAGGTCAGCTTGCTCCATTGGATCTTCCAGTACGTTAAATAGTTGTGGCGACTCGGTGTCTATCAGTTTCCAAGGCCAACGATAGATCGCTTGTCCACTGAAGAGACCAGATACTGCATAGTCCGGGTGCTCGCTGATACGACCATTCAGTGCTTCTAATTGGCTGCGTCCATCCAGAGCATCTGGAATGGCATCACCGGCACCGATAGCGTCAAGCAGAGTAGGAAGTACATCAGCGATTGTCATCGGTTGGGTGTGACGTCCCTTTTTCAGGTTACTTGGCCACCAAATTGCTGCAGGAACGCGGACACCGCCCTCTGTAGCCATTCCCTTACCGCCGATTAGCGGCGTGTTATCGCTGCCACCGTCAAGGGCATTCGCAGCAATAAATTCTAAGCCAGGTAGCGGAACCGGGCGGTCGAACCATTTATCCACGGTGATACCGATCTTTTGAATTAGGGTATGAGTTTCTTCGGGGCCAGGCGGTATCAGGCCCCCATTGTCACTCATGAATAACACCAGAGTGTTGTCCAGCATGCCGTGTTCTTTGTATATGCTGAGTACGTTACCGATAGCCTGATCCAGTTCGTCCACCATGGCCGCATGAATATTTCTCGATGGATTAGGATGGTTATTTAACAAATTGGCGTATTTGGCAATGGTG
>CAXRCG010000239.1:0-17562 GCA_964228885.1 Pseudomonadales bacterium | reverse complement strand
AAACTGATTGTAGATTTTGTGGTGTTGGGTCAGGTTGAGATGAGTAGTTCAACGGTGTTACCTTTTTTCTTTCTGCCGCTGGTTGAACTGCTAAACGGTCGAGAGGTCGTGCAGATTACCTTCTTGCTTGGCGGCATATTTTTATTGATGATATTCCTGGTGGGGGCATATGGTACTGATGGGGCGCAAAGAGACGCTGCAACTGCGACGCTAGCTGAAGGAGAAGATTCAGCAACAAGATCTGAGAATCAGGCTAACAGTATGCACTCGCTGGTCAGCGGCTTTTTTGGATTGTTTGAGGCGCTTTGGCATATTCGGATCGCCCACCGAATGAATCATCAGTTGCGTAGTGAGTTGTTTCATCACTTTCAAGCCCAGTCTTTGACTCAATACTCGAGTCGATCCATTGGCGATGTGGTGTACCGATCTATGTATGACACGCCGTCTATTTCTAACATTGTTTTTAACCTCTGGGTGGGGCCAGCAACCAGCGCAGTTAATCTCACGGTTACCATACTAATGATGTATCTGGTGTTTAGAAGCGAGCCAGTGGTGGTGTGGTGTGCTTTGGCTATCGCACCACTTAATTTTATTATGGTGCTTTATTTCGCCGGGTTGGTGCGTAAGTATGGAAATTCTGCTAGAGAAGCCGGCGCTAGAACGACGGCGCTGATTGAGGAAAGCTTGGTCAATGTTTTGGCGGTTCAAGGGCTGGGCGTATCGAATTACCAAGAAGCCCAATTTGAAGCCGCCAGTGCAGAGTCATATCGGCGTTTCAGGCAGTTGACCTTGGTCAGAGTATTGGGGTCTTTTACGGCGGCCTTCGTTGGTAACGCTATGCTATTCGTGGCTTTTTATTTTCTTGCACCGTCTTTTATCGCTGGCAAATTTGCCCCCGGGGACTGGTTCGTTATTTATGGTTATTTTGGGGCGATTGCTGCATCGTCGACCTATCTCGGGAGGTTATGGCTCGACTTGCAGGAAAATGTGACGGGTATGAATCGTGTCTTCAGCGTGCTTGATTCACCTAGGGAGAACTTAGAAGAGCAGGGCGACGAGCTTCAGCCTTTCCGTTTTGAAAATCGAATTGAGTTAAAACGGCTAAATTATCAATATCCAGATGGAACTCAGGCGCTGCGAGATATCGATTTCCATGCTGAAAAAGGTGAATTGATCGCTTTAGTCGGCCCCACTGGCGCTGGCAAGACAACACTCGCTTACCTGATTCCAAGGCTCATAGAACCGGGTTCAGGTCAATATCTTGTTGATGGTCAGACGCTGAGCGGGCGTTTGCTTGCAGCACTCCGTCGGCAGGTCGCATTTGTGTTTCAGGAAGCCAGCCTGTTTGACGTCAGCATTTCTGAGAATATTAGAATGGGCAGAGCTGAGGCAACCGATGTAGAGATTCGGCGTGCGGCGGAAATTGCCAATGCTGCAGGTTTTATAAATAACTTGCCCCAGGGATATCAGACCCGGGTGGGTCGCAGTGGTGGTAAATTATCTGTTGGTCAAAAGCAGCGTATTGCGATTGCCAGAGCGTTGGTCTCGAACAAGCCTATTATTATTTTGGATGAACCAACCGCTGCGCTGGACCCGGAAACGGAGCGGGGCCTGGTGAGCAGCCTGAACAAGATCAGGAGCAATCAGCTGGTCATTCTGGTTGCCCATCGATTGGCGACGATACGTTCAGCGGATCGAATTTATTATCTCGAAGACGGCCAAATTATCGAGTCTGGCAGCCATCAGGAATTGCTTGCCACTGGTGGCCCTTACTCGAGATTCGTTGAGTTGCAAACAAGAGGGAGTGAAAGCTAATGTCTTTTGATGTTGAACATCAAACCGCCACGAAATCCAAACAGCTGCAGATAGTCGGTCTTGGCGTGATACTTTCATGCCTCTGCCTTAGTGGCCTGTTTGGTTGGGGTATTTATTTGGATTTAAACAAGCAGCCCTGCGAGTGCAGTTGTGACAAGTAGCGCACTCGTTACCTTTATGAGAGATGTGGTAGAGCACGCAATATGGGCTTTATTGTTCAGCTCGATGTTCATAGGCGAATGTTTACAGAACCGCGTGACACGGGGATGTGGCTTCCGTGTTAGCTGTAGATTGAACTGACAGGGTAGTTTGGTTTGCTGGAAATGAACCGAGAGGGAATGCACCATATTTTAATGGGGCCAAGCGTCGATCTTGCTCGTTGTTGCCAGCGTGTAAGTGAGGCAGGTCAAAAGCGGTTTAAGCCATGACTTCGCCGTCGAGCGTGATCATCGTGATGGGTGTCATGGGATCGGGCAAAACCACAGTCGGTCAACGGTTGGCGACGCGGTTGGGCGGGGCTTTTTATGATGCTGACGAGTTTCACTCCGACAGCAATCGCGCGAAAATGATTGCGGGCGATGCGCTGACTGAAGCAGACCGAAAACCTTGGCTCGCCACACTGCGTCGTGAAATAGAGCAATGGCTGCAGAGTAGTGAAGTTGTCGTTTTGGCTTGTTCGGCATTGCGCCAGCAGTATCGTGACCAACTAACGGTTGATGATCATCGGGTGGGCTTTGTCCATCTCTCAGGCGATCCTGCTCGTTTGCGTGAACGGGTTACGAAGCGGACAGGGCATTTCATGCCAGCCAAGCTATTGGACAGCCAACTTGCGACGTTAGAGCCCCCTCTGGATGCTTTGACGCTCGACATTGAATTATCACCAGAGCAATTGGTTGACGAGATTGTTCTGGCGCTTGCCACGAAAAAGCGTCGAGGCTTTTGGCTCGAGACCAGTTGAAGAGCGCAGGAAAGCGGTTATTCCTGCCCCAGCTTCTTGTAACAGTCGGCAATACCTTGACGTGCCTGGGTGCGGCTTTGCACCGTACCCTCTCCGTAGATCGCCAATTCATGATGAATGGGCATCGGAGGCATGGTCTCTGCAGCGAATTTGCACGCGACTATTCCCGTTTGATTGGCAGTGTAGTCGTGCATTGTGGGAAGACTCGCACAGCTCGTTGTGAACATGACAATAAGCAGTGAAAGCATCCGGGAAAGTATTCTTACCATCGAGGCACCTTGCCGGTCATTACTGAGCCAGATCTCATGATAGACATCGGTCATCATATTACAGCATCACGGCTTCGTCGAATTGAAGCATTGGGCAGCCAATACTTGATCAATTTCTGAACAATTACAAGCCAAAGAAATTCTGACACACCGAGGCAGAGAAGCAAGCGTGGTTCATTCTTCTGAGCCTTCTAGCGCATGCTCGCAGGTATTTGATGGAAAGATTGAGATGGACTAGGTTTCCAATGAGAGTTAGCTGTCTATTTCATGCACAGAACAATATTATGCAATGCTAACAGATTGCGATAAGGGGCTGGCGATTGAGCTGGAGCGCGAGCGGGGTGCTACCAAATAAATAATCCGGTGAGCCCGTTGCAATCCGAAATACAGACTCGGTAAGATCAGAACTGCTTCGAGTAATGTAATGTACATAAGTCGAGTACGCTTAATTTAATAAGGAATAAAAATGATAAAACTAGGACTCATATTAGTATCTTTACTGCTGGCTTCCACTAGCCATGGGGAACACCATGAAGAAAATTACAGGGGCATGGACCTCAGTAAACGCTTCGGTATTCAATTTGAAGTTTGCACGCTCAGGGATGGAAAATCGATGGCGAGCGTAGACCGACTCAACGCTAAGATTGCTAGCGTGTTTACCGAGATTAACGCACAAGGTTCGGTTCTCAGAATGACACCATTTTTCTCTCACGGCACACCAGCTAACCCTGGTTCGGACTTCATCGACTTGCTCGTTGGCCCCATGGATGAACTAGGGGTCATTTGGACGGATTTTCTCGCCTCAGATGGCGGCCCTAAGGTATACGGCGAGTTTCAAAGTGCCGCTAAATGCCACAATAAGTTGGCCTTTGGGGTGCCAAAATTGACGAAAGTTGATGAAATGATGTCTACCGACGACCGGATCATTACATTAAATTGGTGTACACCAAAAGAAGGGGTCAGTATGGCGCAGTTGAGAGCTAAGCATGCCTCTTGGTTGGCGGCAAACAAAGACTCTTTTAAAGCTGCTTCGTGGAGCGTACTCGTTCCTCGCCAGGGAGCTGGAGCCTTTCACGGGAGCTATGCGCATATGAATGTCTTCACTAGCCTCGAGCAGATGTTTGCTAACGAAGAATGGATTGCGAACGGTGGCGGCAATGAAGGCCTCAGCGACTATTACAGCGCGTACGCCGACTGCGGTGGTGATGTATCCTACACAGCTGAATACATCTACAAGCCTTCGAACTAATTCGATTCGAACATGGGCCTGTGCTATTCAGGCCCATTATTCTAGTTAGATTTAGGGAGCTAGGGAAAGTATTTAGCCAAATTCTTCCCCCGGGGTTTGAGGAGTGTCTTGAACGAGGGCGGCTTGAGCGTGGCTTTCTTCTTGTCCAATAGCTATGCTACCTACCAGTAAATAAAAAACATAAACGGTGAGGTGCTGTATGGTTGATGTAGTTGCAAATGTCTCTCAAATTACGCCAGATTGGCTGACTCAAGCTTTGCGAGCCAATGGTTCGATCGAATCTTCGGTCACCAATGTAAATCTTGGTGTTATTGGCGCCGGCGTAGGTTTGATGGGTGAGCTCGCTCGTCTCGAGATGACCTTCGAATCACCTGAGGATATGCCTTCTGTCATCATCGCCAAGATTGCGGCACAGAATGAAAACCGAGAGGTCGCCAAAATTCTGGATTTTTACAACCGCGAGGTTAATTTCTATAACAAGGTAGCCGATCAGATCCCTTTTAACGTCCCTGCTAGTTATTTTGCCAAAGTTAATGACGAGACCTACGACTGCGTCATTTTGATGGAAGACCTTGGTGATGTTTCGCCTAATGATCAATTAGTAGGTGCAAGTGAGGAGGAGGCGTTTTCCGCTATTGAAAGAATCGCCAGTATGCACGCGATCTACTGGGGTAAAGTGAGAAGCCCTGAGCATAGCTGGATGTACGACTTTATGTCGGTGCAAGAGGCGGAGCGTTTGCAAACGTTGCTCTACATGCCTGGTTTAACGCCGACGATAGAAAATTTTGGCGCGTTTCTTGATGCTGAATCCACCTCAATTCTTACTAGAACTGGGGATCAATATATTGATGTGTGGGCGAATAATATGTTCCCACAGGAAACATTTATCCATGGTGACTTCCGACAAGATAATTTCATTTATTCGAAGGATAGTCTCGATGCTGTCATTCTTGATTGGCAAATATCTGGTTGCGGTAAAGGTATTTTCGATTTTACTTATTTTGTATGCCAAAGCTTGAAGTCGGATGTGAGAAAGCGTATCGAGAAACAGCTTGTCGAATTTTATGTTGAAAAACTGCGAGAAGCGGGCGTCACCGATTACAGTTTTGAACAGTGCTGGAGTGATTATCGTCGCATGGTGTTGGGTTGCCTGATCTATCCAATTACCGTGTGTGGTACGCTGGATCTGGCTAACGAAAGAGGACAGGCGCTCGCAGAATGTATGCTTGAACGTAATTTGTCGGCGATCTCAGATTTGGGTTCTGCGGAGCTATTGAGGTAGTTCGAACCTTTTACTTTGGTATTGTCGTGTTCGGAAACCATACGACAACACCAGCCCTGACCAGAGAACATCCGAGAAAACCACAGTAGATATCAGTGGTATCGTTTAGGTCACCATACTTTTTTGATATCAACCCCAGCACGGCGTTGATCTCGGATTCCTGCACGATTTCTGTTTCCGCGGCGTCCTAGTAGGAAAAGTGCACCTGACAGCTATGCGGCTCCAATAGACGGCGTGTCTTAGTGTAGTCTCATGCCGACTGCTATGGCTGACCTCAATCACTTAGGCTTGTCGAAGGTCAGCAGAAACAAATACCTGGTTGGTTTTACGGTCGGCTTGACGCTCAGATATGCTATCGATCGTGATGGAAAATAGGCAGTTCAAGTCTGACTTTCCTAAAGATGGTCAAGGATGGCGATTGCTGGCATTCAGCTAGTAATTTTTTTACTTAATCATAATCGCTGGCCTACACGGTGGCGGTTGTGGTTTGATGCGCTTTTGTATGCTATTCGCGTGCTAAGTGGACAGCTAACGTCGTTTGTGATGCTTGCAACCGCAAGTGCGAATGGCATTCGAGCGAATTTCTGATAAATTCTATGGCATACATTGAATAGGCAATCAGCAGATCTTTGCGAAAACACGGGTTTGGGTTAGCTCACGGACATGCGTCAGCCACTGAAGAGCTTACTGCAAATACCCAGCGAAGTTCGCAGTTCTGAGTTTAATTGAACCCAAGAAGACCAGAATATCAATCTTGACCAACAAGCTTCAACTGGAACAAAACAATACGAGGAGAACAACCATGTCTGTGAACCCTGATTTATTTGATTTGACGATGTCTGACAAAGCTCGACCTCTACTGGACGCAGTCAAAAAACACATCCAGCAGAACGTTGTGCCTATCATGGATGAGTATGAACAACTCGGCGAAGAGCGCGAACAGGAATGGGAATTCGCGCCCGGTCAGTTGGAGCTGCTGGAGGGCGCAAAACAAAAAGCTAAGGCTTCGGGACTCTGGAACTTCTTTCTACCGGACGCTGACACCGGAGAGGGTTTGAGTAATCTTGACTATGCTTATATCGCCAACGAATTAGGAAAGTACCCACTAGCCTCGGAAACACTCAACTGCTCAGCACCGGACACAGGCAACATGGAGGTATTGGAACGCGTTGGAACAACGGCTCAGAAAGAGCAATGGCTTGAACCTCTTTTACGCGGCGAAATTCGATCTGCCTACGCAATGACAGAACCTGGACATCCATCCTCGGACGCCAAAAATATTGCTACTGAAGCGGTGCTCGACGGCGATGAGTGGCTTATTAATGGTGAGAAGTACTTCACGTCAGGTGCGGGCGATCCCCGATGTAAGGTGATGATTGCAATGGTAAAGACCAGCCCAGATGCACCACCACACAAACAACAATCGATGATCTTAGTGCCCATGGATGCGCCTGGCGTGAAGATTTTGGGAGCTATGAGAGTGTTTGGAGAAACGCAGGCACCACACGGACACATGCACGTGCGATTCCGTGACTGCAGAGTACCAAAAGACAACATACTGCTAGGCGAAGGCCGCGGGTTCGAGATCTCTCAGGTTCGTCTGGGGCCTGGGCGTATTCACCATTGCATGCGTTCGATCGGTGCTGGTGAACGGGCACTGGAATTGATGATTCGGCGAGCATCAGCGCGCACAGCGTTTGGTAAACCAATTATTCAGCTTGGCAAGAACGTCGAAGTTGTCGCGAAAGCCCGCTATGAAATTGATGCCTGCCGCTTGATGGTTCTGCAGGCAGCCAAGGCGATGGATGTATTGGGCAACAAAGAGGCGCGAATCTACGTCAGCGCAATCAAAGCCAACGTGCCGAAAAAGATTGGCCACATCATAGATGAAGCAATCCAGATGCATGGTGCCACTGGCGTCACGCAGTGGACCCCGCTAGCGGGAATGTGGGTGTCTCAGCGGTCCCTCCGAATTGCTGACGGGCCGGATGAAGTCCATCATATGGTGGTTGGACGCGCGGAGGTGCGTAAATACGAGGGTGAAGAGTACCGTGTGCTGGATGACAAGCTCGGATATGAGCACGAAGGTTTTGATCTGGGACGACAATAATGATTTCGATGTGAAGTATTGCGGGCACAAGGTCGAGATTCAGTAATTCGCTTCAATTTTCCATCGAAAAATGCGGCTGCCTTGATTGCTGCGGGTCTTTTTGTCTAGTGCTCACTTTTAAAAGCTGCCAACCGCTTTTCCAGCTGCTCAGTACTCGCGGATGGACAGGCGTAAGCGTTTTTTGAAGAATCAATAAAGAGGGTAGGCGAGTGGCTACGTCTCTTCCCGGCATAAGTAGTCGGTGGACAAAGGTTTTGAGGGGGATAGACGGCTTCAAGGTTAGCGCCAATGCTCGTATAAAAACTCGCCAAGAAATACATGTTTTTGGCGGCTCAAGTCAGCCCGCTATGATGTCAGGAAGGGATAGGATGTTGACACCTTAGCGTAAAAGAGCAGGCGTCTCCCAGCCTTTTTGTTAAGGTGCGCCGTTCAGTCGTCTATCGGAGCTTTGAATACCGCGGTTTTGATTGCATTGCGGAGTGTATGGGCATATTGTCGAGCGGGCCTATCTTATAAAAATAATCTTGGAGGCTACAAATGTCAGAAGTAGAAATCTTTGGTATGATAGGAATGAACAGGGCGGTTTTCTCCACTTTTTTCTTAGGTGGAGTGTTGATGCCGCTGGCTGTTGTAATCATCGCTTATTTATTCAGAAACTTTTCAAGTGCTGTTCGCGGTGCCGCAATGGTGTCTGCATTGATCGGTGTTGTTATGCTCGCTTTCTTCTCTATGACCTTGCAAAATGCATTTTTCATGATGCTAAGCTCGTTGAGTAGTATGGCTGGTGAAGGTTCAGAGGTGGCGTTGCGAATGCTCTCATCCGCGAATATGCCAATTGGAGAAACCATCACGGCGCCGGCGTGGATGATCGCGCTATCTACCGTACAAATAGTCATCAATCTCTGCTTAACAGTTTATGTGTTTTTGTTCGCGGAATGGGATAAAAGTTAGGTAAGCAGTACTTGCGTTTTTAGTTTAGGGGGCTAAAGCCCCCTTTCTATCGCGCCGATATCTAAAGTTGTTAGCCGGCAACGTCGAAAAAAGCCGGATCCATATACGTTTGAAAACTGGTACGAGCGCGATTTAAACTTCCTGAGCTCAACCATGCAGCCTAGCTCGCGCTAGCACCTAACTCAGTATCGTCAACTTCATCCAGTGGCTTCGATAATTCTGCCCAATCGATCACCCCATCATTAGGCAGGTTTTCATATTCAAGAACACCTAACGCCTCATACAATGGTCTCACTTTATCCGTAAGCAAACCTATTCTTTTCAGGTTGGGAATGACTCGATTGAATAACAGGTTCCTGAAGGCTTTCATCACCACACCATCAAGCTGGCGTTTGCGTGCTTCTTCAACGTCCCAGCCAAATTCTTCAAAAACGTCAGTAGCAATTAATCGCTCGCGGGACAATACGCAAGCTTCATAGGCGAACATGGCACGTTCCTCTCTCTCCTCGTCGGTCAGCCCTTTAACGAACGCTTCAAGATAGTTAACGCCAAAGGTGACATGGCGAGCCTCATCACGGATAACAAGGTGCAAGAGATCGTGCAGAACGGGGTCCGGTGTAATCGCCTTGAAAGTATTAAATGCAGACAAAGCCAACCCTTCGATAATAATTTGCATGCCGATAAACTTAAGATCCCAGCGTTCATCGGTGAGGATTTTATCCAGAATATCTTTCAGTGCGTTATTTACTGGATACATCAGCTTTAGACGTTCCTGGCAATAGCGGTTAAAAACTTCGACGTGACGCGCTTCATCAAAAGCCTGCGAAGCCGCATAGAGTTTGGCATTGTAAGTGGGTGCAGCGGAAACTAGCTGGGATGCAACCAATAAAGCGCCTTGTTCACCATGTAAAAACTGATTGATACCCCAAGCATTCATATGGCGGGTTACCCGCTGTTTGTCCTTATCACTCATGCATTCATAGGGTTCCCAATCGGCAAAAGGGTTTAACGCGCGACCTTCTTCATTCTCGTTACTCAGGTCCATATCAGGAAAAGGACGATCCCAATTGATGTCTGTCTCGCCATTCCAGTTAAGCTCCTTACCAAGCTCATAAAGCTTTTTAATACGATTGTCCTGTGCGCTGTAATCCCAGTTATAAGCACCCGTTAACGGTGTTTGGAAAATTTCAGCCACAGAATTAGTGATGTCTTTTTCCTGTTCTTCGCTAATATCGCCAAGGACCTCGTCAAAATAGCGGATTTCTTTTGGTGTTTGATTGATATATTCAATAGCTGGCATGGCTCAGATTTCTCCCACGTCTGAATTCTTTAGTTACTTTAAAAATAAACTCGTATCTTATTGATTAAAGCCTTGCCAGCAAGGTTATTGTCAGCCAATATATGGTCATTTACGGCCAATCATGTATTTTTATGCTAAACGCTGATGGCACCGACAATCATTTCTTTTTCAACTCTTATGCATTGGTGCTTTTGAAATGGATGAAGTCAGAAGGTATTGGCTCATCGAAAGTGCTGGAGAATACAGGACTTTCGCTTGACGAATTGCAAAATATTGAACAGCGCATCCCTGAGTCAAAGTTTTTTGAACTACTAAAAAATGCATGTGGCCATTTCGGCGAAGAAGCATTTGGCTTGCAGTTTGGCCCCAAAATCACATTGGCAAGTCATGGGGCTTTAGGTCAAGCACTGATCAGCAGCGAGAATATGGGGCATGCCGTCGAAGTCTTATTAAAATACCAGGCTTTGCTATTTAGTCAGGCGTTTATTGAATTGAAGCAGGATGAAAATGAGGTGCATGTTGACTTGATATTTTCCGAACAGGGTAAATCGGAATACATAGGAGTATTGCGCTATGAGATTATTTTTTCCTGCATGGTGACTAGCTTAAGACAAATGTTGGCTGCGCAGGCCTTTCCCGTGATTTTGCACCTTTCCCATGAAGCACCCCGTTGGAAACAAGCTTACTATGATCTGTTTGGACCAGAGGTTTATTTTGGCGCTGATATTAACAGACTGTCTTTCGACAAATCCGCGCTTACACTGCCGCTATTATTTGCCAATCACGCGATGGCGGAAATCTTTGAACAACAGTGCGAAATTCTACTGGCCCAACAAACTAAGGAAAAACCTTATAGTCAAAAGGTACGAAAAGTCCTGTTGGCACGCCCGGGATATTGGCCAAATATTGATGAAACGGCGCAAGCGTTATTTACCAGTACCCGTAGTTTGCGCAGATATTTGTCCGCTGAGCAAACCAGTTTTCAGATACTGTTAGATCACATACGTTGCAACCTTGCCAAAGAATATTTAAAACAAAATCAACATAGCGTATCTGAAATCGCAACCGTGCTGGGTTACAGTGACTTATCTAACTTTCGTCGTGCTTATCAGCGTTGGACAGGCGAAACGCCAAAGCGGAAAAGTAGTCTAACTTCCTGACGCTCGCTTTGCGTTTGATAAAAAGCAAAATTGAAGGTTGAATATATACGTGCGCTATCGTTTGATCATGCGCAAGCAAACGGTCAATCGAATCAACAGAACCCGAAAGCGCCTGCGCAAATCACGAAAGCATCGCTTTTGACTAGTCAAAAATGAAGCTATTTTTCATTTTGCTGCGTACATCAGCCATGTGGTTAAAATATTGTAGAAAGCCTCCGTTGTAGTTGCCGTCCTGGCGCCTGTTCGATTCGCCTTCAAAATTGTAATAACCCGGTGTGCACTCTTCATTTCGCTTGGTCTTGCCGCGGTGTGAGATCACTTCCTGAACCCACCATTCTTCAGATGCAGCGGTCGGTTCGATGCTGTTGTGATCATGTTCGCGGGCGTAGGCAATACACTCAGCGATATGATCGCCCTGAGTTTGCAACATATCAGTCAGATTAAACTGAAAAGAAGCCTGATACCCTCCCATGATAAAGAGATTTGGGAAGCCTTCAGTATGGATACCTAGCAATGTCCGAATACCGTCGCGGTACTTGTCTTCGAGATCCAGATTGTTTTTTCCGATAATTTGGTTGTAGATGCCCGTTTTCTGCACTTCGAAACCCGTAGCAAAGATCAGCAAATCAAGTTCATACTCCTTGCCTTTAAACTCAGGTCCTCTTTGTGTGATTTTCGTGATTCCTTCGCCGTGCGTGTCAATAAGGTGCACATTAGTGCGGTTGAATGTTGGCAGATAGTCATTGTGAAAACACGGACGTTTGCACATAAACATATACCAGGGCTTCAACGCTTCGGCTGTTTTAGGATCGTCCACTGTCTTTTCGATGCGCTCATGAATACGCATCATATAGTCAATATTGTTGTTTTCTTGATGCTGTAGTTTTTCCTCTTTGGTGCGAGATGCCTGCTTCTTCTTCTGTTCTTCAGTGAGTTGTGGCCCCTGCAAGTTTCGTTCGCGGCGTTTTTGTTGCCAGCCTGGTTTCAGCTTTGCGGCCCAATCCGGATCAGTAGGCCAATCATTGCGGATATCGATGGAGGAGGGCGTACGTTGGAATACGTAGAGTTCTTTTGCGGATTCGCCAAGCCCCGGGAC
The DNA here is from genome assembly GCA_964228885.1 of Pseudomonadales bacterium. Lineage (GTDB taxonomy): Bacteria > Pseudomonadota > Gammaproteobacteria > Pseudomonadales > Azotimanducaceae > UBA4582. The sequence goes on along the minus strand of CAXRCG010000239.1, from coordinate 5,372 downwards.
AGCTTGAACAGCAGTGGCGCCTGTGCCGATGATGCCCACAACCTTGTCTTTAAGGTTTGATAGGTCCGTCCCTGTATAATCGTAGTCCCAGCGAGAGGTGTGGAAAGAATGTCCTTCGAAGTCGCTGATACCATCGATTTTTGCGAGCTTGGGTTTTGACAGCGTACCATTTGCACAGATGACGAAGCGAGCTTTCATGACATCGCCACGATCGGTTTTCAGCTCCCACATTTGTTCAGATTCTAACCAGGTTGTAGAGGTGACGGTCGTCTGAAAAACCGCCAGCTTATACAGATCATACTTGTTCGCAATGGCCTGGCAATGCTCGAGAATTTCATCACCACGTGAATAGTGATTTTTGGGCACATAGTTCATCTCATCGAGTAATGGCAAATAGTCGTAGGAAACGACGTCACAGGCAACGCCGGGATATCGATTCCAGTACCAAGTGCCGCCGACATCAGCGCCGCGCTCAACGATTCGAATGCTTTCTACTCCACGTTCTCGTAGCCGCGCTGAGGTTAATAGAGCGGAGAAACCACCCCCGATAAACAAACACTCTACAGTGTCGGTTATCGGTTCGCGTTCAACCCTCTCTTCCGCATAAGGGTCAACCGCGTATTTCTCTAGCTCCCCAGTAAACTCAGAAGTGAATTGAGCTGTGCCCTCGGGTCTGAAGTTGACCCGTATTTCCCTTTCTTCGGCGAATTTTTTCTTGATTTCATCGTAGTAGGCCTGCTCATGTCGCACGATACTTGATCCCTTTAAGTTTCATTATCAAAGAGACTATCGTTAAGCGAGTAAGAGAGGCAAGCCCATTTTTGTGTTTTAGCCTCTCTGCTGTATGGTGAGCACTGATTCTGAGCCATAGAAGGTGGGAAATGAAAAAATTTGAGAGCCGTGTTGCGGTAATAACCGGTGGCGCAAGTGGTATCGGTTTGGGGATGGCGCGCGCTTTCGCAAAGCGTCAAATGAAACTGGTGATAGCCGACCTAGACCAGAATGCTATGTCGGCCGCCGAGTCTGAATTCAGAGGAATGAATATAGACGTCGCCACGAAGTATTGTGACGTGTCCAGACTTGAGGATGTCGAAGCGCTAGCTGACTTTACGATGGATACCTACGGCGCGGTACATGTGTTGTGTAACAATGCCGGCGTGGGCATCCCAACACCCACGCACAAGATGAAATTACAAGATTGGAAGTGGATTATTGATGTGGATCTCTGGGGGCCAATCTATGGCGTTCAAACTTTCCTGCCACTGATTGAGCAGCAGGCCGAAGGGCATATCAACAGCACGTCGTCTATGGCTGGGCTTATCGCCGGTCGCAAAATGGGTGCATACAACGTGGCTAAGCACGGCGTTGTTGCGTTGATGGCGACCCTTGAACGGGAGCTGCGAGCGAAGAAAAGTGCTGTGACTGCTTCTGTATTGTGCCCGGGACCCATCAAGACCAATATCAGTTCACACTCGGTTGAATATCGCCCCGAAAGTCCTGAAGGAACTGTTCGGATACCGAAACATCAGAGCGTAAAAGGTCAGAATACGGGTGACAGAATGGAGGCTGTCATGGCGGAAATAGGACTTGATCCCGATGAAGTTGGTGAGATGGTTATTGATGCGATAGGGAGTGATAAGTTCTGGGTATTGACGCACCCTCGCTGGACCAAAGCGATTGGCAACATGCTGGAATCAATGCGTGCTGATCAGTCGTTGACTAAAGCTTGAAATGGTTGTTGCAGATTGCCGTGATAGCGCGATATTGCAACAAGCAGGTCACTCAGTCTCGAAAACTGATGAACAAATCGGGTTAATGTTCTTTTGATGAAATAGCACTCGGCAGGTCAACATCATGTTGTTTCCCCACCAACGATCATAGTACCGAGGGGCACGAGCTGTAACATCAAGATAAGTTCCAGAGGAATATATTAGTCTCGGCGTTTTCCTGGTGGGAACATAATGTAAGCAGGTTTTGATGTTGCCACCTTTGCCCATGTTGCACCACTCTCTGCTGTTTCAAACAGCGCCATTACCTCGCCTGCGACATGATCTGGATGCATAAATATTGCCTCATCAGTACGCTGATCGTTCGGGATAATGCCTGTGTCAATTCCCCCGGGGCATAGCGCGTTAATGCGAAGGCCTTGTTCACGCAGTTCCCATTTTAAACTTCTAACAAGTCCGGTGACGGCATGCTTTGACATCGCATAAAGCGGATCGATGTCATAGGGCACAACGCCAGCGAGAGATCCGGTAACAACGATGCTGCCGCCTCGCTTCATAAGCGGTAGTAAGTGGTGTAACCCGAGAACGACACCATCCACGTTGACGCCCATCATTTTTCGATAGCGATCAATTCTCAATGATGCAAACTTGTATTCTTCGAGCGGGGCATCGGGCGGAGCAATTTGTATTCCTGCGTTGAGGTGCAGATGATCAATGCTACCAATTGTAGATGTCAGGGATTTTGTGATGGCTTCCCAAGACGAACTCTGGCTCACGTCACATGGATAAAAGTGTCCTCCGGCTTTCTCTACAATCTGTTTGCCCCGGGTAGCATCAATGTCGAGTCCAATGGCTTTGGCACCTTGTTTGATCGATGCGGCGACAACACTGGCACCAATACCTGAGCCCGCGCCTGTGATAACAATATTTTTTCCGTTGAGTTTGCCTTCAATTGATGACCCGGTTGTCATATTTGTTTACCTGTGAGATGAATTCTGTTTTGCAGGATACTATTCAACCGTCTTTCTGCAAAATACCGTTTACACAACAGTTTTTCTTGTCTGTTATATCAGATAACTTGGTAGTATGTGGTTAAACACACCATAGCTTAATCATTGAGGGGAACGCAGCATGCTGCAAGACAAAATCACGGTTGTAACAGGTGCTGGTTCAGGTATTGGCAGGTCGCTGGCCATCCGTTTCGCGCAAAAAGGCGCGCGAGCCGTCGTATGCACCGATTTAAACGCAGACAACGCTGCAGAAACTGCCGAGGTGATAGGTAAGGCTGGTACATCCGCCGCTTTGGATGTGGGCGATGAGGCTGCAATTGAGGCATTGGTCGCAGAGACCGAAGCGACCATTGGTGGCATCGATATTTTTGTATCAAATGCGGGTTATGGGCAGTCTGGTGGTCTCAGTCTGGCAACAGAAGATTGGCAGCGGATGATGAATGTTCATACTTGGTCGCATTTGGCAGCTGCGAGGGCAGTGGTCCCTGGGATGGTGCAACGAGGTGGGGGTTATCTGTTGAGTACAGCTTCTGCTGCGGGCTTGCTCACACAAATAAATTCCGGTCCCTATGCTGTTTCAAAACATGCGGCTGTCGCGCTGGCTGAGTGGATCTCAATCAATTATGGCGATCAGGGCATCGGCGTTTCAGTATTGTGTCCCCAGGCGGTGAGAACAAACATTTTGGGTCCCGCTGCAAAGAGGCCGAACTCAACCCAAGCGAGTGCCGATGGCGTGCTTGAACCGGAGTTTGTCGCTGATGCCTGTATTGAAGCAATGGAAGAAGGGCGTTTTCTCGTGTTACCACACCCTGAAGTAGAGACCTACTTCCAACGCAAAGCCAATGACTATGACAGGTGGTTAGGTGGCATGCGTCGTTTCAAGGATCGATTGAAAAAGTAAACTCCGAGTCCAATATGCCCGATTTTGTTTGTCAGCATTTGATCGATTAGCCTTGCTGCGAGGTGAGGCTGGTTTGATGGCAGATCAGAGGCGCTATCAGAACAAGAATACTTGACGTAATAGGGTGACCAGTCCTCAAAGATCACCCCCGCGTCTAAGCTTATTGCCGAACACCTTCCACAATAACATTGACCTCAACGTCACCGATCCATGCTGGCAGGCCAAAATCTCCCGCAGCCAACATAACAGTCCCTTCGAACCCGCTTCGGTAGCCACCCCAGGGGTCTTTACCTTCACCAATGTGGTTGACATCAAGTTCAACGGTTTTTGTTATGCCGTGAATAGTCACGTTACCTATTAATTTGCCAGCCTCTTCACCGCCAGAATAACCCGTGCTGACAAAAGTGATTTCCGGGTACTTTGCTGCATCAAAGTAATCGGCACCTTTAAGGTGTTTGTCTCGTTCAGCATGATCGGTGTCCAGACTGTTCGTCTGGATGGTAATACTCGCAGAGGAGTTTGATGGGTTAGTGGCATCGTGGGTAAATTTTCCCTCAAAATCCTCGAAGTGACCAAGGATATAGGAGAAGCCGAGATGGCTAGCCTTGAATGTGATGTATGCGTGTTGGCCGGGTTTATCGATAACATAGTCGGCAGCCGTGCTTGTCGTAACGATGCCAAAGAGCAGTGCGGTGGCGGTGATGACTTTGAGCAGGTTCATTGATCTTCCTCATTAGTGATTGATTGGTTAAGCTCAATTGTCGCTTTGTAAAGCGGGCAATATGCGCTTCAGGGTTTTATCCTTGTCGACAAAGTGGTGCTTTAGCGCTGCAAGGCCATGGATGGTAGCTAATCCCAAAACAATATAGGAAGCAACCCAGTGTACAAGACCTGCGAGATCCTCCTGATTATTCAAACCGGTATCAATGGCTGCCAGTGTAAATATGCCCAGCACATCAATACCAGCACCGGCTGAAGTTGTGATGAGATATCCGGATACAAGTACAATAATTAAGCCGATATTCATGCTCCATTGTGCAAAGCAGGCGCCGATGACTTCATATCTTTTATGTTCAGGCAACGGATCTGGCCGGCTTGAGACTAAACGCCAGCCAAGGCGCGCAAGCACCACGAAGATCAGCATTATCCCGAGCCCTTTGTGCCAATACGGTAATGTCGTATATAGCGGGTCATAATAGCCAAGGGTCACCATGTAAGCGCCCAGTGCGAACAAGCCCCAAAAAGCGATGGCTACTATCCAGTGAAAAGCGATAGAAAGACTATCAAATCGATTGTTTTGCTCGTTCATGCTTATATCGCCCCCGGTTTCACTCATCACATTGTTCACGCGATCTAAGCGCTGGGTATTTTATACAGTTTGCGGCCGTCAAAGTGCAAGCATAACAATGCTGCCTTGAAATACCGTGTAAGCCTCGCGAATTATTAAACACCCAGACAATTTCTTGTCACCGACAGGGTGGCTGCGAGGCGATTTTGCAATGAGTAAGGTTACCTTGGCATCCTAGTTATGTAATATTTGACCGGGTGAATGATTACCATGGGATCAATCGGAGTTAACGATGGGAATGTTGGTTGAGGGACGCTGGCAAAGTGAAGAGGTTCAAAGAACGAATGCCAAGGGTGAATTTATAAGAACGCAATCTCCCTTTAGGGACTTCATTTCGAAAAACAATGACCAACACCCGGTGGCAGAGGGTCGATATCATCTGTTTG
>CAXRCG010000238.1:0-4378 GCA_964228885.1 Pseudomonadales bacterium | reverse complement strand
TGGTTGGGCAGCAGGGCAGGTGGTTTAGAATGAACCGGCTTAACTAAAACGAAGACAAAGTAGCCTTATAGACCTCTGAATAAAACCCATTCGATTTCTATAAATATCAAATTAAAACGAAGACATTCTAGTATGAATAATTTTACTGAATCTCACATGGACTTTGCAAAACCCGTATTTCATCGAGATGTTTTTGATGTCTCGCGATACTTAACTACTGAAGAATTCGTGGTTGAGCCAATCATCTGGAAAGCCCATAGGAAATTTTGGCACTTCGGGATGAAGTGTAACTAGCGCTTTTACTTTATTATGCCATTGACTATCTGGACTAACCTGCCTCATTAGGTGACCTAACATAAGTAACACCATATAAATACGACGCTTAGGCTGAACTTGGCTGGGCTCAAGTCTGTCTGGCAACTGCCAATTATCACCATTTGGAATCTTAGGCTGAACAGACAATTCTCGATTCCAAAGTCGACTATGATGTGCGCAACAATTCCTCACAAAGTTTAGCGTATGCAACCAACTTTCAAGAACCTCTTGAGGTAAGTCAAATCTTCTAGCGATATCTTTACGGTCATTATCTTTTGCTAGCCCTCGATATAGGTGAGATATACTCCCAAGAGTTAATTCTTCCACCATCGCCCAACCTGGCATTAACTTAGGAGAATCATATGTATGTTGGTAGAAGCGGGCATAATTCTCTCGGACTCTTCTTTCAATCCGCCGATCTTTAACTTCGGCAGAAACGGAAGTTCGTTCAATCTTTTTTACATCTCTCTGAAGATCGTTGGATTCTTTTGATTGCTTATCTTCGATTTCTTTCAAAAGTCGTTTGTGCTGGTATGAGGATTTAAATAATGATTCATTCAAGTACCAGTGGGAGCCACTACATATATCATCAGTTTGATGCTTGTTAGCCATAACGTTATTCAAGGTAGCTCGGATTGCAACTTCTACTCTCTCAATAGCGTCCATAATGAGCAGCCGCAATTCTCTATCAAAAGCGTACAAGTCCACTATTTGTTTAAATTCAGTTCCATCTTTGAATTGATGATCTACAACTTGTTCGTTTATATTCTTTTGGAATGGGCGCATATATGCGCTAAGGCGAAAATAGCTTATTACTTCTAAATATCTTTCCGCACGTTCTGGATTTTGAATGGTTAGACCGCGGTGCTGAAGAATGCCGATTTGTTCTGTAATACTAACCGCGGGTTTGTTGAATTGATTCATTATGCCTTATCTTCCATGACGTAAAATTCAGGCATAAAAAAGCCCGCACAATTTGAGCATTGTTAAGAGGCTTGGCGGGCGTGTTGCTTATAATAGTAGTGATATGCATGCCGCCCGTCAACCACATTCATCTATTATCTTCAAAGTATTAACTCACAACACAACGAAAATTTCAAACATAACCTCATGTATATTAAAGCAAAACAGTAATCCCTATTCAGCACAAAAAATTCATTCTGATACAACGGTCGCACCTGCAAACACAACACTGTCCCAATCACACCACGATCTTGTGGCTCCTCCTTCTCTCTCCTCTTTTAACGCGTCAGTCGTGGCCTTCAAATGGGCCTATTGACCAGCCGTTTATCCGAGTCCATGTTAAGTTCTAGCGTAATAACAAGCACATAGCCGCAGACCACAGTCCGTGCGGGAGTTAGTATCAAAGTGATACTAACTCATTGTTTATAAGAGACTATTGATCTAATCCTTACCTTATACTAGCGTAAAGAGAGATACCACTGACACGATAGCATGACGTGCTCACTTACCCCGATGGTTGGCTACTTTACACACTAACCGCTAACAACGCCGCTCCCCAGGTTTGTCTAGTCACGCTCTTCAATGACAATTCGATTAGCGTTCACTGCGCAATACAAGGTGCTGTACCTATCCATACGAAAGAAGGTAGCTATCATTGGACGGCCTCAAATGGGGAGATCTCGATACTGCATCCACTCAAAGAGGGCTGCGTGCGCTCATTACAACGGGTGTTATTGGACAGCGAACTGGCAAAGTGGCGTGCGGCACACGTGACCGTGCAACGTATCCGGGTCAGTGATATTTCCCTCGACCCAGCATAAAGGAGACACCATGACAGTGTATTGCAATTTTGTATGGAAGGTGGGTGCAGACACGGAGCCTCGCCCTCTGCTGACCCAGTTTGCGCAGGAACACTTTCACGTCCATGAGGCCGTGCCCATCGATACCACTCAATATGGCATTGATCATGGCTTGAATGATGTGCGAGCAGTCTTCAAACCGGAACAACGTTGGATCGCTTTCTGCTGTCGCTATCAGCATGATGTGGTCGCGACTGAAGGCAAAGTCCTAGCATTCGCCCAGGCCCACGGCCTGACGGTCGAGCGCATGCGAAAGTAAGGACATGCCGATGCCGTCGTCGTTTGCCGCTGATTTGGTCTTTACGATCATCCCATCGCCGACCACCCGCTTGGCTGCCACCCATGTCGGGGTAGAAGTTCTGCATGTGCCTACCGGTTTAATTGTCCGCTCCGTGGTATTGCCGTCACAGCATCTCAATCAACAAGCCGCTCTGGCGATTTTGGCGAGCCGATTAACGGCTCATGATTAGGGGTAATGTATCGTAGGTATCAACGAGAAAAGAATTAAAAATACCACGGGGTACACTTCGAATTATGCAGCCAGTTAGATAAACATGGATTAGCATTCTGGGTCAAAGAAGCTTGTTAGTTGTGCCGCTACCGATCTTTTTGACACTGTACCCAACGGCCTTATATCCATTGGCACGCTTTTTCCACATTCGTTGTAACATGGGAAAGTCATCAACATAATCGTGCACCGTGACCTCTGTTTTATTTGGGTGGTGACGCTGAATACGGCCAGCGTACTGGGCAACAATCCCTTTCCAGGAAATTGGGAGGGCCAAAAACAAGGTATCCAGATAAGGCAGGTCAAAGCCTTCCCCCACATATTTACCCGTCGCAATGATGACCGTCCTTTCTGGTAATCCCTTCTGAATCTGTTCAATCCGCTGTTTACGGATCTTAGTACTCACACCACCATGCAGCTCAATAGTATTGATACCTTGTGTATTTAATTGCTCGCTGAGTATTGCAATATGTTCTTTACGTTCACTGAGCACCAGACATTGACGCTTGGCTTCTATTGCCTGGGCAATGCTGCGCGTGATGAGCTGATTTCGAGACGCATTATCTTGCAGGTATTGATACAGTTGGGTGATTTTTACCGGCTCCGAACCATCCACCCAAGTCGCTGGAAAAGCGATTTGGGTGTCGCAGCAATAGGCCGTTTGACTGAATGTTAACGACGCTGGTTTAGACTCAAATAACACCGCACCAAGTTGAAAATACATTAGCTTTTCCAACCCATCTTGTCTTTTGGGCGTCGCGGTAAAGCCAACCAAGAATTGAGGCGCGACGTTCTTTAACAACGTTTCATAGTTTGAGGCAGGAATGTGATGGCATTCATCGACAATAATTTGCCCATAGCTATCTACTTTGTCATGAATATCAATGCCATTTCTACTGATCAGGCTTTGATACGTCGCGACGTCGATCCGTCCGTTTAATTTATCCTTTCCGCCCAGGAGAGATCCCATCTCAGCGTCTTTGAGGAATATCTTGCATCGCTCAATCCATTGTTCCGCCAGCGCCTTATTGTGCACTAATACCAATGTATTGACTGCGCGTTTGGCGATTAATGCCAGTGCAACAACGGTCTTACCAAACCCCGTATTCGCAATGACCAGTCCATGTTCATTCTCCAGTAAGGCTTTTAGCGCTTTCGCTTGCTGGCTGCGAAGCGTGCCCTCAAAACGCAGGGCCGGGAGTCGCTGACCAGCATAGCGTTTATCCTGATATCGGATAGTACAAGCCTGTTGTTCCAGTAACGCTTCAACTTGTCCTTTTAGTCCTCTGGGCAGGTGCAGATAGCCCGATTCAATGTGCGCCGCACACAGATAGCGAGGTACGCCAATCGTTGAAAATCGCATCGCCTGGCGTTTAAAAAATTCAGGATTGGCAAACACCGCTAACTTCTTTAACGTTGCGACCAGTTTGTTGGGTAAAACCGCAATAGCAATATACAGCTTGTCAGCCACGACGATGTCGATTGTCGCGGGGCAGTCGTCAATTTTGGGCGTATTAAGGGTCGTCGATTTTTCCCAGGGTTTTAACTCGGCGACTTGCGGTTCCACGTCCACGTAATCGGCGAGACGCTCGAGTAGTTGCCGTATAGTGTCAGGTGATAGCTTGCTCGTCGCCGCCAGTGCCTGCCATTGATCTTCGACAACGCCCCCATCAGCATCAATAAAGCAAGCGTTCCCCGACAAGCGAGGCTGTTTTTGTAACGGTAATGCAAT
>CAXRCG010000237.1:0-5266 GCA_964228885.1 Pseudomonadales bacterium | reverse complement strand
GCTTTTGCCATACTGGCCGCATAGGCTTCACCTTCACCGGCATCCAGACAACGCGCCGCATGGTGCGTGGCTGCCTTGGCTATCTCAACTTCCATCAACAAATCAGCACAACGATGTTTTAACCCCTGAAAGGAACCAATGGGTCGACCAAACTGATAGCGCAATTTAGTGTAGTCGATTGTTGTTTCCAACAAATGCTGGGCCCCGCCGATCATTTCATGGGCCAGCACCACACAAATGTGATCCCAAGTCCGATCAAGAGATTCACTGTTCACATGACCGATCCGTTCAACCGTCGCATTCTTAAAACTGACCCGAGATACCTTTCGTGTCTGATCAATCGTTTCAAGGAGATCAACTGAAACTCCCTCTGCACCAGCGTGGATTGTATACAAACCTAATCCGGTTTCGGCCCGAGCAACGATGACTAACAAGTCAGCAACATGCGCATCTAGCACCATAGCCGCAGTACCACTCAGCGAATTATTCGCAACGACAAGTTGCCGACCTAAACCTTCCGGCGAATTTAAACTGTCAAGTACAAGCGTCGCCAAAGTCGTGCCGACTGCAATATCCGGCAGCAACCTCACCTTGCTTGAATCGTTAGCAATGTTAAGTAACGCATAACCCGCCATCACAGAAGATGAAAAGAAAGGGCCACAGTAAAGATGCTTACCCATCTCCTCCGCGACAACTCCTAGCTCAATCGAGCCAAACCCAAATCCACCAAATGCCTCGGGAATATGTGTGCCTGCAAGTCCAACTTCTGCACATAGCTGACGCCAAACATCTTTATCGTAGCCGGCCTCCGAAGCCATCATCTCCCGCACACTTAGGGGGGGAGATTTGTCTTGCAGAAAACGCGCGACAACCTCTCGAAACTGTTCCTGATCTTCTGTAAATTCTGTCTGCATTATAAGGTCCCTCGGCTAGACTCGTTCGATGATGATTGCGGGTGCCATACCACCCGCAGCACACATAGTGACTAGCCCAGTCGTCTTATCCCGACGCTCAAGCTCGTCAAGCACTGTGCCGATTAGCATCGAGCCTGTCGCACCAATCGGGTGGCCCAAAGCAATAGCGCCACCATTCACGTTGAGCTTGTCATGGTCAATATTTAGATCGCGCATAAATTTCATCGGCACAACAGCAAACGCTTCATTCACCTCGAAAAGATCAATGTCATCGAGGTTCATTGCGGCCTTCTTCAAGACCTTCTTTGCAGCATCAACGGGACCATTCAAGATGTATTCCGGTGAGTGTCCCATATTTGCCATCGCCCGCACCCGAGCTCGAGGTTTCAGTTCATTGCTACGGGCATATTCTGGCGATGCCAGAACCAGCGCAGCCGCTCCATCAACAATCCCTGAAGAACTACCCGCGTGATGCCGATGATCAACCTCCAGATCTGGCCAGGTTCTGTTCACCCATTCTCTGAAAGTCATGCCTGAATCCGCAAACGCCATATCCATTTGAGCTTCGAAGGCGGGTTTAAGTTGTCCGAGTTGTTCCGCAGTCGTCGCGGGTCTAGGATATTGCTCTGTGTCCAGCGCCAAAGAGCCGTCGGGATTGTAGACTGGCACTAAACTTCTTGCAAAAGCCCCACTCTCCAACGCTGCCCCTGCGCGTCTTTGACTCTCAACGGAAAAGGCATCCAGTGACTCCCTGCTAAAACCTTCTTCGCAGGCAATCACGTCCGCAGCAACGCCCACCGATAACTGCGGATGGGCTTCACGAAGATCGATATTTCCTGCATCCAGCGTATTTGGTGGCTCCACCTCGCGATAATAGGACATGACTTCAACCCCACCAGCGACAATTAAATCTTCCATCCCGCTCATAATAGTCGCGGCACCAAAATTCACCGAGGTAATCCCTCCGCCACAAAAACGATCCAGCGTTACACCAGATGCATTGATCGAAAATCCTGCATCCAGCGCTGCCATCCGGCCAATACAACTACCCTGTTTCATGAATTGATGGCTGCAACTGACGATGACATCATCTATGTCACTAGTGCTGATATTCGTCCTTTCTACCAGCGATCGAAACACCGTTGATAATATTTTTTGCGGGTGAATTTCCGCAAGCGCTCCCTTGCCCCTTTTGCCAATTCCCCTCGGGGTTCTGGCCGCATCAATAATCCACGCTTCGTTCATACATTCATTCCCCGGTGCAAGCACCAATGGTCTATCGGTTTCTTGAGGACTATAACCCATTGCGTGTAGTGCATGTTATGACATACTCGTGATTTGAACAGGCTAAGCTGCGAACTCTTATGACCACGCCATTGACCGGACTCCGTATACTCGACCTTAGCCGCGGACCAGCGGCTGGACTCGCCACAATGATCCTTGCAGATTTTGGAGCGGAGGTGTTGTCTGTCTCAAGACCGGGCGTCCCCGACCCCCTGTCACAAACACCCTCCTACCCAATGTGGAACCGCGGAAAGAACGGCATTAGCCTAGACTTCGATAATAAAACAGATAGCGAACAATTTGAGTCTCTTTGCGCTGGCGCTGACGTGCTAATTTGCAACTGGCGAGCAGCTGCGCTCGAAAAAAGAGGGCTGGACTACAGTTCAATTTCCCAGCGGCATCCGCATCTCATTTTCTGTCATATCACCGGATTCGGCCGCAGCGGACCTTTCGCTCATCTTCCCGGCTATGAGCATGTCGCCGCAGCACTAGCAGGTCGAATGAACACATTTGCGGGTATTGTCGATCGCAATGGTCCAGTATTTTCCGCTCTGCAGGTAGCGACTTACGCCTGCTCCCAGTTCGCGACCTCAGGTATTCTCGCCGCATTATTACAACGGGGTCAAACAGGATCGGGCACGCTGGTTGAGACCAGCCTATTGCAGGGACTGCTGCCTTATGAACAGGGCCCGATGATCGGCCGTCAATTTGAATCACAGCTCGGTAAGGTGTACGGCGCCGGCCCCGGAAATGAACCACCCATGCCAAGTCTCTATTATCATCCAGCGCAAGCCGGAGATGGGAAATGGGTGCAGTTCGGCAATTTATTACCTCATCTTTTTGATAACTTTCTCATGGTGACAGATCTGATTGATGTTGTGGCCGACCCGGACTGGAACCCTGCTCAAATGATGTTACCGCGGGAGAAACATGAAGCGTTTCGCGAGCGGATGCTCCTTCGAATTCAGGAGAAACCCGCCGCAGAGTGGATTAGCGATTGTATTGAAAATGGCGGTGTTGTCGCGACTGCGTATCAGACGACACAGGAAGCGCTGAAAGATCCGGATATTATTGCCAACGGACACGCGATTCGTGGACCTGACAACAGCACACAATTAGGTCCTATCGCGAGACTCACAAAAACGCCTGCATCGTTACACAGACAAACCTCGGATGACGAAACACTCGCTGCAAGTTGGCGCGATCACCCGCGCGAGGCCCCAACGACATCCAGCGATAGGCTTCCCCTTGCGGGGATCAAAATCGTTGAAATCGCTACGATTATTGCCGCACCTCTGGGCGCCTGCTTTCTGAGTGACATGGGTGCAGAAGTGATTAAAGTGGAACAAATCGGCGGCGATCCTTATCGAGGACTCGCAAAAGGTATTGGGTCTGCTCGTGTGAATGCCGGCAAGCAAAGCATCAGTCTTGATCTGAAATCTGAAGCGGGACGTGAAATTGTACTGCAACTTGTCAAAGATGCCGATGTGCTTATCCACAACTACAGGCCCGGCGTGCCGGAAAGACTAGGGTTTGGTTATGAGCAGGTAGCTGCGCTTAATCCTCAAATCATCTATTTGCAAAGCAACGGCTATGGCCCCGATGGACCAGGCTCACAACGTCCGAGCACTCACCCGATTCCTGGTGCTGCCATGGGAGGCGTCATGTATCAAATGGGCGACCGCGTGCCGGAAACACGCCAAGATATCGATAATCTGAAGCTCTGGACTCGTCGCATCATGCGCGCAAATGAGGTTAACCCGGATCCTAACACCGCAATGGCGGTGCAGACTTCTGTCATGCTTGGACTGGTTGCGCGGCAACGCACTGGGCTTGGCCAAAGAATTCTGATGGATATGTTCGGCGCGAACGCCTGGGCAAATTTCGACGATTTTGTCGACTATCCAGGCAAGCCCGCACGACCCATGCTAGATGAACTCGGCTATGGGTTATCTCCAACTTACAGACTGTACGCTTGTGCAGATGACCAATGGATATTCCTTGCGCTCGTCCATGATCATGAAAAGTTACGCTTTAGCAAACTGCTTGAAAAGAGCGATATCGCCGTACCTGCGCTCTCTGATCTAACAGCAAACACTGACGAACTTGAGGTGACCTCGTTTCTTGAGAGACTCTTCCTAACCGATACCGCCGAGCACTGGCAGCAGAAGTTTGTCGATCAAGGGATCGCTTGCGTCAGGTCAGATCACATATCACCTGCAGATTTCTGGCTAAACAACGAACAGGTCAAAGCAACCGAAATTACCCAGCACGTCACTCATCCACAATGGGGAGCGTACCTACGGCACGGCGCGGGTGTCACATTTGGCGGCGCTCAACCGGCGTTGACACCACCGCCCTATGCAGGACAGCACAACAAGGACATACTGCTTTCTCTGGGTTATTCAGAAGAAGATATTTTTCAGTTTCAGCAACACCGCGTTATCTGGAGCGAGGCCGTATAACGACAACCTACCCAGGCGTTTCAAAATGCATAAGCTCTAGATCGATCAACTGCAAGCAAGATCAAACCCAATCCAAACAGAGCAAAGCTCATAGGCACGGGGAGCGGGACGGCTTGTCCAGATGAAATAGCGCCGATTGCATCAATATCAGCTTCGCCATAGGGGAATCCGCTCTGATTACCCGCTGTATCTGTCAATCTCACGTAGGAATATAGCTCGCCGAAGTCAACCCCTACAATCGCATCGATATCAATGCCCGTTGGTTGGCCTAAAACGAAACCAAGATCAATCCAGTTCTCATTGTTTGTCGATATCTCAACCTGAAACGATTCAACTGCTGAACCAATTTCAAAAATCCAGAGATCCTTTTTACTATCACCGGAGGTTGTGAGCGAGTTGTCGGTAAAAGCTACCGTCAGTGAGCCACCTTCGCCCAATGAAACCGCACCCTCCTCAATACTATCATTGTAATCAGGCGCACCCAGCGCCTCTGCGGGAGTCATGTAGGTACCTCCGACATCGCTACCTGGCAGATAATTTACTACAAGGTCGGCGAAACTAATCGCCCCCTGCGGGAATTCAATTCCTCCAATTGGTGTCGCG